>NZ_UGGU01000003.1:321245-642491 GCF_900450765.1 Fusobacterium necrogenes | reverse complement strand
ATCTGCTATATTTAGATAATTCATCATTTCACGATAATTTTGTTGTACTAATAATACAGTTATAAGATTATCTAAAATATCAAAATCTCTCCTACTATTTAAATATTCTTTGTATATTTTAACACTTTCATCTAACATTCCATTTTTATAATATATTTCTCCCATAGAAAGATAAATATTTTTTCTATATTTTTCATCTTGAGGAAATTTTTTATTATATTCATCAAATCCTAATTTAATACTTTCTAAATTGTTTAATTTATTATCTATTACAATTATTCTATATAAGTTTTCAAGGTTAATTTTTTCTTCATAATTCATCCTATAATATTGCTTAGAAAGTTCATATTCTCCTAATTCATAAGCTGAATTAGCTATAATTGTATTTATGCTTTCTATATCTTTAGAATTTATAGAATATTTTTTTACAATCTCTTTATTAGCTAAAATATTTTTATAGTCACCTAATTTATAATCAATAGCAAATAAATAATAAATAGCTTGACTATAGTAGGAACTACTTTTAAGACTTTCAAAATAAGTTTTAGCTTCCTTTAGTCTATCAAGTTTGTATAAAGAAAATCCATAACTATATAATAATTTAGGATTATTTAAATCACTAACTTGAGCATAACACTCAATAGCTTTTTCATACTCTCCTTTTGCTGCATAAGAGTCCCCAAGTATTCTAATTCCTTCATTATAATCTAAAGTATTTTTTAATTGCTCTAGTCTATATTTAGCCTTATCTATCTCACCTTTATTACTATATATTTCTATCAAATTAAGATTTGCTTTTCTTCCATAACTATTTCCTATATCTTGAGCGCTTTTTTCAAAGTATAATACAGCTAAATCTGATCTATCTAATTTATAATAAGATGAGCCTAATAAATAATTCATAAAGATGAGCTTTTTGGCTCCATTAAGTTTTGAATATTGATCAAGATAAGCTATACTTCTATTATAATCTCCCTTATTGTAGGATAACAAAGAAATATTTAAAATTGCATCATTATAATATTTTCCATTTAAAGATATTAAAGTTTGAAACTTTTCCTCTGCATACGTATAATTCTCTTTAGCTAAATATGTAGTACCTATATCATATATAGTTTTTTCATAATACTCATCTTTTTTAGATATTAGATTTAAATAATCTTCACTTGTCTTTTTATCTTCAATGCCTGCATAAGCCACTGCTAAATAATGTCTTACCTCATTTTTTTCTTTATCTTTCAACTCATTATTTATTGATAAAATTTTAAAATATTTTATTGCATTAGGATAATCTCCCATTAAAAAATAAACTTTAGCTATTCTATCCTGAACATTTTTAGTATATTTAGAAGTGGGATATTTATCTAAAAAACTTTTAGATTCTACTATTGCCATATCAAATTTTTTTTGTTTATATAACTCATCCACAAAGGCTAAATCTTCTTTTTCAGAAGCTAAAAGATTCATTCCTACTGTAAATATAAGAGCTATTAAAAAATATTTCTTTCTCAAGTTCTACCTCCTATCTATAAAATCAAAATACTTCTTTTAAAAACTCCCTTACTTTTTTTATTGATACAGTTGTATTTATACATGGTTCATCTTTAATTTCATTAAAAACTCCATAAACATTTACTGGATAAGAATCATGTATTCCAGCTATCAAATCTCTTTTACAAGCTATCGCCATTACTAAATCTGGTCTAATATCCTTTATATGTTTTCTAGCAAGAGTTCCTCCAGTAGCAACCTTTATATCCACAGGAAATTCTAACTGAATTTTTAAAAAATCACCTATTACACATTGCCCACATTTTTTACAATTCTCTATACTTGATGTAATTTTTAATGGACAACTATATTTTTGTAAACAGTGAGGTAAAAGTATTAGAACTTTCTCTATCTTCTTTTGTTTTATATCTTTGAAAACTCTTTTGTTATTATAATTTAAAAATTTAGTAGCTATGCTATTTTCTTCTTTTTGTTTTTTCTTTCTTTCAGATAATAAAAACATAAGATAATATGTTTCATAAATTATCTTTGTAAAAAAATTATCCTTCATTATTTTATCCCGTTGCCTTTTCTGTCATTTAAATAATTATATCATAACATACGATTAATTTTCTACCATAAAATGGTTTTTTTTTGTTATTTTATCTCTTCTAATATATACTGTGGTTCACTCTCAACTATTTTTATTTTTTTAAAATTTTTATCAGTTGAACTACAAGCTACAAATATGCTAAATAGTATAAAAATAAAAAATATTTTCTTCAATTTTACACCTCTTTAAAATATTACAAACATTACATTCTCAGTTGGTCTTTGCTCATTACTTTTATTATTTGGCTTATCTATTATCCAATTGAATAGAAAATTCGCATGTTCTTCTGTCGTTCTTACACATTTTCTTGTTCCAGTAAAAGTTCCTAATGTTTTTTCTTTTTGTTTCATAAAAAATTCTTTATTTATCTCCTCATCATAATTAATTGGTGTCCCATGTAAATAACCACCACCAGAAAACCTAATAGCATATCTTGCATATCCTTCTCTTTCTCCAACTTCACTATTATACGGCATAATATATTTTACCATAGGTACTACAAAAAAACCTCTTGGAGTTTCAAAACCTAACTTACTCTCTATACCTGTTTTACTATATACATATGATATTACTTCCCAAATTTTATCTGAATTTTTTTCAAAAACCATCATATTCTGATTTGAAATATCTATAGCTATTACTTTTGAAAATTCATCTTGTATTTTAGGATTTCTTGAGATGGAAGAATTAGAAAGAATAAGTTCTTCTGGAATACTAGCTACTTTGACTTTAGAAGTTGTTTTTCCTTTTTCGATTACAGAAAGTATTGATCTATCTGGAATATATATATCCTCTCCATTAATAGCAGACTTTCCAATACTACTTTGATCCAAACTAGTTCCATATTTGTCCTTTTCTCTTTTAAAATTTTGATTATCAGGATTTGGAATATATGAATTTGTACTTGCTAATTCTCTTCCTAGCCCCTTTTGTTGAACTAAAAATTCTTCCAACTCCATAATTTTATCTAAAGCCTTTTGAAATCTAAACATTCTTTTTCTAACCACATTAGCTGAAATATATCCTTTATTTCCATTTATATCCTCTACATAAAACCAAATATTTCCATAATTTGAAACTTTTTTTATGGCTTTTAATTTAGTATCATACGGATATTTTTTTATTACATTTCCTTCTATGCTAGGCAAATCTCTCATATTAGCTGTTCTTGCTCTAACAAAAACATAATCTACAACATCTGGCACTTCTAAATATTTTTTATTTATCACTATATTTTCTGGTATTTTATTATCATATATTGCCATAGTCGACCATTCTTGCTGTCCTGAGAAAGCTAAAACCACACTTCCTATAACTACTTGCATTGCTATCAATTTAAAAATCTTCATTTTCTCTCCTATCATAACTATATTCTTCTTTAGTATAATTGTAACATCAAATTTCTGAGTATTCAAGTAAAAATAATATAAAATAAAATAACCATATGAATTATAGTTATACATAAAAACTTAAAAAGCAGTATAAATTTCATAAGAAAAGGTGTATAATAAAATTAGTTAAGCGAAATACTTTTGAGGACGGAGGTTTAATAAAATGAAAAAATATGTATGTGAGATTTGTGGTTATGTTTATGACCCTACTATTGGTGATGTTGAACATGGTATCCCTGCTGGTACTCCTTTTGCTGAATTACCTGAAGATTGGATTTGCCCACCTTGTAAAGTTTCTAAAAACCATTTCTCTGAGTTAATAGAACACAATACAACTTGTAAAGATTTATATATTTGTGAAGTTTGTGGTTATGTTTACGATCCTACTATTGGTGATGTTGAACATGGTATCCCTGCTGGTACTCCTTTTGTTGAATTACCTGAAGATTGGGTTTGTCCACCTTGTAAAGTCTCTAAAAACCATTTTTCAAAAATAAAACTATAATTAATTCTATATAAAATATAAAAAAAGAGTCCCTACTTACTATTTTTAAGTAGGACTCTTTTTTATAATCTTCAAACTTAAAGTAAAAAATCTTCCCTGAATATTGCTTTTATCTTGCTCAACTTTTACAAATCTCTCTATTTAAAATATTCCTTTATTTTATATATTTTTTAAAAAAATATTGACATCTCTTCTAAAAAATGGTATTATTCAAGCAAATAAAAGATATATAAAATATATTATATTTAATGGAGTGATTTATTTTGTTAATAAAAAGAAAAAGTTTTATATATTTATCTTTTTTCTCTTTACTTGTTATTATATTATTTTTATTTTTTCATCTTAAAACTATCTATTTTCTAGAAATAAATGACCTAACCAATAAAAAAATATATAGTTATAAATTGGACAACGAATATTTTTCACTTGGCTATACACACTCTGTAATGAAAACCGAAATCGAAGAATTTTTCAAAGTAGAAAATGAAAACATAAAACTTGTAAAGACAGAATATAGTTCTTTTGGTGTTGGTTTACCATTTCTTCCTGAAGAAGGAAAGTTAGAGATAAAAAATGATAAAATGATTTTAAATATAAATAGAAATTTTAAAAATATCAATATGGCTATATTTCCTATTGCAAAACACTATCTTAGGTTAAATAATAAAAAATATAGATTATCTGAAGACATACTTGGAGATAAACCTACAAAAATATCAATAACTATTAAAAAAAAATATAGATTAAAAGGGGGAGAATTATGAAAAATACCGATGTTGTAAGAAATAATATCAATGATGTTGATGAGCTACTAGCAAAATATGATAAAGGTTCTAGATTCAGAATTTTATCAGGATTTCAAGGAAAAATAATCTGGATCCTATTATTTTGTTTCACATTATTCCAATTATACTATGCTATTAGAGGGGGAATTGATGCTCAAATTGCTCGTTCTATTCATTTAGCTTTTGGATTGAGTGCTGTATTCTTTCTTTACCCTACACACTCTAAAATGGATAAATATACTATCCATCCTTTAGACTGTATACTTGGACTTTTAGCTGGAGTTTGTTGCCTATATGTAGTAATATTTTTTAAAGATATTGTAATGAGACAAGGTCTCATAAACGCAATGGATATGATAGTTGGTGGAATTGCAATTCTTTTAGTCTTAGAAGCCGCTAGAAGAGTTATAGGTCTACCAATGGTTATAATCTCTATTGCTTTTATAATCTATGCTCTAATTGGTAGAAGTATTCCAGGAGCTTTAGGGCATAGAGGTGTAAGTCTTTCTGGATTAGTACAACATCTTTTTTATACAACAGAAGGAATTATGGGACTACCTATTCAAGTCTCTTCCACTTTTATCTTCATGTTCTTACTTTTTGGAGCATATTTAGAAAAAACAGGAATGGGAGAATTTTTTATAGATTTAGCTAATTCTATATCTGGAAGTTCTCCAGGTGGTCCAGCTAAAGTAGCTGTCATTTCTAGTGCTTGTATGGGAACACTTTCTGGAAGTTCAGTAGCAAATGTGGTTGGAACTGGAAGTTTCACTATTCCTATGATGAAAAGGTTAGGATATAAAGGCGAATTTGCTGGAGCCGTTGAAGCTACTGCTTCTACAGGTGGACAACTTATGCCCCCTATAATGGGAGCCGCTGCTTTTTTACTTGCTGAAATTACAGGAACACCTTATTCAAAAGTAATATTAGCTGCTGCTATTCCAGCTATTTTATATTATCTAGGTGTATTTATAGGGGTACATTTTGAAGCTAAAAAATTAGGACTTAGAGGTTTACCTAAAAAAGATATCCCAAAATTTAGTGATGTTATGAAAGCTAGAGGGCAGTTAATAATTCCTATTTTCGCTGTAATTGGATTATTAAGTAGTGGTTGGTCTCCTATCTATGCTGCACTCGGAGCTGTTGCTTCAACTATAATATGCGCAGCCATAAAAAAAGAAACTAGACTCTCTATAAAGGATTTATTAGAAGGAATGGTCCAAGGTGCTAAAAGTGCACTTACTGTTATTGCAGCATGTGCTTGTGCTGGAATTATAACAGGTGTAGTTACTAAAACTGGATTAGGCTTAAAAGTAGGATCTATTTTGGTTGGAGTTGCTAATGGAAACCTAATGTTAACTTTATTATTTACTATGATTACATCATTAGTTCTAGGTATTGGAGTTCCTACTACAGCTAATTATGTTATAACTTCTACCATTGCTGCTCCAGCTATACTACTTATTCATGACGCAACTGGGGCTTCAGTAGTACCTGTATTAGCTGCTCATCTATTCGTTTTCTACTTCGGTATAATAGCTGACGTTACTCCACCTGTTTGTCTTGCTGCTGTTGCTGCCGCTGGAGTTGCCAAATCAGAACCTATGAAAACTGGATTACAAGCAACTAGATTAGCTATCGGAGCTTTTTTAATACCATATATGTTTGTCCTAAGTCCAGAATTGATTATGATTAATCCAGGAATAACAGTTGTTCCTAAGATTATCACAGCTATTATTGGTATAACTTGTGTTTCTGTTGGATTGACTGGATATTTCAAAACTGAGATGAATATGTTAGAGAGAATTTTTTTAGTAATCGCTGGTATTCTAACTCTAGACCCTGGTTTTGTAACTGACATATTAGGAATTGTAATTATTGTAGTAGTCTTTGTTTATCAAACTAAAAAATCAAAAGTATATAGTGTGTGTAATTTATAGTAGGAGGGATTTATTATGAAAAAAGTATTAGCTTTATTAACATTAGCCATTGGATTAGGAGCTTGTAGTGGAGAGCAAACTACTTATATAAATATTGGTACTGGAGGAACTGCTGGAACTTATTATCCACTAGGAGGGGCTTTTGCTGAAATATGGAACTCTAATATTAAAGGTGTAAATGCTACTGCTGAATCTACTGGAGCTTCTGTTGCTAATGTAAATATGTTAGAAAAAGGTGATATAGACGTTGCTATTATTCAAAATGATGTTGCTTCTTATGCTGAAAATGGTGTAGAACTATTTGATAGAAAGATAGAGACAATAAGAGGAATGGCTACTCTTTATAGTGAACCTATCCAATGTATCACTACTGACAGTAGTATTAATTCAATAGAAGATCTAAAAGGTAAAAAAGTTGCTATTGGAGCTATTGGAAGTGGAGTCTACTGTAATGCTGTACAAATTTTAGAGGCTGCTGGAATAGGAGAAAAAGACTATAAACCTCAGTACCTATCTTTTGCTGAAGCAGCAACTGGTCTAAGAGATAGACAAATAGATGCAGCTTTTCTAGTTGCTGGAGTCCCTACATCAGCAATTGTTGATCTAGCTACTCAAAGAAATGTAAAAGTTGTTAATATTGATAAAGAATTAGCTACTAAACTAAAAAATAAATACTCTTACTATACTGATTATACAATTAAAGGTGGTACTTATAGCACTCAAAAAGAGGACGCTCAAACATTAACAGTTCAATCTATGTTAGTAGTAAGTTCAAAATTATCTGAAGATATGGTATACAATATGCTAAAATCAATGTATGCTAATACTGATAGAATAAAAACTGCTCATAAAGTTGGAGAATTTATTAAAGAAGATACAGGGTTAGAAGGAATGAGTATAAAATTGCATCCAGGAGCTGAAAAATATTTCTCTGAAAAAGGTATAAAATAATAATAAAAGGGGCTGTTGCAAATTAATGAGATTGAAAACCATTAATTTGCAACAGCTCCAACTTTTTACAGCCAACTATATTTTTTACGAGTTAGAAAAATACTAAATTCTGAGAGGTTAAATTTGAATTCTACTATCTATTAAAGAAAATTTAACATCAATCTATACTATCCTTAAAAATTATCTCAATAAAAGTCTTTCTAAGCTATCAAAGATATCTCTACCACTCTTTCTCAATATTTCTCTCATTTAAGTTCTCTCTCAAATACTCATGCTGATTAAATAAGTCTGAAATTAAAGATTTTTTTACTCCTCTAACTCTGCTACTGTATAGAGTAGATAATCTCTAATCTAAAACTTTTGCTAAAAAGAAAAAGGCTGGTATAGTTGCAGCTATACCAGCGATGAACATACTAAGTCTTCCATTCTTCTTAGTAATTAGATTATAACAAAACTAACTAGAAATTTCAAGAATTTTTTGTTATAATATCTCTAGCCCACTAAGAAAGGGTATCAACACCTTATATCCTACGAGGGTCTTTTTTATATATTTTATAGGGTTTTTAATTTTTTATGGCCAATTTGCGGCCAACTATATTTTTTTCAAGCTAGAAAAATACTTAACTCTGAGAGATTAAATTTTAATTCTAGTATCTATTTTTTTAGTCTACATATTTAAACTCTACTCTTTTTCCTTCAAAAACTATTGCAATTTTTACTATATCCTTTATTCCATTTTTTTCTAAATCTGCTTCATAATAAGTTTCTATCAGTTGCTTTTTAGCTTCCTCTAACTTTTTCTCTATGCTTTCTCCCTTTTTTACAGCTTTTAACTCCATAATGTATCCTGTCTTAGTCTTATTCAAAGGTCTTAATACAATATCAGGTCTACCATATCCACTCTCTTGGTTAGAATTTACTATGTAATCACTTCTCATACTTGTGAAAAATCCTAGTAAGAACATATGATAAGGATTCTCGTATGGAGAACTGATATCATAGGAGCTAAGATATTGAGCTATAAGTTTACTAAAAGCTTTTTCAAATCCTTTTAAATCCCTATCTATTAAAGAAAATTTAACATCATCAATATCTATACTATCCTTAAAAATTATCTCAATAAAGGTATTATGAAAGAAAGAGATAATCTCTTTATTAGGTATTCTAATTGTAAAAACATTATCAGCTATCTCTTTTTTTATTGTCAAATAACCAGAATACAACATTAACGAAAAAATCTCATTAGCATTTAAATTACTATGTACCTCTACATTTGGATTTATTCTTACTCTTATCTCCTCTTGATTAAATAATTTTTCTAAGCTATCAAAGATATCTCTACCACTCTTTCTCAATATCTCTCTAATCAGATAGTTAGATGAGGTGTTTACCCAAAATGGTTTTAATTCCTTTGTTCTTACAAAATGTAAAATACTCCAAGGATTATATACCTGTACTTTCCCAAAAGTATATCCATTATACCACTCTTTAACATTATCAATCTTATACTCTATTTCGTAGTACTTTAGCATATTTTCAACTTCAGCTTCTAAAAGTCCAAAATATTGACTATATTCATTTTCTAAAATTGTATTGGAATAAAAATTATTCAAGTCTGAAAATATCCCAGCTTGAGCCACTCTAATTATTCCAGTAAGTACTCCCATCTGTAAATTAACATTAGATTTTAAGGCTCCACCATAGAAAGTTTTAAAAAATTGTAGAGCCTCATTGTAGTACCCAAACTCATGGGCAGTAAGCAATGGTGTATCATACTCATCTATCAAAAGAATTACTTTTTGTTTGTAATAGTTATTTAAGCACTCTATTAAAAATTTTAGAGAGTTGCTATAATCTTCATCTTTTCTCTTCCATAGATTGTCAAAAATCTCAATATCTCTCTCATTTAAGTTCTCTCTTAAATACTCATACTGATTAAATAAGTCTGAAATTAAAGTTTTTATTTGAGTATACATGCTCTCAATATTATTTCCTTTAATCTCCTTGAGAGTGAGAAATATAACTGGATATTTTCCTTGTTCCTCTATCATTGGAGAATTTTCTATATATAGCCCATCAAAAAGTTTTCTATTCTCCTCTTTCTCTCTTATATCAAAAAAATATTTCATCATAGACATATTGAGAGTTTTTCCAAATCTTCTAGGACGACAAAAAAGCTTTACAATAGCTCCATCAGCTATAATATCCTCTATTAGTTTAGATTTATCTACAAAATAGTAATTTTTTTCAATTACACTTTTAAAATCATCTATTCCTATACCTATCTTCTTTTTGTCAAACATACTCTCACCTCTCAATCTGTCTTTGATTATATTATATCATTTAAAAGAAATATTATAAATAAAAGATTTTAATACAATTTAATTATATTTATCTATATACTCTTTTTTTTCTATTTCTTTTATTCTTTCTTTCAACCATTCTATTCTCTCTTCAAGATAGTTTCTATGTTTAATAAATTTTATTCCTCTTATATTTTTTATATTTTCCAATAATTTTTCATAAACACCTATATCTTCTTTTAATAGTGGAATTTCACTTCCACTCCATTCTCTCATTCTAGGTTCTATATCTAATGCTTTGAAATTTTCTACATTATTATTTTTATCAATAAAATATAATAGAGATTCTATTTTAGTTTCTATATCTAATTGACAAATACCTTCAAATAAAAATACCATTTTATCTTCATCCATACAGTTTTTATCTATAGTATGTTTAATCCAAATTTTTACCCTTTCATTATTACTCATAAATATTGAAGGAAATTTATATAAGAAGTTTCTATTTTTTAGACTATATTCAAATATAAAATCAAAAATTTCTAAATAATTCTCTTTACTCCAACATATTTTTAATTTCCTATTTTCAATATGATAATCTCTATTCTCTTTTAAAATTTCTAAATATCTTATTAAATAACTAAAATCTTTATCTAAAAATTCTTTAAAAAATCTTCCATCATAATCATCTTCTTCTAAAAGAAAATATATATTCTTTAATAATTCTAAATCTTCTTTATAGAAGTTTAGTAATTCTTGTGGAGAATTACAATGATGGTTAAATAAAATTCTTAGCCAATTTTTAATTATTTTTTTATCAGTTTTATTATACAACTCTCTTGTAACATGGACATATATATTATTATCAACTAAATAAAAATTTTTTAAGATATTTATATCTCTATAATATATAAATTCATTATCATCAAAAACCAATTTTAATAGTTGTTCTTGATAAAAAGCATTTATATTTTCTTTAGGTAATAGTTCAAAAAATATAAATCTCCAGTTATTCTTAATATTATCTATAGTTTTAGTATTTTCTATGATTCTATATGTCTCATCTATTCCAACTTTTTTAATAATCTCTAACAATAGACTTCTTGGATAAAAATTTATACTTCTATTCAACTCGTTACAATAAAAGAATATCTTCTTTAACTCTTCTATATCTGTATAAAAATTTTCAATAAAATACCCTAAACCTGCTATAATCTCTCCTTTTTCACTAATAGAAAAAGTAATTATATTATCAAATACTTCTTCTAAAGATACTTCTTTGGAAAACTCTTCTATTAACTTTTTTTCTTTTTCATTATCTACACCAAATTTAATATTTTCTTTTGAAAATATTCTAAAAATTTTTATTTTAACTTCTTTTAAGCTTTCATCTATTTTCTTACTATAAATTCCATATCTTTCATTTAAATTTAAATAAATTTTAACTGTCCTAATTTTATCAAACTCTTCTAATATTTCTAAAAGTTGTACTATATAGATTTTATCTATTTCTATAACTTCTGTATGCTCTTTTCCTTTAAAATAATAACCAAGACTTTCTAATACAGAAAAGCCATACTCTTTTTCTTCAAAATTAATATTTTTTAATAATAATTCCCATATCCTTCCTCTGTATATTCCCATATTAGGTATATTTAATAAAGATATGTTATATAAAGTTGCATATCCATTATTATCTTCTGCTTCTGAAAAATTTATCTTTAAAAAATACTCTGCTAATTTATAAAATAATATTCTGATTTCTTTTTTATCCATATATGTGGAAATTATATTAAATAAAGCTATTTGAGTATTATATTTCTCATCAAATGAATATCTAGTTATTCCATAATTTTTTTCTATAAGTTTATATCCTTCTTCTATTAAATCTTTTCTTTTTATAAGATATTCAAATAAAACTTCTAAAACTTCTTCTAAATTCTGAGTTTGTTTATTATCAGGAAATAATTGTAAAATATTATCATTAACCTCTCTATTAAATTTTAAATCTAGAGTGCCTAACTCTCTATTTTCACTTTTTTCTACTTTTTCATAAATATAAGTTAAAGCTTTGGTTTCATTTAAAGAATAAAAAACTTTTACAAAATCATCTAATAAATAATTACTATCTTCTTCATATTCATTCCAAACAATATTAACATTTTGCTTTATATATTCTAAAGTTTCTTTGCTTGAATATAAATTAGTAAACATATTTAACATTCTTATTAAATATCTTCTAAAATTTTCAAATCCATACTTTATTATTAAATTTAACTTTATAAACTTTTCTTTTATAAAAACTTTATATAAAAGATAATTAGCAAAACATTGGTCTAATACCCTCACTGCATTCTCATGTTTTATCTCAATATATTCAAATTCTTCCAATTTCCTTATATTTTCTAAAAATTCTTCCTTAGTTAAATTACAAATTTTCAATATTTCATCTAAAATTTTATTATCAACTTCTATTGCTCCAAAAATGGAAATTAAACTTCCTGTAATATATAATTTTTCATCTAAATTAATAGACATCAAACCATAGTAAGACTCATAAATATCTTCAATATTATAGATTACTTCTAAAGTATTCTTCTCTTTGGCAATTTTTCCTGCCATATAGGCTATTCTAACATTTCCTTTTGAAAGTTTTAATATTTGCTCAATATATTTAGGATTTAAGATTCCCATATTTTCCTTTAAAAATTCTGTAAGTTCCTTATCATCAAATCCTAAAATTTCTTTTTCATAAATTTCATTAGTGTATTTTTTTACATTTTTATTTACTTCATCTCTTACATAATTTCTTACTGTTATTACTATTTTTATATTGCTCTTATTTAATAATTCTAATATTAATTTTAGTTGCTTTAATTCATTTCCATCATCTATAAAAAGAATATATTTAATATCTTTCTGTATGTATTTTATTATATCTTCACTAATTTTTAAGTTTTTACTTCTTATACAAAATAATTCATAACCATACTTTTTTTTATATTCATTTACTACTTCAAGAGCCAATTTAGTTTTCCCTACTCCTGCTTGCCCTGATAGAATAACTACATCATTACTATTTATAGCTTCTATTATCTCATTTTTCTCAGACTCTCTAAAAAGAAATTTCATAAAAAGAGGAGCTAACATTTTATTTGAATCATATTCTTCAATAAAATCTTCACTCTTCATAATTTGTCCTGTATCTAGAGAAATTTCTAAATACTCTTTTGCTATTATTGGATAGTCAAAATAAATATCATGGGCTATTGTATTTATAGAGTATATTTCTAATTTAATATTTTCTCTACTACATATTTCTTTTAATTTTTCATATTCACCAACACTTAACCTTGAGGAATTATAACAATATAAAATTTCATCTATATTTTCTATACCTAATCCTGTTTTTTTAGAATCTAAACATTTTTCTATATCTTCTTTTATTTTATCAAATATTCTATCTTGTGCTGTAGTATACTGAACTAAGGCATATTTCCCATTTGGTTTTAAAAAATAAGTATCTGGTGTTCCTTTTGCTGTTTTCATTGTTCCAGCTTGCTTTCCATATTCAGTAAAATTTCCATATCCAGTTTTTCTAAAAAGATAAGTATCACATAATGCTTGAAAAGTCCCACCTTCTAATTTTAATATTTTTGCTTCTACATCTGCTAATATAGACATGTCCTTCCCCCTAGTTAAAAAGTAACTCCAATTTTCCTAATTTATAAATTTTTTAATAAGTTTTTATTTTTAGTTACTCTTATCTTTACAAATTGCTAATCTTACTTCCTCTAAACCTTCATCTAATTTTTTTAATTCCTCATCCCACATTTCAAAACTTTCAAGAATATTTTTAATTCTACCATAATATTCATTTTCCTTTATTTCAGTTGCAACAAATGCTGAATATTTTTCAGTATTTTGTCCTGTACTTAAAATTTCCTTTAATTTATTTAATTTTCTATTTTTTACTCTTACATCATTTCTAATTTCTGTATCTAATTCTTCCAAGTCAAAATATAAATCTTCCAATTGCCCCATAATTCCATTTACTAATTTAAATCTATATTCTACTAGTTTATTCGTATCATTTAATCCTAAAATTTCTATTGTTCTATTAACCTTTGATTCAAAAATTTTATTTTTACAATAATATCTAAAAGCTTTAATATAGAAATAATCCTTTGGTTCATCTTCAAAAGGATTAACAATTGGGGCTTCATAAGTATCGTGGTCAGATTTCTTACTATTACAATGACTACATGCTGGAAATAAATTTTCCCACCTTACAACTTCGTTTGGATATTTACTCTTACAATGATAATGATCTATTTCCATTTTAGAATTTTCTTCTCCTATTCTACTTTCACAATAAACACATTTATTATGACATTGTTCCAATAAAGCTCTCCTAATAAAAGATTTATTCCAAACATCTTTTTTATTATTTTTAAATTGTTCTATTAAACTCTTCTCTACTTCTTCAGTTAATTCTTGAGGTTTTTCATTTCTTTTTACTTTTATCATTATTCTTTCCACTCCGCTACTTGAATGTCTAATAATCTCCTTAATAAATTATCAGGATGTAACATTTCTTTTAAAATATTATAATTTTCTAATATTTTATCTTGCTTTCCTTCATTCATGGCTCTATCAAACTCAGTTAATATTTTTGAATAAAATTTAGACGAGGTATCTGTCATTCCCATCACATCTTTTAATATTTCCTCTACAGTCCATCCTTGTAGACCATATTTTCCTAAATTTAACTCTTTTTTTAAAATATTATTCTTTTCATCCATATATAATGCTATTATCTCTTGAGTCTCTAATGATTGTAATAAACTGGGACTATGAGTTGTCACTATAAATTGAGCTTTTGGAAAACACTTCTTTAAAACACTTACTAGTTCAGCTTGCCATATTGGATGTAAATGTAAATCTAGTTCATCAATTAAAATTACTCCATCAAAATCTATTACTCTTATTGGAGAACTAGAATATCTATACTCTATTTCTTTTATAATTCCTAAAAGAATATAAATACAACTTTTATATCCAGATGATAAGTATTCGAAGTAAATATCTCCCTTTGGAGTTGATAAAATTATATCATATGAATTTCCTTTAACTGTTTTAAATTTTATTGTATCATCTAATAAACTAAATATATTTTTACTAAATTCAAAGTTTCCTATTTGAATCCTATCTAAACTATCTTCTTTATCATGAAATGCATATCTATTAATAAACCAATTTTTTGCATCTGTAATTTTTATCCCACTATTTATTACTTCTCCTATTTGATAAGGTTCTATTTTTTTATCACTTTTAATAGAATCTAATTGGATATAAGGAATACTTCTATCAATTCCAAAAAATAAAATTTTATTTATAAATTCACCAAAGGTATATGAACATCTTTTTTCCCTTATTGGAGTAAATTCCTCTATTTTTTCTTCAAATTTTTTTATTATTCCATTTTCATTTATTGTCAATTTATATTTTCCAAAATCAGCTAATGAATTCCTTTTTAATCTTGATTTTTGACCATATGAAAATGCATCTACAATTATATCAAGAATAGTAGTTTTTCCTATTCCATTTGTTCCACATATAACATTCATTTTATCATTAAAACTTAAATTTAAATTCTTTATTCCACCTATATTTTCTATTTCTAATTCATCTATTTTCACTTTAATTCTCCTAATAAATTATTTTTCCTCTTTAAATCCAACCTGTCCATTCATAAGTAATGGTAATAAGAAATCTCTAAGAGATGTTAATTCTTGATTTTCTGAAAAATTCATATTATGCTTATATAAAATATTTTTTATTTTTGAAGAAAATAACTCTATAACCTCTTGCTTAGGAACTAACATTTCCATATTCTCTATTGTATTAATTCTTATACCACTAAAAATACTTCCTGTAGAACTTCTTTCTGCCTTTTTTATAAAATATTCACTCATAAAATACATATATAAAAATTCAGAAGAAACAATTTTATAATCTGGACGAATAGAAAAAACTGATTCATTTATATCCCATTTTTCTGGTTCTTCTTGTATAAGATAACATCTACCTAAAGGAGCAATACTAGCAAATAAAATATCTCCTTTTGAAATATCAGATCTATTATGTACAATCTCTTTAGCTTTATCATCTATAATATCACATTTTGAAAAATCAATACTTCCTGAAGTAGTTATATTTTTAACTGTAATATATTTGATATCTCCCATTCCTAATTTAAAATTATCACGAGGGTTTAATCCAGTTTTTATATGTGTAATACAATCTTTAATTTTCTTAACTTCCCAGCCCTCTGGTATCTCTCTCTTCAACTCATCATTCCAAACCATTTTTCCACCAGATGATTTATAAGGTTTTCCCTCTTCATTTGGAAACTCAAACTGTAAAAACCAATAATCATATATAGTTTTTGCCATAGCTTCTAATTCAGAATTTATTTTATTATTAAGTTCTATTTTATTATCTATCTTGGATAAAATTTCTCCTACTTTAATATAATCCTCTTTTTTAGGAGTTATTAACTCAAAATTTTCTAAAATATCTCTATTAATTGAATCATAAGTTGTACCCGAACTTTGTTTTAAAATATTTCTTACATTATATTTTAAACAGTAATATAGAAATTCATTATTACTATCAAAACTATTTATAGCACTTAATCCTCTCCCTATACATAAATCAACTGGAGCTATATTCAAATCTCCTACTGGAGCTCTTACACTTATTAAAATTTCTCCTTTTTTTGCCAATTTAGTTATTTGTTTTGTATATATATCTATTTCAGGATATTTTTCTCCAAATGTTCTATTACCTTGTAAAAAAGGTGTTCCTTCGTTATTACAATAATTTTCTGATTTAGGAGATTGTCCCATATTGATATTAGCTAATTTTGATAATTTTATTTTATTCATACTTCAACTCTCCTAATCCCTTTAATATTTCCTCTTCAAGAGATTTCCCCTCTTCAAAATATTTTTGAAGATTAGAAGTAAAAGTTGACATTTTTTCATTAAACTCTTCTTGAGTAAGCTCTACATACTCTATCTTTACTTCAAAATATTGACCAGCTGATAATGAATAGTTCTTTTCTTTTATCTCATCATAAGTTACAGCTACTGAAAAATCATCTTCAGCTACCTTATTTTTAAATGTATCTATAATCTTTGTTATCTCATCTTCTCTAAGTCTTATCTTTTTGTTCTTTCCATCTTGATACTCTTCTCCCAATTTAGAAGCATCTATCAATATTACTTTATCAGATTTTTTTGAATCATCAAAGAATAACACAGATACATTTGTACCAGTATTAGCAAATATATTTGACGGCATACTGATAGCCCCATAAATAATTTTCTCATCTACTATTTTCTTTAATATCTTATTCTCTACTCCACTTTTAGCAGTTAAAAATCCAGTAGGAACAACAATAGCTCCCTTTCCACTACCTTTTTTTAATGAGTTTATAACATGTTGAATAAAACATGTATAAATTGCCATTGACTTCTTTTTAGTTTTAGGCACATTTGGAACACCTGCCCAAAATCTAACTGGCATACTTGCTATTCTTTCTCTTGTATCTGAGAAATCCATTTTAAATGGTGGGTTTGAAACTATAAAGTCAAACTCTCTTAATTTAGTTCCATCATCACTTTTGTGATATGGGTTTACTAAAGTATCTCCTTGAATTGCATGGTCTAATGATAGAACTAATCCATTTATAATTAGATTTAGCTTTAACATCTTATTACTTTTCTGAGAGATATCTTGAGCATAGATAGTACACTTATTCTCTCCTATCTCATGTGATAGAGCCATTAATAATGTTCCTGTTCCCGCACTTGGGTCATATACCTCTATATTATGTAGATTTTTACTATCTCCTACTAAAAGTTTTGCCATTATTGCGGCTATTGCATGTGGAGTATAGTATTCAGCATATGTTCCCCCACCAGATGTATTATAATCTTTTATTAAATATTCAAAGATTGTAGCAAAGAAATCATAGTGCTTTTCAAAAGCCTCTTCAAAAGAGAATCCAACTAATTTATCTACTAAAGCTCTTGCAAAATTAGCTCTCTCATTTACATCAGTTACACATACAGTTAATGGCTCAAAAATAGGTATCTTTGTGTTTTGAGTTGTTTGAGTTGAAAATATATCTATATTTTTTAGTGCTATATCTTTCATTGTATTATCTAAAATTATGTCAAAATCCCCTTTTGCTTGTTGATTCCATAAATTAGATATAAGGTGTTCTGGATTTAAAATTAGAGTATCTGGGTCTAAAGTATCAAGTAAAAATCTTCTCTCCCCTTCACTCATCTCTGTATAAGCTATCTCCCATTTCTCAGCTTTTTTTATCTCATCTGATATTTTCTTTAACTCATAACCAAACTTATCATTTAAAAATTTATACATAAATATTTGAGTAATTATTTTATATTCATCTCCATTATTTCCCATTCCATAAGTTTGACAAGTTGATTTTAACTCATCTATTAATTTTAATGTTTTCTCTCTTATCGGCATTCTCTTTTCTCCTTCTTATTTTAAAACCTATATGTTTCATTATATTGGCTTAAATACTCTTTTACAATTCTATCTCTTATAAAAATACGGTCAGAATCATCCCCATACATTTTATAATTTTCTTTCGTTGCACTAGGGTCTGCTATTTCAAACATATTTCCTTCATGCTCTCTAAAATTATTCATAAGGTCAGCCATTACAGCTTTTCCAAAATAAGCATCATTTTTTAAAATACTTGCTCTATCATATATTTTTGTATCTATTTTCTCTTTTAAACTTTTAAGGAATTTAAAGATTTCATCATCATATGTAGAGATTATAACAGGTCTTTTCTTATTTTCCTTTTCAATCCTATTATTCTCTTCACGAATTCTTTTATGAACTCTTACAAATTTTTTATCCCCTTTATATTTATTTAATAAGGCTCTATTCTTTCTATTTAACTCATCTAGTTTTTTTATTACCTCTTCTATCTCTTTAGACTTTCTTTCAAACTCTTCCATAGTATCTATAACAAAACCTTTTTCCTTGAACTTTTCCATAAATGCTTCTTGTAATGTTATATACTCTGGATCATCTTTATCTATATTACTTACAAATTTACTAATTGCTCTCTTCCACTTCTCATTTAAATCTACTCCACCAGCTATTATTTTCAACTCTTCCTCAGATATCTTTTTAAAAGAAAAAGTTATCTCTTCCATAGCTTCATTAATCAACATCTTAGTTTCTTCATTTCCATTGAAAGCCTCTTTTTGATTAATCAATGTAATATGTCTTTGAAGTTCAGATAGCATTTGAGGTAATCTTGAAATCTCTATTTTTTTAAATACCTCTTTTAGTTCATCATCTCCAAAAGTTCTAACTATATTAAAACAATCTCTTGCTTCTGTTAAAACTCTTTTTATATTTAAAAGTACTTCTTTATCCTCTATTTCAGAGATTTCCTTACTAAACTCTTCTAAATTATCAGTAGTATAGTCAAATAGAATTTGTCTTGCTTCTTTTACCTTATTGATTAAAGTTTCTTTATCCTCTAATACATGAGAAAAGATATTAGGTAATCCCCCCTCAATCTCTACCTCATTAAATCTATTCAGCTCTTTTAAATAAGCTTCATTTGTTTCTTCAAAATTTCTCTTTATATCTGCAAAGTCTATAACATAACCATATCTATTATCTTTGTATGGTCTATTTACTCTTGTTATTGCTTGAAGTAAGTTATGGTCTTTTAGCTTTCTACCAAAATATAATCTCTTTAGTCTAGGAGCATCAAATCCAGTAAGTAACATATTGAATACAATTAAAATATCTATTGTCATATTCTTTTTAAAATCTTTGACTATATTTTTTCTTGTTTCTTTATCATCTGAATCATGTAAAATTAATCCAGCTTTTAACTTACTCTTTTTAGATGATTCTTCATTTAACTCTGCTTGTATCTCATCAAAATAAGCATATAATTTTCTAGCTTGCTCACTTGTTTCACAGATAATCATACCCCCAAGAGTATTATCTCCATGTAGTGTTCTAAACTTATTTAAATCCTTTATTATATATCTAAGTAACTCTTTTACATAGTTATCATGCTCTATAATTTGGCTCTTTTTAATATCTTTCTTTTGAACTAAGATATCCAATTTATCATAAATCTCAGCTAATCTCTCTCTATACGAAGTTTCTATATCCTCTCTTATTATCTTTAAAGTATATCCATCTTGAATTGATTTATCATAATAATATGTGTGGATATAATCTCCAAATACTTTCCAAGAAGCTCTTTCCTCTTTTAAAAGTGGTGTTCCTGTAAGAGCTATTTTTACAGCATTTTTATCTGCTTCTAATAGGTTAGCTAAGAATGAACCTTTGGGATTATATCCTCTGTGTGCTTCATCTATGATAAAAACTCTTTGTAAATTTGTAGCGTATGGTGGTAGCTCTACCTTTTCTCTATCCTCTTCAAATCTTTGGATATTTACTACTGTTATCTCATTTTGTCCAGATGACCCCTCTAAAGATTTATTTTCTCTAAACTGTTGCATAAGTTCAGCTCTTGTATTTGCTGTTTTTACACTCAATCCCCTAGCTTCAAACTCTTGACTTGATTGTTCTAACAAATCTAACCTATCCACTATAAAATAAAATTTTGCTACTTGATTTTTGCTTGAATAATAATCTTTAAGTATATTTGTTAAATGATAAGATAAAGCTGTTTTTCCACTTCCTTGAGTATGCCATATTATTCCTGACTTAATCCCAGCTTCTAATTTTTTTCTTAGTGCCAGAGAAGCAAATAGCTGTTGATATCTCATTATATGCTTTTCTTCAATAGATTCTATCTTACCATCAACTTCTTTTTCAAAATTTACATAAGCTATACCATATTTTAATAAATATAATAATCTTTCAGGACTACACATAGAAGTCAATATTCTATTAGTAGGTGTATTTACATCAAGATTAGTTAGATATTCAGGAGCTAAGTGTAATACTTGATTATTAAAATCTGTTAGGATTTTTCTCTCAATATCCCTGTCTATCTCCTTATATGGAAAACTTTGTAAAAACTCTGGTATCTCTTCATTTCCCTTTGTATCTTCTCTAAAACAGTTAAAAAAAGCTTTTTTCTTTGAAGCTGTACAGTAAAAAGCTCCCTGTATTGGAACTATTCCTCCCATAGCATCATATTCCATGTTATTAGAAAAAATCATAAGTTGAGTTATATTTATGAATCTTCTAAATTTTTTATTAGGAAATCTTTTCTCATTCATTCTATTACTTTCAGCAATAATTCCACCATCATTATTTGGTTTTTTTACCTCTACAAATACCAAAGGAAGTCCATTTACAAACAAAGTTATATCTGGTCTAAACTCCTCTTCTCCATTCTTACAAGTAAACTCTGCTGTACAACAAAAACTATTATTTTGGATATTCTCAAAGTCTATTAATTTAATAGGAGAAACTGAAACTAATCTTTTATAAAAACTCTTTCCTATGTCATCATTATCTAACTCTTGAACTATAGTTTTTAAAGTATCATCAAATTTATCTTTATGCTCAGGATTTAATTTTTCAAATTGTTTTTTAAATTCATCTATTAATATGTTAGTATCTGGCTGATAATCTATATCAGTCCTAACTTCTGAAATCTTTCCTATATATTCATAACCTATTCTAGTTAAATGAACTAAAGCAGGCATTTGTACCCTTGTTGCTTCATTAAACTCACTCTTTTTTGCCATAACCCACCCCATTTAAGTATCTATGATGTTTTCTCTTATTTATTTTACCATATTTTTTATGCTTTTTTAATCAAAATATGGTACTATTACTATTAAAGGGGGAATCTGATGAAACATTATGAAAAATTAACTAAAAAGAGAAAAGCTTTTATCGAACAATTATATAATCTAATCAATACTCAATTTGAAGAACAAGAGAAATTAGTAGAATTAGAATCTCTAAAAAAAGTTAAAAAACAAAAAGATAAAATTAAACTAATAATTGAAGAATTAGAAAATAATTCTGATCATATTCAAAGAATATTTATAGATGCCCCTTGGGGAATGGGGAAAAGCTTTTTTTCTAAAGCACTAAAGGAAAAGATAGAGAAAGAAAACGTAATTAGAGGAGAGGAAATTAAATTAATAAATATTAATGCTTGGGAAACTGACTATTTTTCTGACCCTATGAAATCTTTAATTGGAGAGATTGATGAAGCAATTGGATTAAGCAATACTATAAAAGAAGAAGCTAAAAATCTTTTTTCAAGAGGAATTCAAACATTAAAAAAAATAGGCTGGGATGAAGCAGTTAATTTTATAGGAGAAATTGGGCTAAATAAAATTTTAAATACAGTTGGAATAAGTGAAGAAAAAAGAAAAGAAATTATAGATACTTTTAATGAAACCAAAGATATTAATACTGATGAATTAAAAGAATATCAGAGATATAAAAAATTAGTGAGTAATTTTAAAATAGCTTTATCTAAAAATAAAAAGTTGAAAGTTATAGTGATAGATGAGTTAGATAGATGTAAGCCTACTTATGCTATTGAACTATTAGAAACAATAAAACATTTTTTTGGTGTGAAAAATATTATCTTTGTTTTCTTAGTAAATAAAAAGCAATTACAAAGTATTATTTCAACTTCTTATTTACAAGATGATGAGTGTTCAGAGTATTTTGAGAAATTTTTTGATATTCAATTTAATTTACCAGAGCTTGAATATGAGGATTTTATTCAAATAGAGTATGATAAATATAATCAGCCCCAAACCTATGAAGTGAATAATGAAGGAATTTCAGAGGACGATATTAGAATATATGAATCTATATTTTTAGATGCTTTCAGTTCAAACTGTGATAGTTCCGTTGTTTCTCCAAGAAATTTTATTAAGTCTTTTAAGAAATTTAGAATCCTACTTGCCTCTTTAGAAAAATGGGAAAAAGGTAGTTACCCTCTTATGATTATGTTGATTCTATATTTTATTAAAGAAGAGTTTTTCAATAAAATTAAAAATGATGGAAAGAATGTGGAAAATAAAAATGATAATAACGGAGATATTTCCATAGCTCTTCTCTGTTTTAAAACCTTTTTTGAATATTTAAATGGAGAAAAAATTGGAAAAGAACAGCTTAATTTAGGAAATATTATTTCTTCATATCAAGGTTATAAGATTAAAGATAAATATTTTGCAGATATATATTATAAAATACTTTTACAAGTATTATTTTTTGAAACAGGAGAAATAAGGAAGCGAAAAGATATTTCTCATCTGTTAAATTATCTAACTTTAGGAGAAAGTGTTAATATTTATAATGATTTAAGAATAGAAATTAAAATTGACAATAAACGAATAGTATTTAATGAAATATATTTAGGTATTTATCCCCAAGATTTTATGAGTAATGAGTTTAAAAATGTTGGATATATTAAAATTATCAAAAAGTCTTTCTCTGAAAAAGAGTTAAAAAAATATTATCTTACTGAAAGAGGAAATTCTTATTATTCTACTGCTCTTCTTGAAGCTTGGGCAGAGCAAAAATACAATTTCACTACGAATATAAAATAAAACTAAAGGCTGAGTAGTAATACCTACCTACCCAGTCTTTCTCATTATAATATTAAACCACTTTTCCCCTTCTCTCCCCTCTCTAACATCAGAAGTTTCAAATATTTCTACTATATTCTCTTTATATTGAGGGAAATATTGAAAAAATCTCTCTGGAGTGAAACAAGTAAACTCTCTTCCATCTTTGAGATAGTCCTTTTCTCCATACTTAAAAGATGAATAGAAGATACCACCATTTTTTAAACTCTCAAATACTTTTTCAAAAACAACTTTAACTTCTTCAATTGGTATATGTAAAATGGAAGCACAAGCCCACACTCCAACAAACTCATTATGAAAGTTAAGTTCTCTCATATCTTTAACAATAACCTCTTGACCTATATATTCTCCTGCTCTTTTAGCTAACTCTTCAGACATATCTAAGGCTACCACTTCAAATCCTAGATTTTTAAAGTATTTGCTATCCCTTCCACTTCCACAACCTAAATCTAATATTTTCCCATTATTTTGAGGTAATTTTTCTAAGAATTTACTATATAAATAGCTCATATCAGCTTTAACAGTCTGATTAAAAAAGCTTTCAACATTGTCATTATAAAATTTTACAGACATCAATCCTCCATATATTTTCTACTAAAATAATTTATAACTCTATACTCTATTCTTTCTCTTACTTCAGCTAACAAACTCTTATTCTCTCTAAACTCATTAAAAAGCTCCAAGTTAAGAGTAAACTTTTTATCTTCATAAACAAAAAACTCTATATTTTTTCCATTTTCAGTAAGATATTTAATAGGATTATCCTCAGCTAACTTTTCAAATTTCTTATTACTCCAATTTTCCCAATCTTGATGTTTCTTATTATTTAAATCTTTTCTATGCTCCTCACTTTGATAAAATTTTCTAAAGTATTCTCCTATCTCTGTAAGAGTTTTACTTTGACTTAAATCATCAAGAAGTGATAAAAAAAGTGGCATCTTATATGATTTTGTCATAGATGTAGTTTCTAAAAAATTTAAAAAATCTATAGCTTTATTAGAATATAAATTTTGTTCAGTAGTTAAAACTTCCATCTCCTTTTGAAAATTATACCAACTTTTAAAAACCTTTATATACATATGTACTGGTACTTCTCCAAAAGTATAAGTTTCCATAAGAGTAGGTATTTTTTCTAAGTTTTCTATAAGGGCTTTATAATCTTCCTTTACAAGCTCTTCTTGTCTTATATTTTTTCTTTTAAATGATTCAAAATGTTCAATTAATTTGAAACTAAACTCTGCTCTGCATCCCTCTGGAAGAATAAACTCTTTATCAGTAGTGTTGATTATTCCTTTTCCTCTTTTGTAGTTCCCAGTTAAAAATAGTGGTTTTAATTCAGCACCTTTATAGTTTCCTACAAAATCTAAAACTCTCAACTTATCCTTCCTTTCAAAAGTTCTAAGTCCTCTTCCAAGTTGTTGAATAAAGATAGTATACGAAGATGTAGGACGTAAAAATAATAGAGTATCTATACAAGGAATATCCACTCCCTCATTAAATATATCCACAGTAAAAATTACTTCTATCTCGCCATTTTTAAACTTTTCTATTATCTCTTGCCTTTTAGAAATTGGTGTTTCTCCTATTATTATCTCACTTTTTATTTTCTGCTTTTTAAAGTAATCATTCATTATTTGACAATGTCTTACTCCAGCACAAAATCCAACAGTGAAATTCTTTCTAAACTCCATATATTTCTTATAAACTAACTCTACTCTTTTCTCAACTATCAAAGCATTTTCTAGTTCAGTCAAATCATACTTTCCACTTCTCCAAGGAATAAGAGAATAATCAATATCATCATATATTCCAAAATATTCAAAGGGAACTAACCAACCATTATTAATTCCAACTCTAAAATCACACTCATAAGCTATATTATAGTCACATAACTTATATATATCTCCATTATCTGCTCTATCTGGTGTTGCAGTAAGTCCTAAAAGGAATTTAGGTTCAAAATACTCTAATACTTTTAAATAACTTTTTGAACTACTATGATGAAATTCATCTACTACTATATAGTCAAAGCTATCTCTTTTAAACCAACTATCTTTTAAATATTCATCCCTTGAAAGTGTTGATATACTAGCAAAAACAATATCTTTCTCACTATCTTTTTCAAGTCCATTAAAATATCCATAAGTTCTTTCATTTTTATATACACTTTCAAAAGATTTTCTTGCTCCTCTTAATATCTCATCTCTATGAGCTATAAATAGAACTCTTTTAAAATTCATAGAATCAAATACAGCTAGATAAGTTTTTCCAAGTCCTGTTCCTACTACTATCATAGCCTTTTTATACCCCTCTTCCCTTGTTTTAGACAATTCATAAAGGGCTGGTATTTGGAACTTTATAGGTTCAATTATCTCATTTTTTATCTTTTCTTTATCGTCAAATATCTCTCCATATTCACTTTTTCTATATCTTTTCTCATACTCTCTTAACCATTCAAGAGAAAGGTCAAAGCTATTATTCTCATAAAGCTCTGAAAATTCCTCTAAAATCTCTTTTACATCTTCATTCTCTCCACTTAAAAAGTGGTAATTCCACTCTACTCCACTTATAAGGGCTGAATAGGATATATTAGAAGACCCAACATATATTTCAAAATTATCTTTCTTTTTAAATATATATGTTTTAGGATGAAAAGATTTATTAAGAGGATTATCAAAAATCTTAACTCCACCAATCTCTAATAATCTATATAGAGCATTAGGTTCTGTTACTTTCATATAGTCACTTGTAAGAATTTTTATCTTTTTTCCTTGTTCCTTAGCTTCTTTTAAATCTTTTATTAGTAATCTCATTCCAGAATCTCTGATAAAAGAAACATTCATAATTATCTCATCAGATTCAACTATCGATTTTCGTAAAGAATCATACATGTTTATTCTATTATTTGATATTAGCCCATAATTTTTCACCCTAAATAAGTATTTTTCTATTTTTATTATAACATATGAAATTTATTTTGTATTTCATTAAATACAAAAAGTTGCATATAGAGGAATACTCTTTACTCCATTTTCAAAGCCAAAGTTTTTAGTTGAAATCTTAATACCATACTCTGGCTGATATTTTTTCATATAGTAATCCAAGCTTTTAGACCTAGTATTATCAGCAGATTTTACCTCTATTGGAATTATTTTTCCCTCTCTCATAATAATAAAATCTATCTCATGTGCTCCCTTTGGTGCTTTCCAATAGTATTGAGTGTATTCTTTTACATTGAGTTGAATATTTACATAGTTCTCAGTCATTCCACCTTTAAAGTCATTTAACTCATTTGAAAGATATAATATATCCTCTGGTACTATCTCCTTTTTAGCACATAGAAGTCCTACATCTGATACATAGATTTTAAAAGCCTCTGTATTCTTATAGTTCTCTAAAGGTTTCATAATATCTTCTAATCCATATATCCTAGAAGTTATCCCTGAAAGTATTAACCACTCAATAGCATTTTCAAATTCTGAAGCTCTTCCACCTGATTTTATTAGCTTATATTGAAATCTTGTATTCTCCTTAGAGAGCTGTACAGTAATATTATCATAAACTAACCTTGTCTTTTTTATCTCATTTGTAACATTGTACTTACTCATATCATTTAAATAACTTAGTAATATCATATCTTGAGTATGTCTAATCAAAGTATAATTTTGTGTTTCTCTAAATTTAATTACACACTCTGGCATTCCTCCAACTACTAAGTATTTTCTATAATATTCTAAAGCAACATCATGTAATACACTTGGCATAGGAGCATTCTCATCAAAGGATTTTTTAATAATTTTTATTAACTCCTCTTCTCCCATAGCTAATAAAAACTCCTCTAAATCCATTGGATATAGAGTTTTAATATCTACCTTCCCCACTGGAAATGAAAACTCTTGTCTATTTACAGCTATTCCAAGTAAACTACCTGCCACAATAATATGATATTCTGGAGCTTGTTCATAGAAATATTTTAATGATGTTAAAGCTTTTTCACAAAGTTGTATCTCATCAAAAAATATAAGGGTTTTCTCCTTTATTATAGTTTGATTTGATAATCTAGAAAGTATTGGAATTAAGTAATCTGGATTTATATTTTCTTCAAATGTTTCTTTCAATCTAATATCAGTTTCAAAATTAAAGTATGCAACATTTTCATATTCATTTTTTCCAAAAGTTAGAACAGAGTGAGTTTTCCCTACTTGTCTTGCCCCTTGCAATATAAGTGGTTTTCTATATGGACTTTCTTTCCATTCTTTTAAATATTGAAAAATCTTTCTATACATCTTTAACCTCTTTCTTAAATATATTTAGTGTTAATTTTATTATATCACATTTAGAAAAAAATGTTAATTTTTATATTTTTTTAACACTAAATATTTTACTTTTATATTTTTATTTTACACTTAATTCTTTTTCTATCTCAGCTATATTTTTTAAAATACTCTCTTTATACTTTCTAAAAGCTACTAAAAGCTCCTCTTTACTCCTTCTAAATATACAGATATTTCCATTGTAATAAGAATAGTCATCAGCTAAAAATCTCTTAGGAATCTTATTTAATGAACAACCTAAAGCTGTTACTAAACTATCCTCTGTTTCCATTCCTATTTCAACCTCTTGTAAAATAATTACATGTGAAAATTCTATATAGTATAATCTATTCATACTCTCTCCTTTTTTCTTTTTAAAAGTTTTGCTCTTTAAAATTAATTCTCAATTATTAAAATAACTTCCAATACAACTTTTCACACTTTATTTCAAAAATTTTTATCATAACTAGCATCATATGAAAGCCCTAATCTTGCTTTTTCATTTTCTATCATATCTTTCCTCTATTCTTTTATTAATTATACAAACATCTGTTGAAGTAATCCTTTTTTAAATTCTTTTCTAACTCTTGCTCTGACATTTTCCACATCTCTTTTTATATTTTTTACATTATATCATATTTAGAAAAAATAAAAACCCCTAGTTAAGTTACTAGGGGCAAATTTTTAAATTGTTATTTTACTATCTGAGCCTTTTTTAACCTAAACTAACGCAACAAACCCAATCTTAGATTAAAAACTATTCCCACTCGATAGTTGCAGGTGGTTTAGAAGAGATATCATAAGTTAATCTATTAATTCCTTTAACTTCATTTAAAATTCTATTAGATACTCTTTCTAAGAAATCAAATGGTAAATGAGACCAAGTAGCAGTCATAAAATCTATTGTATTAGCAGATCTTAAAACAGCTGTGTACTCATAAGTTCTCTCGTCTCCCATTACTCCTACTGATTTTACTGGTAATAGCACTACGAAAGCTTGGCTTACTTTATTATATAAATTAGCTTTTCTTAACTCTTCGATAAATATATCATCAGCTTCTCTTAAGATATCAGCTTTTTCTTTACTAACTTCTCCTAAAATTCTAATTCCAAGTCCAGGTCCTGGGAATGGATGTCTATCAACCATATGATCAGGAATTCCTAACTCTCTTCCAACTTTTCTTACTTCATCTTTGAAAAGTTCTCTCAATGGCTCAAGAAGTTTAAATTTCATATCTTCAGGAAGTCCACCTACATTGTGATGTGACTTAATTGTCATAGAAGGTCCTTTTACAGACATAGATTCAATAACATCTGGATAAATAGTTCCTTGAGCTAGGAATTCTACATCAGTAAGTTTTGCTGCTTCTTCATCAAATACTTCAATAAACTCTTTTCCTATTATTTTTCTCTTAGCTTCTGGATCAGATACCCCTGCTAATTTAGAAAGGAATCTCTCTTCAGCATCTACACATTTTATATTCATATGGAAGTTTTCTCCATATACCTCCATTACTTTTTTAGCTTCATCTTTTCTTAAAAGTCCAGTATCAACAAAGATACAAGTTAGTTGATCTCCTATCGCTTTATGAATTAAAGTAGCAGCTACTGATGAGTCAACTCCTCCAGAAAGTCCTAATAATACTTTCTTATCTCCTACTGTCTCTCTAATATTTTTTATAGTTTCTTCTATGTAGTTACCCATAGACCAGTTTTGT
Organism: Fusobacterium necrogenes; assembly: GCF_900450765.1. NCBI lineage: Bacteria > Fusobacteriati > Fusobacteriota > Fusobacteriia > Fusobacteriales > Fusobacteriaceae > Fusobacterium > Fusobacterium necrogenes. Next base: position 612,793 of record NZ_UGGU01000003.1, on the reverse strand, counting down.
TCACAACCAGCTACATTAAATACAAAGTTTCTAAGGATTTGAGTTCCATATTCTGAGTGAGTAACCTCAGCATGGAATTGGATACAATAAGTATTGATATCCTTATTGTAAGTAGCAGCTACACATGAATCTGTATGTCCTATTTGAACAAATCCAGGTGCCATTTTTGTTACATGGTCATTATGACTCATCCAAACTTTAGAGTTATTTGGTACATTTTGGAATAATGGACTGTTTACATCATCAATTATCAATTCAGCTTTACCAAACTCTTGTTTATCGGCTCTAGCTACCTCTCCACCCATTAAATGAGTAGTAATTTGCATCCCATAACAAATGCCTAATACTGGAATTCCTTGTTGATATAACTCTTTACTTATTGTAGGAGCTCCTTCTAGATATACAGAAGCAGGTCCTCCTGATAAGATAATTCCCTTAGGCTTTCTAGCAAGTATTCTATCTAAAGGCTCAAAATAAGGAACAACTTCAGCATAAACCCCCATTTCTCTGACTCTTCTAGCAATCAATTGATTGTATTGAGAACCAAAGTCTAGTATAATAATACTATTTTCTTTCATTTTAACCTCCATATTTAATATAAACGGGCTGATACCCTGTTGAAAACTAAAAAAATTTACTTAATAATAAATACTAACTGTTTTAAATTTTATCATAATAAAAAAAATGTGTCAAAAATATTTTTTCAAGAATCTAGCTACTCCATCCTCATCATTTGTATCTGTAACATAATTTACTAATCTTTTCAACTCTAAACTAGCATTACCCATAGCAACCCCATATTTTACAACCTGTAACATTTCTATATCATTATCAGCATCTCCAAAAGCAACGCATTCATCAGTAGAGATTCCATGAGATTTCAAGACTTTTTCTAAAACAATCCCCTTATTTACCTCTTTATTTAAAACTTCAAAAAGAAAAGTTTGAGATTTTGCTGTATATACCTCTTTTCCAAATAATTTCTTTATTTCATAACAAAATTCATCGAACTCTTCTGAACTTCTCATATCCTGAATACTTATCTTAGTCATAAAATAATTATCAAAATCATCAAAAGATTTTTGTACTGGAGTAAGCCCTGTATGATTAGCATAATATTTAGTTTCTTCATTATCTATATCTTCTACATACCATTTATTATCTTGATACAAATTTATATGAAACCCTCTACTTTTTCCAAGCTTTATTACTCTTTTAGAATATTCTTCATTTAAAGGTAAATTAAAAAGTATTTTATTATTTTTATAATCTACTACCTTTGCCCCATTATAAGCTATTATAGAACTATCTATATCTAACTCTTCTGCATATGGTTTAGCTGATATGTAAGTTCTTCCTGTAACTATAAATACTTTTACTCCTCTTTTTTCAAATTCTTTCAAAACTTTTTTATTTATATCAGAAATTTTTTTATTTGAATTTAATAATGTTCCATCTAAGTCTACCGCAATTGCTTTTATTTTCATTTTCATTCCACCTATTATATATTTTTATTTAATTATATTATTTAAAAATTAAAATATCAACTATAAAATTTTTTAATTTTCTAAATTCAATTTATCTATTTATACAGTTTTTTATTCTATTACTATATATTTAGTCATTTTTTTGTCATAGTTATGTTGAAATACTATACATTTTTAAAAAATTATTATATAATATTTATAATATTAGAAGTTACATATTTTATAGGGGGAGAAAGATGTTTTTATCACCAGAAGAAAAATTATTAAAATTGAGAAAAAAATATAAAATAACCCAAGGAGAATTAGTAGGGGAAGATATTACCCGCGTTTTTTTAGGAATGATTGAAATTGGCAAGAGATCTTTAACTGAAAAAACTGCTAAATTACTTTGTAAAAATTTCCATAAAATTTTAAAAGAAAAAGGAATAAATGATAAAATTTCTTTAGAAGAACTTATGAAATCTAAGGAACAGCAAGCTATTGAATTTCTTAATAATATGTTAATCAGTGAAATTGATATTAGTAATGAAAATTTATGGATTATAGAAGAAGCTCTCTATGAACTCCAACCTAAAGAAAGAGAAATCTTTTGTGAAAACCTTTATCTTCGTTTTAAAAGAAGAAAAAGATATTTTCTTGCAATTGAATACCTTCTAAAATCTTTTCATGGAGTTAGAAAAATACAAAATCTTCATGAAAAGTTACAAGATATGTTCTATATGTGTGAACAAATAAAAGATCCATTAGGCTTTATCTATACATATAGAAGATTTTCATCTTGGTTGCCTAAAGAAAAACTAACTATTGATAACGAAAAATTAAAATACTCATATGCTAAAGCTCTTTTAGATGTAAAAGAGTATGATGAAGCTCTAGAAATAATAAATTTTTTATATAAAAAAAGTAAAAATGATGAAACCATATATATCGTTAGAAATCTTTTAGCTAGAGCTTTAAGAGAACAAAATAAAATTGCTGATTCTATAAAAGAATACTCCTCTCTTGCTAAAGGTAGAAATAGCAAAGAAAAATGTTTAGCTTATGCTGAAATTATCAAAATTGGACTCACTACTTCTGATAATGACTTAATAAAAAAATACTATGAAAAAGCTAAATCTATTATACATGAGGTAACTGGAAATACTTTAGAAACTCTTAATATTTTATATACTCTTGCTAAAGGTACTAAAAGACTAGGTAAAATCAAAGATACAAAATCCTATTATATGGAAGCTCTTGTAATAGGTAAAAATATAGAAGATTCCCTTAACCTTAGAGTAGAAATCATTGGAGAACTTTTTGAAGTTCTAGATAAAAGTGATTTTTATTCTGTTCAAAGTATTGAATTAGAATATTTAGAATTATTGAAAAATACTGCTAATTATGAGGTTTCTTTAAAAATTTTAAATTACTATAAAAAATTTCTACCTAATGAACTACCTAAAAAGATTGAATTATTTTTAAATACTAAAATATAAATTATTATACTTTTAATTTTTGTTTTGAATACAATATACTTCCCCTTTCTTAATAAATAAAAGTTTTTAACCTTTATAAAAAGTCAAGAAAATATATAAATAATATTTTCTTGACTTTATTTTAATATAATATTTATACTATTTTTCTCCAAAATAATTCTCTTGTCCTAATCTATAAATATTACTCTCATAAATAATAAGATTCCAATAAAGCTTATATATAAATAATCCTTTTTAGAAAAAATATATTCTCTCAATCTTGTTCTTTTCATCTCATTTCCATATCCTCTCACTTCCATAGCAGTAGCTATGTGAAAGGCTTTTTGTATTCCAGATACAACCACTGGAAAAAATAGATTAATTACACTTTTTACTCTTTCTCCTATACCCATCAATTCAAAATCTAGTCCTCTAGCCTTTTGAGCTAAGTATATTCTCTGCCCTTCCTCTTGAAGCAGAGGAATAAATTTTAATCCAAGAGCAGTGATTACAGCTATGGAATTTACTGGTATTTTAAAAATTTTAAGTGGAGATAAAAAACTCTCCATCACAAATCCTATCTCATCAATATCTATTGAAGAAACTAAAGTAACAGCTATAAAGATTATTCCTAAAAATCTAAATACACCTACAACTATATATTCTAAGTCTCTTCCAATTAAAAAATAATTGATAAAGATAATAGATAAGAAAAGTGTTATAGAGTATTTTAAAACTCTTTTTAGATTCTCTTTTTTTATTGAGAAAAGTAGAATATGTCCTATCAAAAATGGTAAAAGTGCTGCTATATCACTATATTTTCTCATCATTGCTAAAAGAAGTATATAGATAAATGTTGTAAAAAATAGTGTCCTTGGGTCATATTTACTCACTTAACATCACCTCACATAACTCCTCTATTGAGTTCATCTCACTTAAATCCATACCTTTTTCAGATAAGATTCTAAAGATATCTGTACTCTCACTTCTCTCCTCTAATAAAATCTTTTTAGGATTTCCATCTTTTATTACTCTTCCCTTTTCTAATTTTATTACTCTCTCTCCATATTTTAAGACATCTTCTAATGTATGAGAACTTTGAATTATCATTGTTCCAAATTTTTTTAATCTCTCTAAAACTGAATAAAATATTCTCTTATTTTCAATATCCAATCCAGCAGTAGGTTCATCTAGTATCAAAATCTTTGGCTCATTGATTAGTATTGAAGCAAGGGCAGTAAACCTCTTCTGTCCTCCACTTATTTCAAAAGGAGAGTTAGATAGTATCTCTCTAGGAAAACTTAAAAGCTCTAAAACCTTTTCTAATTTTTTCTCTATCTCTTCATCAGAAACCTTCTTTCTCTTAAGTGTATAGGTAATCTCCTCTTTTACACTATTACAGAAAAACTGTTTCTCTGTATATTGGAACATCACTCCAACCTTATCTCTAAACTCTCTTAAAGTACTTTTATCCTTTAGCTCTTTTCCATTGAAAGTAAGCTTTCCAGAGAATATTTTTGTCAAATAAGCTACTGTTTGAAGTAGTGTAGACTTTCCACTTCCTGTTTCCCCTATGAAAAAACACCACTCATTATTTGAAAAATATAACTCTATATCTTTTAGATATTCATTAGTAAATCCAGCTCCTACTTTTTCAAGCTTAATCTCCATAGATGCTCTGCCACCTCCTCACTACTAAAAAGATTTTTGCTAATATCTATCCCTTTTCTTCTAAAAATCTCTCTAGCTATATAGAAATTTGGTGGAAGTTCTAAACTCTCTCCAAGACTACCCGTAATAATCTCTTTTAAGAACTTATCTCTATCTCCTTGCCATAGTTCTCCATTTTTTAAATATATCACTTCATCTACATATTTTAGCTCATCTAAATGATGGCTAATTAAGAGAATCGTTACTCCTCTATCTCTCAATCTTTTCAGAAGCTCCATTATATTCTCTCTATTTTTTTCATCTAGCATAGCAGTTCCCTCATCTAATACTAAAACCTTTGGCTTTAACATCAGAGCTGAACCTATACATAATCTTTGTTTCTCTCCTCCAGATAGTTGAGATATTCTCAAATCCCTTTTTTCTAAAAGATTTATCTCTTGTAAAACCTCTTCTATTCTTTCTCTCATCTCCATAGAAGAGTATCCATAGTTTTCCATTGAAAAGGCTAACTCCTCATCTATCCTTTCAGAAACTATCTGTTCATCTGGATTCTGAAAAACCATTCCTATATTTTTTCTTACTTCATAGAGATTATCATTTATATTTTTCCCATCTACCAATATCTCTCCACTTTTTACCTTCACTATTCCCAATAGAAGTTTTACCAATGTGGATTTTCCAGAGCCATTTTTCCCTAAAAGAGTATAAAATTTTCCATCTTCCAATTTTAAAGAGAAATTTTTAAATACTTCTCTTTCATAATATGAAAAATCAATATTTTTAATCTCTATCAAGATTCTCCCTCCAATTATCAAAGTCAAAGAAATTTATTTTTACTCTCTTCTCCTCTAGTAACTCTTGAAAAATCTCCATAAGTATTCCTTTTTCTTCTACCATCTTAACTTTTGATTGAGCATCTTCTATACTTTTATAGGTATTGACCTCCCCTTGCCAATCTCCCACACATGTTAGACTTACTCCACAAGTAGGGCTTCCCTTTATTCCACATACTCCTAATACTTCATAGCTATTGGCTTTGTAATCCTCTAACTCTTCAATTATAGGATACAAAATATTTTTACATTGGTTTCTATATCCTGAATAATCTAATTGTGTCTTAAGGTGTCCCCATCTTTTAAGTCCTAACTGTCTTAGCTCTGGACAAGGAAGTTGTACAAGCCCTATATTATTTTCCATACAATATTTTACCATCTCTTGAAAGTCTTTCATCTCTCTTCCGTAAGGTAAAACAACTGAATTTTGGTTTAGAATACAGTGAGAAATAATTAAAATTTTTCTCCCTCTATTCATTTTCTTTCAACTCTCTTTTTATATTTTGAGGTAATTTTTGAATTATTAAAGCAACTATAATACATGAAACACTCTTATCAATAATATTTGACAATACTCTTGGAATAAAAGCTGCCGTAAATATCTTCTGTCCACTCTTAGCCAACCAACCTACAAAGATATCCAAAGTTCCTCCTGCTAGTCCACCAAATAAATATACAGTAATAGGTGTTCCAATAAGTGGAGCTAGTACTGATAAAATAAGTCCTGTTATTAGAGCAGTCTTAATATCAAAAGCAAATCTTTTAGCTACTAGTCCTACAAATATACCAATTACCATATTTACTATTGCATAAGGTAGCTCCACAGGATTATTTACAACTGAAGTTATAACATTGGTAATAAGTCCTGTTACTCCTCCAAAAAATGGTCCTAAGAGTACCCCAGCTAATATTGTTCCAATAGTATCAAAAAATAAAAATGGAATAGCAAAAGTTTTAGCTAATACGGCCAATACTATATTTAATCCTATTCCCATTGCTGATATTGTTAAAAATAATATTCTTTTATTCATAATCTCGCATCCTTTTCTATTTTATTCTTATTTTAATATTTTTCTTTCATAAATTATGCTGCCGAAATACCTTCATTTTATAAATCCCTCCAAAACTTTATTCTATAGTTGTTAAATCTTCTTAACATTATCAAATATTATATCATATTTTTTTAATTTTATCTCCTTAAAAAGAAAAAAGAGAGTTACAATTTATATTGCAACTCCCATTATAATTTATCTATATAATACTCCAATATCTTTTCTAAAGTATTTCTTCTCAAAGTTTACTTTCTTAGCATCAGAGTAAGCTTTTGCTCTAGCTTCTTCAAGGTTATCTCCAATAGCTACCACATTGATTACCCTTCCACCATTAGTAAGAAGTTTTCCATCTTCTAATTTAGCTCCAGCTACAAATAACATATTATCTACACTATCCATACCTGTTATTTCATAATCTTTGTTATATTTTTCTGGATATCCACCTGAAGCAAGAACTACACAACAAGCTGATTTATTACTCCATTTTACATCTATCTCAGAAAGCTTTCTATCTATTCCACTTTCTAATAGATTTATAAAATCTGATTCAAGTAATGGTAATACAACTTGAGTTTCTGGGTCTCCCAATCTCATATTGTACTCAAGAAGATAAACTCCCTTAGCAGTTATCATCAGTCCAAAGAATATAAATCCAGCAAAATCCATTCCCTCTGCTTTTATTCCCTCAAGAGTGGGATTCATTATCTCAGTTATAAATTTATCATATACCTCTTTAGTTACATAAGGGTTAGGGGCTATTGTTCCCATTCCTCCTGTATTTAATCCTGTTTCTTTCTCTCCAATTTTCTTATGGTCTTTAGCAGAGATAAAAGGTAGGATAATCTTTGAGTCAGTAACTGATAAGATTGAAGCCTCTACTCCATCTAAGAACTCCTCTACTACAATTTGTTCTCCAGCACTGCTGAATACTTTATCTATCATTATCTCATCTACTGCTTTTAGAGCCTCTTCAAGATTTTGGCAGATAAGTACCCCTTTACCAGCAGCAAGTCCACTAGCTTTTACCACTAGAGGAAACTCACAAGTTTTTATATATTCCTTAGCCTTTTCAGCTTCCTTAAATACTTCATAAGCAGCTGTTTTTACTCCATACTTTTTCATAAAATCTTTAGCAAAAGCTTTTGACCCTTCAAGTAGAGCAGCTTTCTTATCTGGTCCAAAGATTTTTAATCCTTCAGCTTGGAATTTCTCTACAATACCATCTACTAGAAGCTCCTCACTTCCAACGATAGTTAAATCTATTTTATTCTCTTTAGCAAAGGCAAGAATCTCATCTACTCCTTTTAGGTTTACATTCTCTCCTTTTTCAAGTAACTCTGTTCCACCATTTCCTGGAGCACAGTATACTTTTTCTACTTTCTCATTTTGACTTACTTTCCAGCAGATAGTATGCTCTCTTCCACCGCTTCCAACTACTAATATTTTCATTCTCTCTTCTCCTTTAAACTTCTAATTTCTAATCTCTCTTTCTTAAAAGAAAACTAAGAATTGCTCCGTATTTCAAGAAGTTGATTAACTATGGCTCAATTCACTAAAAACACAAAACTCGGCTATGCCTCAAACAGTTGTGTTTTTTAGCGTTCCTTTTCGCTAAGTTAATCTAACTTCTCTCCATAATCTCCACAATTCTTAAAGTTTTCTTAATCTAATTCATAGAAAATTAGTGTTTGAAATGTCTCATTCCACTGAATATCATAGCTATTCCATGCTCATTACAAGCTTCAATAGATTCCTTATCTCTAAGAGATCCACCAGGTTGAATGATGGCCTTGATTCCATGTTTTGCACAAGTGTCTACTACATCTCTAAATGGAAAGAAAGCGTCAGAAGCAAGAACAGCTCCCTCTATTCTCTCTCCAGCTCTTTCTATTGCTTGTTCAGTAGGCCAAATTCTGTTTGTTTCTCCATTTCCTATTCCAATAGCCATCTTCTCTTTAGCTACTACAATAGCATTAGATTTTACATGTTTTACTATCTTCATTCCAAAGTCTAAGTCACTCATCTCTTTTTCAGTAGGAACTTTTTCTGTAACAGTTTCATAGTGAGTAGAGAAACTCAAATCCTCATCTTGTACTAAGATTCCTCCATCTACTTTTACAAAATTTATTTTATCCATAGGTTTATGATGGCATTTTATTACTCTTAGATTTTTCTTAGTTCGCAACACTTCTAAAGCTTCCTCTGTAAAGCTTGGAGCTATTACTATCTCTAAGAATATTTTTACTAACTCCTCAGCAGTTGCCTTATCTACCTCTTTATTAAGAGCTACTATTCCTCCAAATATAGATACAGGATCACACTCATAAGCTTTTACATAAGCTTCATGTATATCCTTTCCAATAGCTGCCCCACATGGAGTAGAATGTTTTACTCCACAACAAGCTGGTTCTTCAAATTCACAAGCTACTTTCCAAGCTACGTCCATATCTCTTATATTATTAAATGAAAGCTCTTTTCCATTTAATTGTTCAAAATCTTTCATAGCTCCACTATCAGTAGTTGATACATAATAAGCAGCTTTTTGATGAGGATTCTCTCCATATCTTAAATCCATAACTTTTTCATATGAAGCATTTAGATAATGAGGCATCTCATCTCCAAGTAAGAAACTAGATATAGCTGCATCATAAGCAGATGTTAAGTTGAAAACTTTTCCAGCAAGTCTTTTTCTTGTTTCAAATGTTACCTCTCCAGCTTCCATCTCTCTCATAACAGTTTCATAGTCAGCTGTATCACTAATTACTACAACATCTTTAAAAGATTTCGCTGCTGATCTTAGCATTGTAGGTCCACCAATATCTATGAATTCAACTTTTTCTTCAAAAGTCAAATCCTCATTTACTTTCTTAAAGAATGGATATAGATTTACAACTACCATATCAATAGTTTCTATTCCTCTAGCTTTTATAGTAGCCATATGCTCCTCATTATCTCTTATAGCTAAAATTCCTCCATGAATTACAGGGTGTAGAGTTTTTACTCTTCCATCTAACATCTCTGGAGCTTTTGTTACTTCAGCTACCTCTATTACAGGTACTCCATTCTCTTTTAAATATCTATATGTTCCACCTGTTGAGATTATCTCCACATTGTGTTTTACTAAAAATTGTACAAACTCTAATATTCCATTTTTATCAAAAACTGATATTAATGCTCTTTTCATTATGAATAAACTCCTTTATTTTTTTCTGTTATAATTTTTGCAATAGATTCAGGTAAAAGTTTATGTTCCTCCATCAATATTCTCTTCTGTAATGTCTCTGGAGTATCGCCGACTAAAACTTTTACTCTCTTTTGAGCTATTATCTCTCCACTATCAACTCCTGTATCCACATAGTGTACTGTACAACCACTTTCTTGCTCTCCAGCTTTTAGTACAGCTTCATGTACTTTTATCCCATACATTCCAGGACCGCCAAACTTTGGGAGAAGTGAAGGATGAATATTAATTATTTTTCCTTTCCACTTGTTCACAAACTCCTCATCAATAATAGATAAAAATCCAGCTAAAACTACTAACTCTACTCCTTTTTCTGTTATGATTTTATCTATTTCTTTACATAGCTCTTTTTTTAAAATTTTTCTATCTAATACATGCCTATCTATTCCAGCTTCCTTAGCTCTCTCTACTCCATAACACTCTCTATCTCCAATTACAACTTCAACGTTACATTGTAATTCTCCACTTTTAGATTTATCTATTATGGATTGAAGATTACTTCCTCCACCAGAAACTAAAACTCCTATTTTAAACATAGTCCCTTTTCTCCCTTTTGAACATATCCTATTTCAAAAGCTTCTTCTCCATATTTAGCAAGCTCTTCTATTACTCCATCTTTATCTTTAGGGTCTACTACTAGTACAAAACCTACTCCCATATTGAATGTTCCATACATCTCATCTTCTGGGATATCCCCCTCTTTTTGAATATATTTAAATATGTCTAATACTCTTAATTTTTCTTTTAATACAACTGGTTGATGTCCTTCACTTATTGTTCTAGGTAAGTTCTCAGGTAATCCTCCTCCAGTTATATGAGCCATACCTTTTACATTATATTTTTCTAATACAGCAAGAACTGGTTTTACATATATTTTTGTAGGTGTAAGAAGAGTTTCACTAATTGGTTTTCCATTATACTCTTTATTATAGTCAGTTATTACCTTTCTTACTAATGAGAATCCATTACTATGTACTCCAGAAGATGGTATAGCTATTAAGATATCTCCTTCAGAAGTTGTACTTCCATTTACTATTTTAGATTTTTCTACTGCTCCCACACAGAAACCAGCTATATCATAATCTCCTACTTTGTAGAATCCTGGCATTTCTGCTGTTTCTCCACCTATAAGGGCAGCTCCAGCTTGATAACAACCTTCAGCTACTCCAGAAACTAATTCAGCTGCTACTTCAGCATCTAATTTTCCACAAGCTAGATAATCTAAAAAGAATATTGGTTTTGCTCCGTGACAAAGAACGTCATTTACACACATAGCAACAGCATCTATTCCTACTGTGTCATATTTTTTTGTAGTAAGAGCTATCTCTAATTTTGTTCCTACTCCATCAGTTCCAGAAACTAATACAGGATTTTCATATTTTCCTAACTCATACATAGCTCCAAAACTTCCAAGTCCATTTAATACGTTACTATTCATTGTTTTAGCAACAGCTTTCTTCATCAGCTCTACTGCTCTATATCCTTCCTCTTTATCTACTCCAGCTTCTTTATATGAAATTGCCATTTTTTCCTCCAAAATTTAAATTGTTTTTATATTTCTGTTGGTGTATCTACTGGATATTCTCCATTAAAGCATCCTACACAGTAGTCACATCCTTTTAAAGACTTTAACATATTTTCCATCGATAAGTAATCTAATGTATCTGCATTTATTTCTTTTCTTATCTCTTCTACTGATAATCTAGCTGCTATTAACTCCTCCCTATGAGCCGTATCTATCCCAAAATAGCAAGAGTGTTTTACAGCTGGAGAAGCTGAACGGAAGTGTACTTCCTTAGCTCCTGCTCTTCTGATTATCTCTATTAAAATCTTACTTGTTGTTCCTCTCACTAGTGAGTCATCAATTATTACTACTCTTTTTCCTTCAAGATTTACTTTTAATGGATTTAATTTTACCATTACAGCTTGCTCTCTTAGAGCTTGAGTAGGTTTTATAAATGTTCTTCCTATATATTTATTTTTTACTAGCCCTATTGCATAAGGTATTCCACTAGCTTCAGCAAAACCAATAGCTGCTGGTATTCCAGAATCTGGTACACCTATTACTACATCTGCATCTACTTTCATCTGTTTAGCAAGTAATCTTCCAGCCTCTACCCTAGACTCGTATACATTTAATCCATCTATTACACTATCAGGTCTAGCAAAGTATATGTGTTCAAATGAGCAAGGTGCTTTTTTATTATTTTCTGAATATTTTACAGATTTTACTCCATTCTCATCTATTATTACCATCTCTCCTGGTAATACATCTCTAATTAGAGTTCCTCCCACAGCATCAATGGCACAAGATTCAGAAGCTAAAATATAATCTCCATTTTCATTTATACCTAAGCAAAGTGGTCTTATTCCATATGGGTCTCTTACTCCTACCAATTTGTTTCCAGCTAAGATTACTAATGCATAAGCTCCTTTTATAGCTCCTACTGTACTTCTTATAGCATCTTCAACATTTCCATTAGCTTTTCTTGCTATCATCTTGATGATAACTTCTGAGTCTATTGAAGTATTAAAAGTAGAACCAGCATCTTCTAATAACTCTCTTATTATCTTTGCATTAGTTAAATTTCCATTGTGAGCTACTGCTATTTGCCCTAATTTATATCTACTCTCAAGAGGCTGAGCATTTTCTAATTTGCTCGCCCCTGTTGTAGAGTATCTCACATGTCCTATTGCAGCATTTCCAACAAGATTATTTAAAGTTTCTGGTGTAAATACATCTGCAGTAAGTCCCATTCCTTTATAAGTTACTATCTCTCCAAAATTAGAAACAGATATTCCCGCACTCTCTTGACCTCTATGTTGAAGAGCATATAATCCGTAGTAAGTTATTTGTGCTACTTCATTTACCTCTTTTGAATATATTCCAAATACTCCACACTCCTCTTCCATTTTATCTTTAGCCATTAGAATTTCTGTGCAGTTCATCATTAAGCCCCCAATCTCTTTAATACTTCTATATAAGCCTCTTCTATTCCACCAAGATCTCTTCTAAATCTATCTTTATCTAATTTCTTTCCAGTTTCTTTATCCCATAATCTACAAGTGTCTGGAGTTATTTCATCAGCTAGTAAGATTTCTCCTTTAAAATTTTTACCAAATTCTATTTTAAAGTCCACTAAAGTGATCCCTGTTTTATCAAAAGCATCTTTCAATAGATTATTGATCTGAGCAGTAATTCTATATATCTCTGCTAACTCTTCATAAGTACAAAGTCCTAAAGCAACTGCATGATGGTCATTGATTAATGGGTCTCCATAAGCGTCATTTTTATAGCAAATTTCGAATATTGTATTAGTTGGTTTAGTTCCCTCTGGAACTCCAACTCTTGCTGCCATTGAACCAGCTATTACGTTTCTTACTATTACTTCTAATGGAAATATTTTTACTTTTTGACAAAGTTGATCTCTATCATTTAATACATCTACTAAGTGAGTTTTTATTCCATTTTTCTCTAACATTCTGAATAACATAGCTGTTATTTTGTTGTTCATTACACCTTTATTTACTATTGTTCCTTTTTTAGTTCCATTTCCTGCTGTTGCATCATCTTTATAGTGAATTATTACTAAGTTCTCATCTGTTGTTGAATATACTTGTTTAGCTTTTCCTTCATAAATAAAATCTTTTTTTTCTACTGACATTTTAATTCCTCCTGAGATACTTTTAATATTTTTATACCTTATTTTTATTCTAATTCATTCTCTTGAAAACTAAGAGTTGCTCCATACTTCAAGAAGTTGATTAACTATGGCTTATCTCACTAAAAACGCAAAACTCACTTCGTTCAAACAGTTGCGTTTTTTAGCGTTCGATTTCGCTGAGTTAATTTAACTTCTTTACGTAATTTACGCAACTCTTTAAGTTTTCAATATTATAATTTATCTTATAGTTCTACTCCTGACTCATTATCAGCTATAAACTTAGCTTTCATATCTTTTCTGAAGTTTCTTAATTTCTCTTTTAGTTCTGGAGATTTTAATGAAAGCATTTGTACAGCTAACATTCCTGCATTATATGAGTTATTTACTCCAACAGTTGCTACTGGGATTGATTTTGGCATTTGTACTATTGATAGTAGTGCGTCCATTCCGTTAAAAGCTGCCTCAATAGGCACTCCTATTACTGGCAGTGTAGTTTTTGAAGCTATAACTCCAGGTAAATGAGCTGCAAGTCCAGCTCCAGCTATAATTACATCATAACCTTCTACTTCTAATTTTTCTAATGTTTCTTCTAATTTTTCAGGTACTCTATGAGCTGAAAGTACATGAGCTGAATACTCTATTCCAAACTCTTTTAAGCAGTTAGCTGCTCCTCTCATCTTCTCTGTATCTGATTTACTTCCGAAAATAATAGCTACTTTCATTTGTCCTCCTAAATTATTTGAAATATTTTACTCCATTTTCAAATATTTTTTGCTCTTTATTTCCAATTATATTTTTAAATACATTGTTTCCATATCTTTCTGTATGTCCCATCTTACCAAATACTCTTCCATCTGGAGAAGTAATTCCTTCAATAGCAAAGCTTGAACCATTAGGGTTAAATCTAAACTCATTAGTTGGCTCTCCCTCTAAGTTGACATATTGAGTTGCCACTTGTCCATTTTCAAATAGCTTTTTAATTACCTCATCACTAGCAAAGAATCTTCCCTCTCCATGTGACACAGCTATTTCAAACTCTAAACCTGTTTCTATTCCAGCAAGCCAAGGTGATTTATTAGAAGTTACTTTAGTTTTTACCATTTGAGATATATGTCTACCTATCTTATTGAATGTAAGAGTTGGTGAATCTTCAGTAACCTTACCTATCTCTCCATAAGGAAGTAATCCAGATTTGATAAGAGCTTGGAATCCATTACAAATTCCTAATATAAGTCCATCTCTCTCTAAGAACTTATGGATAGCTTCTGCTACTTTAGGGTTAGTAAGTACTGTTGCTATAAATTTACCAGAACCATCTGGCTCATCTCCAGCACTGAATCCTCCTGGGAACATTAGGATTTGAGAGTTATTTATCTCTTTTACCACCTTTTCTATTGAGTCATTGATATACTCTTGAGTTAGGTTTCTAAATACTAATATATTTGATTCTGCCCCAGCTTTTTCAAATACTCTAGCTGAATCATATTCACAGTTTGTTCCTGGGAAAGCTGGTACTAATACTCTTGGTTTAGCTATCTTATTTTTACAAACTACTATCTCTTTAGCATTGTAAGGAGTCCAGATATATTTTTCAACTTTCTCTACTGTTTTATGAGGGAAAACTGGGAATAGTTTATCTAACCATACCTTCTCTCCTGCAGTCATATCTATCTCAATATCTCCTACTACTACTTTGTATTCAGAGATTGTTTCTCCTAATAATTCTACATTTTTACCTGTAAGCTCTACATTTGACTCCACTATAAATGTTCCATATCCTAACTTGAATAACTCATCTCCAAGATTAGATATCTTAGCTCCTATTCTGTTTCCAAATGTCATTTTACTTACTGCTTCAGCTATACCACCAGTTTTTAATGTCATAGCTGATACTATATTTCCATTAACTATATTTTCATATACATATTCAAAGTTTGCTTTTAACTCTTCCACATTAGGCATATAGTTTTCTAACATATGGTGTTTTACTAAGTAGATTTTGTTTCCAGCCTTTTTAAACTCTGGAGATATTACTACACTAGCTTTTACTGGAGATACAGCAAAAGATATTAGTGTAGGTGGAACGTGAATATCATTAAATGTTCCACTCATAGAGTCCTTTCCTCCAATAGCTGGTATTTCAAAAGCTCTTTGCATCTCTATTGTTCCTAATAGAGCTGAGAAAGGTTTTCCCCAGTTTTTAGGATTTTGTCCAAGTTTTTGGAAGTACTCTTGGAATGAAAGTCTTACTCTCTTATAATCTACTCCCACACTTACTAATTTTGCTAATGATTCAACTACTGCATAAGCTCCACCATGGAATTGTGACCAAGATGATAATACTGGATTGTATCCCCAAGTGATAGCAGAAGCTGTATCTGTTTCCCCTTTAAGTAATGGTAATTTTTGTACGCTTACATCTGTTGGAGTCATTTGATATTTTCCACCAAATGGCATAAGTACTGTAGTAGCTCCTATTGTAGAGTCAAATATCTCCATAAGTCCCTTTTGAGAAGCTACATTTAAAGATGATAACATATTGTACCATTTAGCTTCTAAATTCTCTCCCTCATAAGCTACCTTTGTAAGTGGGCTTTCTTCATAAGAGATATTTTCTACCTCTACCTCTGTTTCTTGAGTAACTCCGTTAGTATCTAAAAACTCTCTTGAGATATCTACTATCTTCTTACCTTTCCAATTTAGCACAAGTCTATTTGTGTCAGTAACCACTGCTACAACTGTTGCTTGTAAGTTCTCTCTATTTGCTAATTCTATAAATTTATCTCTATCTTTAGCCTCTATTACTACTGCCATTCTCTCTTGTGATTCAGAGATAGCTAACTCTGTTCCACTAAGTCCTAAATATTTAGTAGGAACTACATCTAAGTTGATATCTAGTCCAGGAGCCAACTCTCCTATTGCTACTGATACCCCTCCAGCTCCAAAGTCATTACATTTTTTAACAAGTCTTGTAACCTCTGGATTTCTAAATAATCTTTGGATTTTTCTCTCTTCTGGAGCATTTCCTTTTTGTACCTCTGCTCCACAAAGTCTTAAGGAATCATCTGTATGCTCTTTAGAAGAACCAGTTGCTCCTCCACAACCATCTCTTCCTGTTTTTCCTCCAAGTAGTACAACTATATCTCCCTTAGAAGCATTCTCTCTTCTTACCCAATCAGCTGGCACAGCTCCAACTACTGCTCCTACTTCCATTCTCTTAGCCTTATATCCATCGTGATAGATTTCAGCTACATGTCCAGTAGTAAGTCCTATTTGGTTTCCATAAGATGAGTATCCTGCTGCTGCTCCTGTTGTTATTTTCTTTTGAGGTAATTTTCCTTGTAAAGTATCCTCTAATTTTTCCAATGGGTTACCAGAACCTGTTACCCTAATAGCTTGGTATACATAAGATCTTCCTGATAATGGGTCTCTTATTGCTCCTCCTAAACAAGTAGAAGCTCCTCCAAATGGCTCTATCTCAGTAGGGTGGTTATGAGTTTCGTTTTTAAACATAAGTAGCCACTTTTCTATTTTTCCATCTACATCTACATCTATGTATACTGAGCAAGCATTTATCTCATCAGATACCTCTAAGTCATCTAGCTTACCAGTTTTTCTCATCTCTTTTCCACAGATTGTTGCCATATCCATTAGAGATATATATTTTTTTTCGAGTCTTTCTTGATGTACAAATTTTCTTGCTCCTAAATAGTTTTCGAAAGCTTTTTGTAATGTTTCTCCAAAAGCTGATTTTGGGAAAACAATATTTTTTATTTTAGTTTCAAATGTTGTATGTCTACAATGGTCAGACCAATAAGTGTCTAATACCTTTATCTCTGTTTCAGTTGGATCTCTTTTTTCCGTATCTCTAAAATACTCTTGTACAAAGGCTATATCAGCAAATGTCATAGCTAATCCAAGCTCTTTTCTAAATTTTTCTAGCTTCTCAGCTCCATATGTAATAAATCCTTCAAATACAGGAACTTCTTGAGCTAATTCTCCCTCTTCTACCTCTAATTTCTTAAGAATTTTCTCTCTCATCTCCACAGGGTTGATATAGTAATTTTTTACTTTGTTTAGCTCCTCTTCTGATATATTTCCCTCTAAGATTATAACTTTTCCACTTGTTACTACTACATTTTGGTTTTTATCAGAGATTAGATTTAAACATTGCATAGCTGAGTCAGCTCTTTGGTCAAACTGCCCTGGTAAAAATTCTACAGCAAAGTATTTTGACCCTTTACTGTCTAACTCTTCAGTTACTCTATCTGTTACTACCTCTGAGAATATAAGTTTTTTAGCCTTTGCTAACTCTTCACTATCTATTCCAAAGACATCATAACAGTTTAATAATCTTACTTTTTCTAGCCCCTCTAATTGAAGACTCTCTCTTAATTCATTCTCAAGTCTTTTAGCATCTAAATCAAATCCTGATTTCTTTTCTACAAAAATACGGTAATTCATTTCTCCTCCTGAAAAATTTTAACATAGATTTTTTTATTAGAATAATCCTTCTATTCTTCCATTCTCATCTATATCTATCAACTCTGCTGCTGGTTTTTTAGGTAGTCCCGGCATATCTATTATATCTCCAGCCATAGCTACTATAAATCCTGCTCCTGCTGATATTCTTAGTTCATTTATTGTTACAGTGAATCCTGTTGGTCTACCTATTAGTGAAGCATTATCTGATAAAGATTTTTGAGTTTTAGACATACAAACTGGTAAGTTTCCATATCCTAGCTCATCTATTGTCTTTAACATCTTCTTAGCTCCAGAGCTAAACTCTACTCCATCAGCTCCATATATCTCTTTTGCTATTGTTTCTATCTTCTCTTTTATACTTAAATCTAATGAGTAAAGTGGTGTATAGTTATCAGTCTCTTTTTCTAATTGAGCCATTACCTCTTTAGCAAGAGCTATTCCTCCCTCTCCACCTTTTGCCCATACCTCACATAGAGCAACTGGTACATCTAACTCTTTACAGTGCTTTTCAATAAATTCAAGTTCTCTTTCAGTGTCGCTTACAAATCTATTGATTGCTACCACAACTGGTAAGTTATATTTTTTCATATTCTCTATATGTTTATCTAAGTTAGCTATTCCTTTTTCTAATGCTTCTAAGCTCTCTTCTGATAACTCCTTAGCTCCTCCGTGATGTTTTAAAGCTCTTACTGTTGCTACTATTACTACACAGTTAGGTCTTAGATTTCCTTTTCTACATTTTATATCTAAGAATTTTTCTGCCCCTAAGTCAGCAGCAAATCCAGCCTCTGTTATAGCATAATCAGAAAGTTTTAATGCTAATTTTGTAGCTAAGATTGAGTTACATCCATGAGCTATATTAGCAAATGGCCCCCCGTGGATAAATACTGGAGTATTTTCTAAAGTTTGAACAAGGTTGGGTTTTAAAGCCTCTTTTAATAGTGCAGTTACAGCCCCCTCTATTTTCAAATCTCCTACTGTAAGAGCTTTTCCATCTCTTGAGTATCCAAATACCATACTTCTAATTTTATCTTTTAAATCCATAAGTGAGTTTGCTAAACATAGAGCTGCCATTATCTCAGAAGCTACTGTTATTTGAAAAGATGATTCTCTAGGTATTCCATTAGCTTTTCCACCAAGTCCAATAACTATTTCTCTTAATGCTCTATCATTCATATCTACTACTCTTTTCCAAGAGATTTTTGTAACATCTATATTTAGTAAATTTCCTGAATTGATATGGTTATCAATACAAGCAGCTATTAAGTTGTGTGCTACTCCTATTGCATGTAAATCTCCAGTAAAATGTAAATTTATATCTTCCATAGGAATTACTTGTGCATATCCTCCACCAGTAGCTCCACCTTTCATTCCAAATACAGGTCCAAGAGATGGTTCTCTTAAAGCAGCTACTGAAGATTTGCCTAATTTATTCAAAGCTTGAGTAAGTCCTACTGTAACTGTTGATTTTCCCTCCCCAGCTGGAGTTGGTGTGATAGCTGTTACCAATACTAGTTTACCATCTTTTTTATTTTCTAATCTTTTTAACACATCAAGGTTAACTTTTGCTTTATATTTTCCATAATGCTCTATATCATCTTCAGTAAGTCCTACCTTTTTTACTATTTCTGAAATATTTACTATTTTTGCCTCTTGAGCTATCTGAATATCTGTTTTCACATTTTCCTCCTTAAAATCTCTTTTAAAGTAAAAGGTCTAAGCGCACACTCATGCTTTGCATCAGTACACACTTAGACCATTATTTATATCTACTCTTAGGTTTACAATTATGCCTTTGTTGATAAATACTTTTTTTAACCTATTTTTTAATTTTTTTCTTTTCTTATCAACAAACAGCATTTTCTCCTCCTTAGCATTTTTTTAATTCATATATACCAAAAAGGAAGGCATGACCAAACATCATTTCCTTTAACTCATAGCAGTTAATTTAAGGTTAACCGTAGAAACTCCTCTCCATATTAGAGGTATATATGAGATATATTTTTTATTATATACTAAAGAATATCATAAAAGTAAACTTTTGTCAAAATAAAAACTTTTTTTCCTATATTAATCATTTTTTAATTTATATTTAGTACTTTTCAAACATAAATAAATCTATTTGTTTGTATATTTTTTATATAAAAATTCTATTGCTAAGAGATATCCATCACTTCCTAATCCACAAATTTGTCCTATACAAGCTGGTGCTGTGAAAGATTTATGTCTAAATTCTTCTCTTTTATGAATATTTGTGAGATGTACTTCTATTGTTGGAATATCTACACTTTTTATAGCATCATATAGAGCTATCGAAGTATGAGTATATGCCCCTGGATTTATTACTATCCCATCATACTTTTCTAAATATGCTCTTTGTATAAAGTTTATAATCTCTCCCTCAATATTACTTTGATATATTGTTACATCAATATCTTTAGCTAAATTCTCCTTAATATATGCACACATCTCTTCATAAGTTTGTACACCATAAATATTTTTCTCTCTTATTCCCAGAAAATTTATATTAGGTCCATTTATTACCATTACTTTCACTATTTTTCATCTCCTCTAATCTCTCTATAACTCTTTTCTCTACTTCATCTCTTGTATCTCTATCTACCTCTATTCCCTCCCAAAGTTCATCACTTTTTATAGCTTGACCTACAAGCATAGATACTCCATCTACACATTTCAAACTACAATTTTTTGCTAATTGTAAAAATTTCGTAGTCTTAGGATTATATACAACATCAACAGCTATATCAAAACGCTTTAAAATTTCCTCATCTAGAGGAGAGCTATCTATATTAGGATACATCCCTAGTGGAGTAGTATTTACAACAATATCTCCACCTATTATATTTTCATAAGATACTACCTCTATATTTCTAAATCTATTTTTCAACTCTCTTCTCTTTGATTCCACATCTCTAGTTACTACAACTATCTCTTTAGCTCCTAAGTCATGTAGAGCTACTATCACAGATTTTGAAGCCCCACCACTTCCTAGAACATAGCATATTTTCCCTTTTACTTTGACACCATGTTTTTCTAGCATCTCTATGACCCCATAGTAATCACTATTATACCCGTAGCTTTTACCATTTTTTATTTTCACTAGATTTACAGCTCCAATTTTTTCTGCTTCCTCAGAGATAAAATCAAGTTGACTCATCACAATCTCTTTATAAGGAATAGTTATATTAAATCCCTTTATCCCTTTTTCTTTCATCAATTTTAAAATATCTTTTCCATCTTCAATCTCATACAATGAGTACTCTGCTTCTACTCCAAGCTTATCAAAAATATAATTATGTATCTCTGGAGATAGTGAGTGCCCCAATTTTTTCCCCACAAGACCATATTTATTCATATCTGCCTCCTGCTTCATATATCTTATCTAACAATGCTATTGCCATTATTGATTCTATTACCACTACTGCTCTTGGTACTATACAAGGGTCATGTCTTCCCTCTATTTCTAATTCACAATCTTTTTTATCTTTTATATTTATTGTATGTTGAAGCTTAGAAATAGATGGGGTAGGTTTTATGACAACTTTAAAATTTATAGGCATTCCATTGGATATTCCCCCTAATATTCCTCCGTTATTATTGGATTTAGTTTTCACTATACTATTTTTATAGTAGTATTCATCATTTACTTCACTACCATAATATTTTGCTATATCAAATCCTTTTCCAAACTCTATTCCTTTTACAGCTGGTACAGAAAAAGCTAAATGAGCTATACTACTCTCTAATGAATCAAAAAATGGCTCTCCTAAACCTGCTGGTACTCCTATGGCAAAACATTCTATAGTTCCACCAACGGAGTCTTGATTCATTCTAGCTCTCTCTATCTCCTCTTTTATCTTTACTATTTTCTTTTCATCTAAAATAGCCATCTCTTTTTTAGCCAGCTCATCAAAAAGCTCTTTAGATAATCTATCTTCAGTTGGCATTTCTACTTCTATATTTTTTATACTCTCTATCATAGCTCCTACATATATTCCCTTTTTAGCTAAGATACTCTTAGCCAAGCTTCCAGCAAAAACAAGTGGGGCAGTTATTCTTCCAGAAAAATGACCTCCACCTCTTACATCATTATATCCTCTATATTTTATATATGCTGGATAATCACTATGACTAGGTCTCATTACCTCTTTTAATTTTGAATAATCCTTAGATTTTTTATCTTCATTTCTAATAATTGCACAAAGAGGAGCTCCTGTAGTTTTTCCATCACAGATTCCACTTAAAATCTCAAAGCTATCGCTCTCTTTTCTTTGGGTAGAAAAACTATTTTTTCCTGGTGCTCTCCTTCCCATATCTCTCTCTATACTTTCAAAATCAATATCTATATCACTAGCTAATCCATCTATATTTATCCCTAGCGCTTTTCCATGAGATTCCCCAAAAATTGATAATCTCAAACTATGTCCCCAATTAGCTCCCATATTTATCTCCTTTTTAATAATTCTGATATAATTATAACACATTTCATTAATTTATTAATTAAGAAAAAATAATAATAGATTACTTTCTTTATACATTTTTATAATTTCATAAAATAAAAAACTACACTCTCCATCTTTATCTAAGATTTCAAGTGTAGAATATTTACCTATGTCTATTAATATTTATTATTATACCTATGGCTGAAAACACTGTAATAAGTGAACTTCCTCCTGAACTAAAAAATGGCATCGGTATTCCAAATACAGGAAGTATTCCTAAAGCAACTGAAAGATTTATTATAACTTGAATAATTACATACCCAGCTATTCCTACAGCTAAATACTTTCCAAAATACTCCTTTGTATCCATAGCTGTTCTTTGGACAATGTTAAACAATAATAAAAAAATTAAAAGTAAAAGTATCATTCCTATAAATCCAAACTCTTCTCCATATGTAGCCATTATAAAATCTGTTTTTATCTCAGGAAGATAACTATATTTTTGTACTCCATTACCATAACCTTTCCCTATTATTCCACCACTTCCAAAAGCAACAAGTGATTGTCCTACTTGATATCCTACACCAAAGTCATATTCATTTCTCAAAATCCCATCTAAATAACTACTAATTCTTTTTATTTTATAACTTTTTTCACTTAGATCACTCAATTGAGTTACATAATAAAAAAGTCCTCCTATCAAAGAAAATGAAAAGATAACTCCTATAGTTATCCACTTCATACTTATTCTACTCATAAAAAGCATAAAACAAAATATACCCAAGTAATGTATTGATGTCCCCATATCTTTTTGGAGATTAATTAATACTATAAATACTAAAAAAACTGGAAGCAAACTAAATATAATTTTTTTAGCATCATATCTCTCCTCTTCACATCTTTTTAGTATATGAGCTATTATTATTATAAATGGAAGCTTCATAAGTTCAGATGGTTGTATACTTATCCCCCCTATCCTTATCCAACCTATAGCTCCCTTTACTTTTGGAACTACCTCAGAAAGCATAGGAATTTTACTTCCTATTATTACCCCTAGCAAAGATAAAACAGAAAATAAAAAAATAAAGCCACAAACTTTATTTTTGTTGTAATACTTGTAATCTATTCTTGAAGTAATTATAAAACATATTACTCCTATAAAAATATAGATAAAATGCCTTCCTACAACCTTTATTCCCTTATAGTAAATATCATAAAAATTTGTACTGATCATATTTAAATTACTCAATATTATAAGTAAAAATAATAGCAATACTATTCCTCGATTTTTTGCTTTCTTTCTATTTTCTAATTCAAGCTTCTTAAGTACTTTATCTATTTTATTTCTTTTATGATAAGGATTATCTTTCATAATTTTTATTTTTTCCATTCATACCTCCAGATAAAAATTAAAATAATACCTTATAAAAAAAGTTTCTTTAAATAATTAGCTACCCCATTTTCAATATTCTTTCCAATTATTTCATTATTAGGAAGCTTATCCCTAAGTCTAGTAGCACAATTTCCCATAAGTAATCCTTTCCCTACTTCTTTTAACATTTCATAATCATTTAAACCATCTCCAAAAGCCATAGTATTCTCTAATGAGATATTTAATTTTTGCATAATATTTTTTATAGCTTCTCCTTTAGTAACATCTTTTGCCATAATTTCTAAACACTCCGGCCCAGATAGTGTTATCGACACTTTACTTCCTATGACTTTTATGAAGTACTCTTCTAACTTTAACAACTCATCTATATTCTTAGATACAAAAAATATTTTAATAAACTTTTCATTTTCTATCTTAGAAAACTCCTTTACTTCATGAAAAAATTTACTTTCTTGATGAAAAGAGAGATACTCCTCTTTATCTCTTTCTACATACCATTTTGTATCTGTATAAACATGTCTTTCTATTCCTTCTTTACACTTTACTGATAATATGAAATCAACTACTTCTTTATCAATATTTTTTTCATATACCTCTATATTATTTTCATCATGTATTCTAGCTCCATTAGAACTAATTAAATATGAGTCTAATCCAAGTTGCTCCTTTAATTTTAACGCATCTAAATGATGACGACCTGTAGCTATGAATATTTTTCTTCCTGTTTTTTTAACTTCTTTTATAGTTTCTTTTGTTTCTTCAGAAAACTTATGTTCTTCATTTAAAAGTGTTCCATCTAAATCACATACTATTGCTTTGTATTTCATAAATTTAACTCCTTATATTTTGTTATACTACAATATAATACCATTAAAAAATTTTTTTGGAAAGTTATTTTTTAATTGACATTTATTTTAAAATATGATATTATTATTTTTGTCAATGAAGCGGAATATAGCGCAGTCCGGTAGCGCATCTGCCTTGGGAGCAGGGGGCCGCAAGTTCGAATCTTGCTATTCCGACCATTTTTAATTGGGGTGTCGCCAAGCGGTAAGGCAACGGACTTTGACTCCGTCATGCGTTGGTTCGAATCCAGCCACCCCAGCCATTTGTAATTAACCACTCAAAATTTTGAGTGGCTTTTTTCATTCTGTGTAAAATAGTTTTTAATCTTTAACTTTTTTAAAATTTTCAATTTCATTTTTCTATCCCTTATCTATTCTATTTTTCATTATTCTATGCTATAATTGAAAAAAATATTATGAGGTGAATATTGTGGATAATAGAATATTAAAATTAGCAAAAAATCTTGTTTCTCACTCTTGTAGAGTACAAAAAGGAGAAAAAGTTTTAATAGAAGTTTTTGGAAATGCTCCTAAAAATCTAGCAAAAGCATTAGTAAAGGAAATACATCAAGTAGGAGGATTACCCTTTGTTACTTTAAAGGACCACTCTATTATAAGAGAAATTTTAAAAACCTCTACAACAGAACAACTAGAATTAATGGCAAAATATGAATTAGAGAGAATGAAGGATATGGATTGTTACATAGGTATCAGAGGTAGTGATAATACTGCTGAATTTTCTGACATTGAAGATGAAAAAATGAGGATGTATTCAGACATTTTTATGCAACCTATACATTTAAAAGAAAGAGTTAATAATACGAAATGGGTAATTTTGAGATATCCTAATAATTCAATGGCTCAACTTGCTAATACATCATTAGAAAATTTCGAGAATTTTTATTTTGATGTTTGTTGTCTTGATTATTCTAAAATGGAAAAAGCTATGGATAGCTTAAGTTCTCTTTTAAACAAATCAGATAAAGTTAGAATAGTAGGCCCTGGAACAGATATTAGTTTTTCTATTAAAGGAATTCCAAATGTCAAATGTTATGGACTTAGAAATATTCCAGATGGTGAACTTTATACTGCCCCTGTAAAAGATAGTGTTAATGGTATAATCTCTTACAATACTCCATCTGTTTATGAAGGATTTACTTTTGAAAATATAGTTTTTGAATTTAAAAACGGAAAAATTATAAAAGCTACCGCTAATAATTCAGAAAAGTTAAATGAAATTTTGAACTCCGATGAAGGTGCTAGATATATTGGAGAATTTGCTTTTGGAGTAAATCCATATATCCTAAAACCTATGAAAGATACATTATTTGACGAAAAAATATCTGGAAGTATACACTTTACTCCTGGTCAAGCTTATAAACAAGCTGATAATGGTAATAACTCTAATATTCACTGGGATCTAGTTCTTATTCAACGACCAGAATTTGGTGGTGGAGAAATTTGGATAGATGACATTTTAATCAGAAAAGATGGGATTTTTGTTTTAGATGAATTAAAAGTTTTAAATCCTGAAAACTTAAAATAATTTAAGGTGGTGTTTTATGCTTATAACTGTTGATATAGGAAATACTCATATTGTAACAGGAATTTTTGATGAAAAAGGAAATATTTTACTTACTTTTAGGATCGCAACAAATGAACGATTGACAGAAGATGAATATTTTTCATACTTTAGAAATATCTCAAAATTTAATGGAATAGAAATTGAAAAAGTCAGTGGAATCGTTCTATCTTCAGTAGTTCCTAATTTAATAACTATTTTTCAATTCTTTGGTAGGAAATATTTCGATATCGAACCTATGCTAGTTGATCTAAATCTAAAGTTAGACTTTACATTTGATGAAAAAGTTAATCCAACAGGTTTTGGTGCAGATAGAATAGCTAATATAGCCCAAGCTTTAAAAGAATATCCTCATAAAAACCTAATAACTTTAGATCTAGGAACTGCTACTACTTATGAAGTACTAAAAGAAAATGTCTATATAGGTGGAGGTATCCTTCCTGGAATAGAAATGAGTATCAATGCTCTATGTGGAAATACTGCAAAATTACCTAAAGTAAAATTCTCTAATCCCGAAAGTGTTCTAGGACACGATACTATCTCAGCTATACAAGCTGGTATTTTCTATGGATATGCTGGTCAAATAAAACATATCATAAAAAAGATAAAAGAAGAAGTTGGAGAAGAATATTTTGTAGTTGCCACTGGTGGTCTTGGTAAAATACTTTCAGCTGAAATAGATGAAATTGATGTATATCAATCTGATTTGAGTATCAAAGGCCTATACACTCTCTATCAAAATAATAAATAACTCTATTTAATTAAGTTAGTATTATAAAATTTAATAAGCTACATACTACATCTAAAGCTTTAGTTATCTAAAGTGAAGGATGTAGTTTTTTTATTGACAAAAACTCTCTATTTAAGCATTTAAAATTCAAAATTTCTAATTTTACTAACTTTCTGATTTTCTTTATAAATCACTCAATTTTTTAACTCTTATTCCTCTATTTATTTAACATTACAATCTTTATAAAAAAAGAAAAATTTACTCTATTAAAGCAAATTTTTCTTATATTTTAAATATTTATTTATAATGTTTTGTTTTGGCGGAAGCGTGTAGGAATCGAACCTACCAATGACCTAAGCCACCCTACAGTTTTGAAGACTGCTGAAAACACCAGTTTTCTCCCGCTTCCATTAAATTTTCTCTACTTTTTTCTTAAATCCCTCTTTTTCTACAAGATACTTACTTACTTCAACTTCATTATCTTTTAGAATTTTTTCAATTATCTCTTTGTCAGAAAGCTCTGCTCTAATAGAAAGACCACACCCAACACTTATCTCTTTAGGCAACGGTATTATTCTACAACATATTTTAAAATTTTGCAAGAGTTTTTCTAATTTCATCACATAATGAGTGGAGTTTGAAACTAATAATAGAAACTTTTCAACTTTCATTATGGTTTAATCACCCTTGTAGCTTTCATCTGCCTTTCAAGAATAGTATACATATTAGTAACACTTCCTACTCTTAATTTTTCAGCTATTCCATAAAAATTCAAACAAGTTCCACAAGATAAAATCTCTACTCCTCTCTCTTCTAAAGATTTTAAATCTTGTAAACTCTCTGCTCCCTCTATTGCAAGTTTAACTCCTTCATTATAGAAAAGAATTGTTTTAGGTAACTCTTCCATCTCTGAAAGTGTATAAATAAATCCTTTCATAAGTATTCTTCCTAACTCTATATCTCCTTTACCCATATGTAAGGAATCTATAACTACAATTGTATTTTCTTCACACTCTCTTACCTCTACGCTCTCTCTCATTTTATTGATTATAATTTTAAAAATATCTCCACTCTCTTCTACTGTGTAGTCATATCCCATCTCTTTTGACATTTTCTGTAAATTTTCTAATGAAATTCTATTATCAACAGATACTTCTACTTGTCCTTCTTCTATATCCTTTAAAGCATTTTTTGTCATTATAATTGGTACTGGACACACTTGTCCAATAGCATCTACTTTTATCACAGCTACCTCCTATTCTCTCAACATTCTGATTCCATCTATATTTTTAGTCACTTTTAGAGCATCTAATTTCCTTAAGATAAGTATACTACTATCTCTACTATTATTCAATACCTCTTTTGCCTCTTTCACTTGTATTTTCCCATTTTTTTCAAGAAAATTTTTAATAAGCTTTGTACTCTCTTTTAAATATCCATTTAATATGTAGTACTCCTCTTCTAAATATTGAATAAATCCCTCTTCAACCATATATCTATGCACTTGTTCAAATAAATTTTTATCTTTAGTAACTTTCAAGTAGTAGGAATAAGGTTTCAAATTAAATTTTTGCTCTTTATAATAGGAAAAAATCTCCTCTTTCATATCTTTTTCCTCTTTATTTAATCTTATTTTAAACTCTTTTAAAGCCACTAGCTCATTTACTACTATTATCTTCTCTTTTACTAAATCTAAATCAAAAAATTTATTATAATCTTTTAAAGAATAATCTTTAAAATACCTCTCTTTTATTTGAGATTTTAAAATTCCTCTCATTAATCTATTCTCACTATAAAATTTTTCTAACTCATCTACTATTATAGAAATTTTTTCTAAGAGTATATCTCTATGAATATATTTTTTATCCAAAAGGAAAATCTTCTTAGCTTCAATGAGATTTTTTAACGAAATTTTCTCCCCAAAAAGAGAAAAAATATCCTCTAACTCTCTATCAGTTTTTATTAACTCTTCTACTTTTTTTTCATTGTCCTCTTGAGATAACACCTTAAGTAATTCTATCTGTTTTATATCTTTTCTATTAAACTCTTTTTTAGAAAAATCCAAAAGCTCTATTCCACCAATTGTAGATATTGGAGAGTAATTTCTAACTATTCCTCTCTCTTTTAATACTCCCCCTAATACCTCTTCTAAATCTATTTGTACAAAAGCTGATTCTCCAGCTAAAATATAATTTTTTTCATAAATTTTTACTCTTCCTATTATCTCATCAGTTCCAATATTTAATCTTATTCTATGATTATTTTTTATCTTAGGAGAGTTCTCTAAAAGAGTTAATTTACACTCTATTCTATCTCCTGTTAAAATAGATTTTCCTATAATATCTCCTCTTTTTATCTCACTACTTTCGATTCCAGCTAGATTTATAGCACATCTATTTCCTGTTCCTATACTATCCTTTTTTTCTCCGTGAGATTCTAACCCTTTTACCTTTACCATTTTATTTTGAGGATAGATTGTAAGAGTATCACCTATACTTATCTTTCCACTTTTTACTGTTCCCGTTACTACACAACCAAAACCTTTTACAGAGAATACTCTATCTATATCCATTCGAAAGTATCTCTCTTTCTCTTCTAAATCTATTTTTTTTAACTCATCTTTCAATAAATTTTTAAGAGTGTTATAACTTTCAATATCGATTATTGAAAGAGGGAGAAGAGGAGAGTTTTCTAAAAAACTCCCTTTAAAATACTCCCTACACTGTTTTTTTACCTCTTCATATCTCTTCTCATCTACTAAATCTCTCTTTGTAAGAAGTATCATTCCTTTTTTTACACCAAAGAGTTTTAATATCTGGAAATGTTCTTCTGTCTGTGGCATAATTCCATCATCACAAGCTATCACCATAAGCAGATAATCCACACCTGAAACCCCTGCACTCATATTTTTTATAAATTTTTCATGCCCAGGTACATCTATAAGTCCAACTCTACTTCCATCGTCAAACTTTATCTGAGTAAAACCTAAATTTATTGTCATTCCTCTAGATTTTTCCTCTGGTAATGTATCAGTATCCACTCCTGTAAGATATTTTACTACTGTTGTTTTTCCGTGATCTATATGTCCTGCCATTCCCACTACTATATCTCTCACTCTTCTCACCCCCTTCTCATTATCTCAATTTTTTTACATATTAATAGCTTTTTCTACTATTATTTCCATATCCTCATCTCTTATAGTTTTCATATCTAAGATAAATGAGTCATCAGCTACTCTTCCAATTATATTTATATCTCCAGTACGGAAATACTTTTCTAATTTTACAGCATCTCCTGTAAATACTAAAGCATAACTAGGTACAGTTTCTTCTGGCATAGAGCCTCCACCTATTTTTGCTCTAGTTTCTATTATACTTGTAGATATATTTTTTTCTATCAGCATTTTTTGAAGTTTCTCTGCTCTTTTTAATACCTCTTTTTTATCCTCGGTTATCATTCTAAGAGTAGGTATCTCTCTTACAGCTTCTCTCTCATCAAGGTAGTATCTTAGTGTTCCTTCCAAAGCAGATAAAACTAGTTTATCCACTCTAAAAGCTCTCAGATACTGATTTTTCTTAAGTCTTGCTATATACTCTTGTTTAGCTAAAATAATACCACACTGTGGTCCACCTAAGAGTTTATCTCCACTTATTGTAATTATATCTATTCCAGAAGAGATGCTCTCCTGTACAGTAGGCTCTTTCACTACTCCATATTTTGAAAAATCTACAAGAACTCCACTTCCTAAATCTTCCATAGTAAGTATTCCATTCTCTTTTCCAAGGTTTGCTATATCTCTATTTCCTACCTCATCAGTAAATCCTGTTATTTTAAAATTTGACCTATGAACCTTTAAAATAAGTGCAGTTTCCTCATCAATAGCTCTTTCATAATCTGAAATATTAGTCTTATTTGTAGTCCCTACCTCTTTTAGTTTTGAACCAGATAGTTCCATTATATCTGGTATTCTAAAAGAACCACCAATCTCTACTAATTCCCCTCTTGATACAATAGAGTTTTTTCCTCTAGCAAATTCATTTAAACAGATGATTACAGCAGCAGCATTATTATTAACTACTAGAGCTCCCTCTGCTCCTGTTATCTTACATATCAATTCCTCAACATGTGAGTTTCTATGTCCTCTTTTTCCTGTTTCCAAATCATACTCAAGGTTATTATAATTACTTACTACCTCTCCCATCTTCTCTGCTATTTTTTTATTAAGTACAGAACGTCCAAGGTTTGTGTGGATAATTACACCACTTCCATTAATTACTTTTTTTAGCTTATTATTCCCAGCAAATTTTGATCTATCTAGGATATTTTTTATTATGTCTTCTACTTCAAAATCCTCTATCTCTCTATTTTTTATTTTCTCTCTAAAACTATCTATCTCATTTTTTACTAGAGTGTATAAAGTGTTATAATTTAACTTCTCTCTACACTCATCTAATTTTTCATCTTTCATAAGTATATCTAGTTTAGGAAGTTTACGAAAAAGATTATTCATCTTCTACCTCACAATTAAATATTTCTCTTTTTTCTCTTCAACGGAACCTATTATATAGGCATCTATATTCTTTTCTTGAAACTCTTTCATAAGAACTCCTACTTGCTCTTTTTTTACAGAGAATAAAAGTCCACCTGAAGTTTGTGGGTCAAACATTATCTCTTGTAACCAAAGAGGAGTTTTTCCAAAATCTATATCTCTACCTATAAAATTTCTATTTTGTTGTCCTCCAGTAGTTATTAAAAACTCTTTAGCATACTCTTTAGCATCTGCTATATATGGAATAAAATCTCCTTCAAACACCAATGTTTTATCAGAACCTTTTGCCATCTCATATGCATGTCCTAAAAAACCAAATCCTGTTATATCTGTACAAGCTGTAATAGGATAATTTACAATTATCTCAGCAGCGTATTTATTCAAAGTAGTCATCTGTTTTACAGACTCATCTATTGCCTCTTTACTTGCAAGATTTACCTTTGATGCAGTTGTAACTATACCTGTTCCAAGCTTTTTAGTACATATTAAGATATCTCCATTTTCACAACCATGATTTTTTAAAATCTTATCTGGGTGTGCTATTCCTGTTACTGAAAGCCCATACTTTACCTCTGGATCATGTATAGAGTGTCCACCACTTAGAACAGCTCCAGCTTCCATTACCTTTTCAGCTCCACCTCTCAATATCTTTCCCAATATTTTTATATCCATCTTTTGTGGAAAACATACTATATTCATAGCTGTCTTAGGCTGTCCTCCCATAGCATACACATCACTTAGTGAATTTGCCGCAGCTATCTGTCCAAAAATATATGGGTCATCTGTCATAGGAGTAAAAAAATCCAACGTCTGTATAATTGCTAAATCTTCAGTTAGTTTATATACAGCAGCATCATCTGATTTTTCAAATCCTACTATTAAATTTTTATCTTCCACACTCGGAAGACCATGTAATATTTCTGAAAGAACCTCTGGTCCTATTTTACTTGCTCAACCACCAATTGAGCATCTATCTAAATGCAATTTATCCAACTCACTCACCTCATCTGTATAACTTTACATCATTTTTACTATATCTACAAGTACACCCACTAAAAAATCTCTTTTTTCTTTCTCTTCCTCTTTGTAGATTATCTCTGCCATACCTTTGATATCCTCTTTTATATCTTCCTTTGTAGCAGAGTTATATATCATCTCTATTTCTCCTCTGAACTCTTGCATAAAGTAGTCATAAAGATTTCCAGCTACTAGTCTCTTTCTTGTTGTACTATTAAAACTATCATAAGCATCTAATATTTTTGCTAATCTAGGTGTCATATTTCCTCCAATATTTTTAAACTTTGTTTATTAACTAATACATTTTACTATATTTTTCCAAACAATTCTATAAGAATATTTTATACCTCTTTAATTATCATTGCTCCATTTAAATTATCCGACTCTGATACAAGCATACTATCTACACCTAATTCCTCCATAATAGTTATCAAGATTATAGTTCCAGCTATTATCACATCAGCTCTTTTTGCTTCTAAACCTACAATCTCCTTTCTTTTTTCACCATCACAAGATAAAAATAATTGTAGGTTTTGTCTAAGTTCATCTAAATTTATTTTTGAAAGATGTACCTCTGAGCTATCATAAATCTCCATCTGCTTCTGTACAGAAATTTGAGTAGTAGCTGTTCCTGCTACCCCCACTAATGTAAAATTATTATCTTTTAAAAATTTCACCCCAGATATCATCTCTTTTATCCAATTTCTACACTCTTCTATATTCTCTTCTGTATAGTTTTGCTCTGGAAAAAATCTCTCTGTTCCTCTTACAGCTCCAATATTTATACTTTTAGTAAACTCTATATTTCCATTTTCTCCCAGAGTAAACTCTGTACTTCCACCACCAATATCTAAAACCAAAATTCTATCTTTGAAGACTATTGAGTTTCCTAAAAAATTAAGTTGAGCCTCTCTTTCTCCAGTTATACATCTAATATCTATTCCTATATCTCTCACTTGTGATAAAAATTCCTCTCTATTTTGAGAATCTCTAGTAGCAGATGTAGCAAAAGCTATTACTTTACTAGCCCCAAACTTATCAGCCTTCTCCTTATATTTTTTCAAACAATCTATGGTTCTTTTAATAGCTTCTTTTTTTAGATATCCATTTTTATTTACATCTTCTCCTAATTTTACTATCTCTACATCTTTAGAAATCTCTTTTTCTATCTTTATCTCTCTATCTTCATATACCTGTGCTAAAAATAATCTGCAAGAATTAGTTCCAATATCAATAATTCCCTTTATATATCTAGAAGAAAATAGATTATTTACTTCTAAAATATTTTTTACCTCAACACTATCTTTATACACTTTTTTATTTTTATCAAAAAGAATAAAGTTTATTTTATCAAAAGAGTTTTTCTTATCTTTTTTCATAACATCCAACAATATTTTCTCAGGATAATAGATCGGATTTGAATTTAAACCATAACTTCTAAAAATATCTTTTATCTCACTGATAAACTCATCTTCTATTCCATTTAAAACCTTAGATAGCTCCAATTCAAAAACTATTCCCTTAGCTACTGCCTCCCCATGAGTTATATTTTCAAAATTAAAAAGTTTTTCTAAAGAGTGTCCATAGGTATGTCCTAAATTTAATAAAGCTCTCTCTCCTAACTCAAACTCATCTTTTTCTACAATTTCTCTCTTTATCTCACAAGATTTTTTTATCATTTCTATTAATGAGCTACTTTCCAAAGATAAAATTTTCTCTCTTCTCTCCATTAAAAATTTAAAATAATCTCTATTCTCCAATAGAAGAGAGTGTTTAATTACCTCAGCCATTCCAGAAAAAAACTGCTCTTTAGGAAGAGTTTTTAAAAATTCTACATCTATTATTACAGCTTTAGGTTGTTTAAATACTCCTATAAGATTTTTTCCTCTGGGATGGTCTACTGCTGTCTTCCCACCTATACTTGCATCAACCTGAGCAAGAAGCGAAGTTGGCACCTGTATAAAATCTATCCCTCTCATATAGGTAGCCCCTACAAATCCTCCCATATCACAGACTACTCCTCCACCTAGAGAGATAATCAAAGATTTTCTTGAAAAATTTTCTTTTGCCATAAAATCATAAATAGTTGAAATTGTTTCTAAATTTTTAAATTTTTCACCCTCTGGTATTGTAAAAGTTTTTATTCTCTCATCATTTAGTTCCCTTAGTAGCTTTCTAAAATATATATATCCAATATCTTCATTTGATAAGATCAATATTTTATCATAAGATATTGTATATTTTTTTAATTCTGATATTACATTACATCCTAAAATTATAGGATAATCTGTATTTAAAGTATTTATATTTATTATATTCATCTATTTTCTCCTAATTTATTTTTTATTAAATTATACTCAAAATTCACTTTTTCTTCAATATATAAAAATTTATCATACTCTTGACACAATTATATGAAAAGATAAATATGTTGAAGAAATTTAAAAATAATGTATAATATAACTATAATTAATAAAGGAGGATGATTGACATTTAGTATTTTAAACCAAAGAATTATAAAATTAATTTTACGTTATATAAAGTATTAAGAAATATTTCAAGGAGTGAATTAATAATGAATACACTAAAAACATTTATACTTATGGGAGTATTAACATTTATTCTCCTACTTATAGGTAATGCAATTGGAGGACAAAATGGAATCATAATCGCTTTAATTATAGCTGGAGTTATGAATTTCATTTCCTATTGGTTTAGTGATAAAATAGTTTTATCTATGTATAGAGCTCAACCTGTAGAAGATAAAAATACTCATCTTTATCAATTAGTTGAAAAATTAGCTAGAAACTCTGACCTTCCTATGCCTAAGGTATATATTATAAATGAAGCTCAACCTAATGCCTTTGCTACTGGTAGAAATCCACAAAATGCAGCTATAGCAGTAACTAGAGGCCTTATGGATTTAGTTGATGATTATGAATTAGCTGGAGTAATTGGACATGAATTAGGACATGTACACAATAGAGATATACTTATTAGTACAATTGCTGCTACTATGGCTGGAGCCATATCTTTTCTTGCTAATATGGCTCAATGGGCAGCCATATTTGGTGGTAGTAGGAGTAATGATGAAGAAGGTAGAAGCAATCCATTTGCTTTAATAGCTATAGCTATTTTTGCTCCTATGGCAGCAATGTTAGTACAGATGGCTATCTCTAGAACAAGAGAATACAAGGCTGATAGATTTGGAGCTCAAGTTAGTGGAAATCCACAATATCTAGCTAATGCTTTGAGAAAATTAGATATGTATAGTAAAAGAATACCAATGCCTAATGCTGCTCCAGCGACTGAAAATATGTTTATTGTAAGTCCTTTATCTGGAAATAAAATGGCTAACCTTTTTAGTACACACCCATCTACTGAAGATAGAATAAGAAAATTAGAAGAGATGAGATACGAGTAGGAGGATTCATGAAAAAAATTTTTATTGGAGTTTTTAGTCTTTTAACTCTTTTTACTATTAAAACTCAGGGAACAGAAATTATTCCTGAATATTTTCTTATGGAAAGATTAATTATGCTTATGGAGGTATCTCCAACATATATATCAAATGATAATGAAAAAGAATTAAAAGCTATGCAGATAGATGATAATGTGATGACCCTTATTGGAAACACAGAAACTCCTTTCTATATTTATGATTCAAATGGACAAAAAAAATTAGTGAGAGTTGGGGATTATTTTTATTCCCCTCCTACTCTTTCTAGTATATATGCATTAGACAAAAAAAATTTTGAAGCTAACTTTAAAAATAAAAATTTACCTCAAGAAAAACCTAAGAATACTCAAGATATTCTTCAAAATAATTTAAATACTCCTAATATGAATGAAAATATATCCAATAATTTATTGGATGTTAATAATTTAAATTAGGAGGATATCTATGAAATTAAAATCAATTATTGATTCATATAAAGAAATAGTATCCCAAGGAAAATTAAATAATATAATTAGCGTTAGTAAGAAAGCATTAGAAAGTTATAAGAGAGCTAATTCAGGACTTTGGGTTACCTCTCTTTGTTTCTATACAATTTTATCACTTGTTCCTATCTTTGCTATTCTTTTTAGTTTAGGAACTTGGTTTGGAGTTGCTGATTACCTACTTATAAAATTGAGAGAATATTCTCCATTAAATGAAGAGTCAATAAATCTTTTAATTACCTTTGCTCAAAATTTTTTAGAGAATACCAGGACAGGAATCTTAGCTGGAATAGGATTTTTATTCTTAGGTTGGACATTAATATCAATGTTTGCTATCATAGAAAAAGCCTTTAATGACATTTGGAGAGTAGAAAAATCTAGAATGCTTTTAAGAAAAATAACTGATTATATTTCATTTTTTATATTATTTCCTACCTTAATGGTTATTTCTAGTGGAATTATTAAAATAATTGGAAACAGACTTGGAATGGAAAATTTAATTCTTAATATCTTTATTAAATTTGTTCCTTTTTTAACTTTGTTATTCTTTTTTACAATTATGTATATGCTTATTCCAAATACAAGAGTGAGATTTATTCCTGCCCTCATCTCTGCTGTTTTTATAGCTATGTTTTTTTCTGGTTTTCAATCTTTATTTATCCTATTACAAGATATGGTTAACACATACAACAAAATTTATGGAAGTTTTTCTGTAATATTTATTTTTCTTTTCTGGTTAAAATTAATGTGGTTTTTTATCATATTAGGCTCTCATCTCTGCTATTTTTTACAAAATAGGGAGTTACATCTTTTTACAAAGGGAATAGATGATATAAATTTTAAAATAAAAGAATATACTGCTGTAATTGTCATGAAAGAATTAATAGAAAGATATCATAACAGCCTTTCTCCTCTTAATATTAACGAAGTTGTTAAAAAATATGATATTCCTTATGAAATTATAAAACATATTCTGGAAATATTTATCTCTGATGAACTAGTTGGTGAGATAGGAGATAAAGATGAAAAAAATTATGTCATCATAAAAAATATTGATACTATTTCATTCAAAACAATTTTTAAATCTCTTGAAAATTTTGGAGAAAAAATTAATTTCAAAAATAGTGATGAATTAGAAAGTCTTTTAGATTGTGTTAGAGAGAAGAACTTCAACTTTTCTTTTAAAGAGTATATTGAAAAAAACTGAGAAAATTCTCAGTTTTTTTAATAATCTCCCATACCAACTCCAAAACTTGCTCCTTTACTTTTGGTTTTAGTAGTAGTTTCTGTCACTGTATGTGTATTTAAATTTCCAGAAGCATCTATTCCAGTAGTAGTAACACTATCACTTTTACTTACAGATTTAGTTTTTATAATTTCCCTACCAAATGCTATCTCATTATATGCATTAGCAATAGCACTATCTATGAGAACTTCTGTTATAAAAGCAACTTTTCCTCCATTTTTCTTTTGTGCTGATGTCTCTTGCGTTTCAGTATTGCTGCATCCAGTTAGTGCTACAACCATTAATATAACAAATAATTTTACTATTTTTTCCATAGCCCACTCCTTGTATATTATTTCTTTTAATTATACAACACAATATACAATCAGTCAATTATTTTTATTTTATATTTTTAAGAAAATATATTTTTATTCTACCAAGCCATACTCCCATGTCATAATTCCACCAAATTCATAAATATTTTTATATCCCAATACAGCCAACTTAGCAGATGCTTCTTTACTTCTATGTCCACTTCTACAATATACTAAAATAGGTTGATTTTTATCAGGAAGAGCTTCTATTTCTCTATACCCTATTTCCTCATTAGGAATATTTATAGCTCCCTCTATATGTCCCATTCTATATTCCCAATCTGTTCTTACATCCAAAATAATATAGTTATTATTTTCTTCCATCATTTCTTTAGCTTTATCTTGTGATATTATCTGATAAGCTAACTTTTTACTATAAGTATTTGCAAATATATTCATTATTAATAACACTCCTATAAAAATAAATTTCATTATCTTCCCCTTTTATTCCTTATTATTTTACTCAATTATTATATCATTTTCTTTTTTATTTTTCAATAAAAATAGGAGAGATATCTTTTTTCTTCTCTCCTACTTATACTATTTATTAGTAAAATATTTCTACTGTTGCTCTTCTTTTATACTCTAATTCTAGTTCTTCCTTATGGTATATAAAATTATTATCATCAAAATACTTAGCTCCTTGAGGACATTTTTTTATACATCCACAACATTTCATACATATTCCACTTACTATATCAACTTTTTCTTTTTCTATAGAGCCAAGCGGACAAAGTACCACACATAAACCACATTTATCACATAAATTCATATCTGTCTTAGGTTTTACTTTTCTGATATCTATTGGATTTCCTTTAGAATCCCTTGGCTGATAATACCATCTATATGGACTCTCGCCTCTTACATATAGTTTTTCTGAAAGATATTTTTTATTCTCTATATTTTTAATTATTTTTTCAACCAAAATATCTGCTATTTCTAAATCTTCTTTATCTGGTCTACCCCTTCCTAATTCTCTAGAAAATGAATGTTCTCCTACAAAAGCTCCAGCTCCCACTACAAAAAAACCATCTTTTAATAAGATATCTCTTAACTCAATTAAAGCATCATCATAGTTTCTATTTCCAAATAGTACTATTGGTACTGCTAAAGCTCCTTCACCTCTTATTGTATCTAAAAAATTTAGTAAAAGATTAGGAACTCTACCTGCTATAACTGGAACACCTAAAACTACTATCTCCTCTTTTGAAAAGGTATACTCTTTCTCTCTTGAAGCTTTAGGAGTAAAGTTAATGTTTCCTCTCTCTACTCCTAATTTTTCTCCTAAAGTATTACCTATCCTCTTTACTACTTTTTCTGTAGTTCCTGTTCCGCTAAAATACATACTCCACACTTTTTTCATATTTTATCACCTCTTAAATATTTTATATTATTATAACATCCTTAAAAAAATTTTGTAAATAAAAAAGCGAATATTATAAATTATAATCCATATTTTACTTTTGCTTAAATTATTAAAATTTAAAATAAAATACTCTTTAAATTATAATATTCACTTAATTAACTATTTTACATCTATTAATCATTCATAAGCTTTTAATATATTTTTTCTTTTTTTAACTTTTTGCTCAGAACTT
Source organism: Fusobacterium necrogenes (assembly GCF_900450765.1). Classification (NCBI taxonomy): domain Bacteria; kingdom Fusobacteriati; phylum Fusobacteriota; class Fusobacteriia; order Fusobacteriales; family Fusobacteriaceae; genus Fusobacterium; species Fusobacterium necrogenes. The sequence continues at coordinate 573,184 of NZ_UGGU01000003.1, read as the reverse complement.
GGGAACTCTCCTCCATATATAGCACTTTCAAATGCTCCATACATAGGATTAGGGAAGATTATAAATCTATCTCCAAACTCCTTTGCTAATTCTTCTACTTTATTATTTCTTTCCTCTATTGATTTAGAAGAAAATACATCAAAATCTGATAAATTATCTCCAAAAAGCATAATTAATTGAGTATGTTTTTTAACATATTCACGACGATTAACTTTTCCACTTTTATCTTCTTTATTTTTTAATAATACACTATCTTCTCCTTGTACAGGAATCCCTTCAGCTTTTAAATTCTCAATAGTAGCTTCTAATTGACTTTCTACTCTATCCGAAATATAATATATTTTCACTCCATTTTTATCTGCAAATTGTAAAAATTCCTTTGCTCCTGGAACAGCTTTTGCTTTTTTCATTTGTACCCATTCATCCCAAGACTCTATATCATATGCCCTCCCTCTTAAAATATTTTCAGCTTGATATGGACTATTATCTACTACCGTTTCATCTAAATCCAATACTATTGAATATGGTTTATTGTGTGGAAGTTTTAAATACTCTTTTAATTTTTGAGTAGCTACATTATATCCTTGTAAATATAAAGCTTTAGCTTCTCCTGAAGTTTGATACCAATTTGTTCCCATAGTATTCTCTTTAGCCGATAATTCATCATAGGTAAGAACTACCTTATCTTCAACTCTATTAGCTAGATTATTACTACAAGCTGTTGTAGTTAGTATTATTACACAAATACCTAATAACGATAAAAGTTTTCTATTTCTCATCACAGTCCTCCTAATTTTTTGAGTTATCTAGATTATACAATACTTGTATAAAAAAATCAACATTTTTACTAATTTATATAAATTTATATATTGTTTCGGTATAATTTTATAAATACTTATTTGATTGCTAAAAATGTTGTCTTTTTATTAATTTTTGTCAAAACAATATATTTTTTAGTTGTAAAATCTAATTATTTCCTATATAATGTATTTGATATTTTAATGGAGGTGAATTACTTGAAAAACGAGCTCACTAAAATAAAATTGTTCCAAAATCTGGATAAAGAAGCTCTAAAAGAGTTACTTACCATGGTAAAAATAAAAGAATATAAAAAAGGAGATTTACTTTATTCAAATAAAGAAAAAATTCATACTATCTATTTTATTCTTGAAGGAGTCGCCTCGCTATATAAACCAAATCCAGATAATACCAAAAAAGTTGTATTCCTATTTGGAAATGGTGATGTTTTAAATGAGGTTATTTTATATGACAACATCACTCTTTTAAGTTGTGAACTTTTAACTACAACTAAACTTCTAGAAATTGATAGAAAGGATTTTGTAAAAATATTAGAAAAAAGCTATCCACTCGCAAAAGCAGTTATAGAGTCTCTCATCTCTAAAAATAGAGTTATGTCACATCAAATAAAAAATACCTCTAATTCTATAACAGTTGATAGACAAATAGCTTTTACTTTATATAAATTAGCTTGTGATTTTGGAATAAATGTGGATTTTGGTACTGAAATAAACTTTGATCTATCTATTACATATTTAAGTGAAATACTAGGTGCTAAAAGAGAAACAGTTTCTAGGCAAACAAAAGTATTATCTAATTTAGGACTTATCTCTGTAAAAAGAAAAAGATTTACTATTCCTAATTTAGAAAATCTTTTAAAATATTTTAATGGTACCTTTGAAACTAGTTTATAATTATATTATATAAAAAAACCAAGAGTTAGTTTTTTAACATTTCTTGGTTTTTTATAACTTTATACTTTTTCCCACTCTAAAAGTTTACTTAAAAATCTTTTTAATTCCATACTTGAAGGATTTGTGAAAACCTTTGAACTCTCCCCATACTCTAGTATTTTCCCTCCATATAAAAAACAAATTTTTTCACATGCATATCTTGCAAAACCCATTTCATGAGTTACTATTATGAAATTCACTCCATCTTCTTTTAACTCATTTATAATATCCAAAACCTCAACTGTATACTCAGGATCTAAAGCTGAAGTTGGTTCATCAAACAATAAAAATCTTGGTTTAAATGAAATAGCTCTTGCTATACTAACACGTTGCTTTTGTCCTCCTGATAACTCATATGGGAATTTATTTATCTCTTTCTCAAGCCCAAATCTTTTAAGATATGATAATGCAGCTTCTTTGGCTTCACTCAATTTATAACCATGTACTTGAACTAAAGGATTAACTATATTTTCTAAAACAGTCATATGTTTAAACAATCCATCATGTTGAAATATAAAGCCTATAGATTTTCTATATTTTACTAATTCATTTTCATCAAAATTTATAAGGGTACCATCTACTTCAACACTTCCTGAAGTTGGCGATAACAAGCCGGCTATAATCTTTAAAAGTGTAGATTTTCCACCACCAGATGGCCCTATTATTGCTAATGATTTAATCTCTTCATCAAAATTTATATTATCAAGTATTTTTCTTTCATCAGAAAAAGTTTTTGAAAGATTTTTTAATTTAATTCTCATATTTAAACCTCCTCTCTAATCTCTCACTGATATAAGATAGAGGTAATGTCAAAATTAAATATAAAATTCCTAATACTATATAAGTTTCAAATAGTTTAAAATTTGTAGCAGAAATTTCTCTCATTGTTTGAGTAAGTTCTATAATAGCTATTATTGATAAGAGCGAAGAATCCTTTATAATAGAAGCAAACTGTCCAGTTAATGCTGGAATAGTTTGAGCTATAAGTTGAGGGAAAATAACAAATCTAATTATCTGTCTTCTTGTATATCCTACAGACCTTGCAACTTCTAATTGATTTTTATCAAGAGATTCAAAACTTCCACGTAAAATTTCTGATATATAAGCCCCTTCAAATATAGAAAGTATTATTACTCCAGATATAAAGCGATTCTCTATTCCCCATGCAGTTCCAACTATATAAAAAAAGAGATATATCTGCATAATTAGAGGAGTTCCACGAATAAATTTTACATATAATAGACTAAAATATCTTAATATTATGAAATTACTCTTTTGAAAAACAGCAATTATTATTCCAATTGTTGAACTTAATAAGAAACTTGCACAACTTATATAAACTGTTAAGAAAAAGCCATCCAAAACTCGTCCTTTAAATAGTTTTAAAAAAGAAAAATCTAAATTCAACCCTATTTTTCTCAATGAAAAATAAAATAACATAAAAATAATTATTAGCAAAATTAAGGAGTTAAAAGCTATCTTATAAATAGATATTTTTTTATTATCAGTGATATAAAAAATAGATTTTATTTTAAACACCTCCTGCTAATTTAAATCAAAAAACCATTTAAATCCCAATTGATCAAAGCTTTTTTTCTCTTCTGATAGATACTTTTCTGTTAATTTATCAAAACCACCCTCTGCTGTAAATTTTTTTATAAACTCATTCATTTTTGAAACCATTTCTGTATTTCCACTAGCAAAGGCAACCCCCCATTTTTCTGGCTCTTGAAATGGGATGAATACAGCTCTTGTTGAATCTTCATTTTTTTTCCAATTTCTATAAATAGTTAATTGATCATATAAAAATACATCCGCTTTTCCTTGAACTACTTCTGTTACACAAGCACTTTCATCATTAAAAGATCTAATTTGTGCTTTATTCAAATATTTTTGTGCATATAAAAATCCAGTAGATCCATTTTTTACAGCTACAACTGTACCCACTTGATCTAAATCATCAATACTAAATACTTTTGAGTTTTTATTTATAAGCATTCCTAATAATGAATTAGCATAGGGAATAGAAAAATCTACAACTTTTTCTCTTTCTTCAGTTATCGTCATAGATGAAACAACTAAATCAACTTTCTTAGTTTGAATTGATGGAATAAGTCCATCCCAGGCTATATTTTTTATTTTTACATCCTTACCTATATATTTTCCAAACTCTTTAACAAAATCTACACTCACACCACTTGGTTCTCCATTTTCATCTTTAGTTTCAAATGGAGGATATGCAAGTTCCATTCCGACATTTAACACATCTTTCTCACCTTTACTTTTACTAAAGCAACCTAATAACAAAGTTGTTGAAAACAAAATAATCAATAATATTAAAATTTTTTTCTTCATAAGAATCTTCCTCCAACGCTTTTAATTCTTGACTAATTTAGTCATTTTTTATATTATATAGAATTTTATTAAAAAAATCAACATCTCTTGCTTAAATTTTTATATTATTGTACTAATTAATGGTGCTAAAATAATTGTAAGTATACCTGCTATCACTATTGATAAGGCACTCATAGCTCCCTCTACTTTTCCCATCTCAATGGCTCTACTTGTTCCTACTGCATGACTTGATATTCCAAGTCCTAATCCCTTAGCAATAGGATTTTTTATTCTAAAAATAGAATATATAAAAGGAGCTGTTACATTTCCTGTAATTCCTGTTATAACTATTGCAAAAACAGTTATTGAAGGAATTCCTCCTAACATTTTTGAAAGTTCTATTCCTATTGGAGTAGTTATAGATTTAGGCATAAAAGAGAGTAAAAGTTGATTATCTATTCCCAATAATTTTCCCAATATTATTACAGAGAGTATCGCTACTACTGCTCCTACAATTCCTCCACCTATAATAGGAATGAAATGTTTCTTCAATAAGTCTATCTGCTGAAATAGTGGAATAGCTAAAACCACAGTAGCTGGAGCTAAAAAGAAAACTATCAAATTCCCTCCCAACATATAATCTGCTACAGTAATATGAAAAAAGTTTAAAAATCCCATAACAATTATCGTAGCAATAAGTAGTGGATTAAATAATGCTAATTTTGTCTTATTAAATATAAATTTCCCTATTTCAAAAGCTATTAAACTTATTATTACGCCAAAAAGTGGATTATTTGTTATTCCTTCCATTATTTTCTCTCTCCTCTTTCAATTAAATATTGTACAGTTAAAGCTGTAATTACCATTGTTATCAATGTTGAAAAAATTACTAAGAACAGTATTTTAAATAAACCTGTTTTCAATAGATACATACTTTCTAATAAACTTACTGATGGTGGAAGAAAGAATATTGTCATATTTAAAAGTAAAAAATTTCCTGCATTTTCTATATAAGAAAGTTTTAAAATTTTAAAATATAATAAAGCAAATAGTAATAACATTCCACTAATTGTCCCAGGAATTGGTAAGTGAAAAACCTCTGTTAATATTATCCCTATATAGTTTATAACAAATATTAGTAAGAATTCTCTAATCATTTTTGCTCCTTGAATAATAATTCAAGAATGGTTCTCGTTCAAAGAATAAAGAGCAAGTATGGCTCAACTCACTAAAAACACAAAACTCGTTTCACTCAAACAGTTGTGTTTTTTAGCATTCGTTTTTGCCGACTTGCTCTATTTATTCTTTTCAATCTTCACCATTCTTGATTTTTATAGTTAGTTAATTAATCTCTTGGTTTCATTTGTGGGAAGTATAATACATCTCTAATAGATTCAGAGTTAGTTAATAACATAATAAGTCTGTCTATTCCTATTCCCATTCCTCCTGTAGGTGGAAGTCCATACTCTAATGCCTCTACGAAATCATCATCTATTACAGGAGTAGCCTCATCATTTCCTCTTTCAGCTTCTTCAACTTGAGCTTCAAATCTTCCTCTTTGGTCAGCTGGGTCTTGTAACTCAGAGAAAGCGTTAGCATACTCTCTAGCATCTATAAATAGCTCAAATCTATCTGTAAATCTTGAATCTTCTTCATTTCTTTTAGATAATGGAGAGATCTCTACTGGATGTCCATATACAAATGTTGGTTGAACTATTGTCTCTTCACATTTTTCTTCAAAGAATTGATTAATGATATGTCCAACAGTATTCATATGCTCAGGTACTTCTACATGATGTTCTTTTGCTAAAGCTTTTGCTTCTTCAAAAGTGATATCTTTATTCCAGAAGTCAACACCAGTAACTTCTTTTATTAAGTCTACCATATGTATTCTCTTGAAGTTCTCTAATACTATCTCTTTTCCATTATAAGTAATAGTTGATGTTCCTAATACATCTTTAGCTAGAGTAGTGATTATCTCTTCAGCTAAGTCCATCATATCTGTATAATCAGCATATGCTTGGTACATCTCTATCATAGTAAACTCTGGGTTATGTCTAGTACTCATTCCTTCATTTCTGAAGTTTCTTCCTAGTTCATATACTTTTTCCATTCCACCTATAATTAATCTCTTTAAGTATAACTCTGGAGCTATTCTTAGATATAAATCTATATCAAGAGTATTGTGGTGAGTAATAAATGGTCTTGCTGCTGCTCCTCCTAAAATTGGATGCATTAATGGAGTTTCAACCTCTAAGAATCCTTTTCCATCTAATATTCTTCTAATTGCTGATATAATTTTAGTTCTTTTTACAAATGTATCTCTTACATCTTTATTCATTATAAGATCTACATATCTTTTTCTATATCTAGTTTCTACATCAGTAAGTCCGTGGAATTTTTCAGGTAACGATCTGATGTTTTTACAAAGTAAAGTAACTACTGAAGCTCTTATAGTTAGTTCCCCTGTTGAAGTAAGGAAAAGTGTTCCCTCTACTCCTATTATATCTCCTACACCTATCTTTTTAACTAAAGCATAGTTCTCTTCTCCAAGCTCATCTTGTCTTAAATATATTTGAACTCTTCCACTGATATCTTCAATATGAACAAAAGCAGTTTTTCCTTTTCCTCTATATGCCATTATTCTTCCAGCAGTTTTAAATGTTAATTCCTCTTCTGGAGTATGAGACAATATATCTCCTATCATATTTTTCTTATCAAATCTTTCTCCAAATGGTTTTATTCCCATCTCTTTTAGCTCTTCTACTCTTTTCCATTTTTCCATAACAAGAGCATCATTAGCTATCCTGTCGAAATATCTTTCCATAGATTTTTTCTTCTCCTTTTATTCTTATTTTTTATTTTTTGGATTTTGTTGCATCTGCTGTAAGAGGTATAGGCTGCTTTTTACACTCCAAGGTGAATTAGCATAGTTTTGTCTCACATACGTCAAATAATTTACAGCTTGCTCTTTATCTCCAAGTTTATCGTATGCCATTCCTATATTATAATATATTTCTGCTTTTTTTTCATCATTTTTTTCTAAATTTAAAGAATTTTTATAATCTTTTATAGCTTCCGAATAATTTCCAGTCTTAAAATAACTCTCTCCTAAATAAAAATATATCTCTTTTTGTTCTACATAATTTTTATTGAGTTCTAAAGCTTTTTCAAAATATATTCCTGCTTCTACATAATTCTCCTTTTCAAATCTTTTCTTTCCTTCTTCAAAAAAAGTTAGATACTGTGTGTAATTTTGAGCTTCTAAATCTTCTGGAGTAACTACTTGATCCATGTTTATAGATTGATTGGGTATTATTGGAGTAGTCAAAGGTAAATTTCCACCATTTCCATCGTTAGCATTTAAATACATAGCTCCTTTCATAGCGTCTCCATTTTTTATATACCAGTTTCCTATAAAATTTCCAAGATTTGAGTCAAGCATTGGAGTTACTCTATATAGATTCTCCATAAAAATTATTTCATCTTGAGTTGGATTTTCTTTAATCATTATTAGTTTTGCTATTTCTTGATTTAAATTCATATATGAAGGATTAAATTCAAGCAAAGCTGAACTTATCTCAAAATTTTTATCCTGTATAAGTTTTAAAGAATTAACAATATTTAATTTATCATATTCATCTAACTTTGTATATTTTTGTAAAAAATCAATCTCTTCTTTTATGATTTTAGCATTTCCATCTCTTCCAGCTAAATCTATAAGTAAAAAAGATATTTCCTTATCTCTAAAACTATTTGGAAAAGCTATTCTATGGACAGCTACACTATCAGATAAAGCTTTCATATTAGAATTTTTATAGCTTTCTACTATTACTTCATAATTATTTTGTTCTGTAAATTCATATTTTAATTTATTTTTAATAAGTATCTTTCTACTAAATGATCCTGAAGAATATAACATTATTTCATAGTTTCCTTGATATATTCCTCTAAAAAATAATTTTCCCTCTCTTATTTCAATTTCATATGAAGTACCTAAGGGTGCAAAAAATACATTATAACTATCTTCTCCTAAAGCTAAAGGAATAGATAAAGTATCTCCTACATATACTTCATAATCACTTCTATAACTACTATTATACTCTCTTACATACCCTCTTTTTAAACTATTTGATATATCTGTAAGTATTCCTGCTGGAGCTGAACTATTTAAAATAATTTGTTGAGTTTCTAATTCATTATATGTATTTAGACTCTTTTCTGATTCATTTTCTTTTTTCTTTCCATTTAAATTAAAATTAGATTTAAAGCTTTCTAAACTTGTACAACTACTCAATAGTAGAACTAAACATAAATATATAAATTTTTTCATATCTCCTCCACTAATAACTTCTTATAGCTACAGTTATCTTATTTAACTCCTCTATTCCTTCATAAATCTTATATGAAACCTTTGATATCTTTTTTTCTCTATCTATACTAATCTCTTCTCCCACTACTTCAAAATACTTTTTTATCTCTTTAGTTACATAACAAAATTCTGTTTTTTTATCCAAATCTATATCTATCTTTGTAAATACTTCTCCTTGCCTTAATATACTTACCTTTCTTTTAGAAAAAATCAATTTACACTTACCAAGTTTACTTGTATACTTATAGATAAGTTGATCATTTTGATCTTGTAATTCGCCACTCACTATTTCAAAATTTTTCTCTCCATAATTATCAGTGCTTTTAATTATAAATTTTTTCATCAATAATAGTCCTCTTCTTCTTCTTCATAGTAATCTTCATTATCATATCTATCATCGTACTCTCTATCTTCCCTATCATAATACTCATCATCTTCATAATCTCCTATATCTTTTCCAGACATGTACTCATCTTGCCAATATTCAATTATTTCCATAGCATCTGAATCTTCTAGTAAGTATATTTCCTCTTCATCCTCATCATAAACAAATACACGTAATTCTCCATCATAATCTTCAGCTATAATATATTCCCTATCTTTCATACTAATGTTCTCTACTACACTTAACTCAAGTTCTTTATCATCTACGCTATGATAAAAAGTTTCTCCTTGTGAATACATATAATTTCCTCCTTACAAATTCCTTCTACTTTACTTATGATATTTCCCATTATTTATTATACTAAACCATCTATATATCTGTTCAATCAAAATTAATCTCATCAATTGATGTGGAAATGTCATTTTTGAAAAACTAAGTCTCAAATGACTACTATCTCTTACTTTTTGTGAAACACCATAAGAGCCCCCTATTATGAAATTTATTGTACTAGCTCCTTTTACAATTATCTTTTCCACTTCATTAGCCATCTCTTCAGAAGAATAACTCCTTCCTTGTATATCCAAAAGAATATTGTATCCTCCTAATTTTTCAAGAGTTTTTAATATATCTTCAGACTCCTTTTCAATGGAAATATTTCTATTATTATCATTTCCATCTTCTTTTAACTCTACTACTTTCATTTTAGCAAAAGATTGCATTCTTTTCAAGAATTCATTTATTCCTTCGATAATATACTTATCCTTCACTTTCCCTATACATACTATGTTTATATTCAAATTTTTCTCCTTATTTTCTTTTAAAAAGTTTTTCTAAATCATCTTTTGTTATTTTTACTATAATAGGTCTACCATGTGGACATGTATATTCTCCTATTTGATGTAACTCTTTTATAATTTTCTCCATCTCATCCTGACTTAATTTTTCTTTTGCTTTTATAGCTCCCTTACAAGACATAGATATTAGAATATTCTCTCTTATATCAATATTTTTATTTTCCTTAATATTCTTCAAAATATTTCTAAAAATATTTTCTATACTCTCTTTAAACTCTAGCATAGGAATAGCTCTTATAAGTATTTCGTTATCTGAAAATCTATCAATTTCAAATCCTGCTTTTAATAATTCATATTCTTTTTCAAAAATAAGCTCCCTTTCTCTTGGGTCAATAGTTATTCTAATAGGTACAAGAAGTTGCTGCATGCTAACTTCAGTTCCATAGTATTTAGCTTTTAATTTTTCATATAGAATTCTTTCGTGAATTATATGTTGATCATAAACTTCAAATACTCCATCTCTCTCAACCAAAATGAATGTATCGAACACTTGACCTATCACTCTAAAATTTACTTCTAATTCTTTATCTTTTAACTCTTCCTTTATCTCAAAAGACTCTAAATTAACTTTCTCTTTTATTTCTTTTTCGTTATTTATAAAACGATCATAATTTCTCTCTTCTTTAGAATAATTTATTTCTTCCTCAGCTATATTTTGATCAACTATTTTTTTCGAAATTATTCCTAATTCTTCTTTATCATAATCAGATGACTTTACCTCTTTTTCAGTAGTTTTCTCTTTTTCACTATCTTTTTTTAACAGCTCTTGTAGTTGCTGCGGTTCTGATTTTACAGGTATAAATTTTTCAAATTCTGAGAAATCTAAAAATTTACTCTCAGCCTTTTCTACTTTTTCTTGAAATGTAGGAGAAACAAAATTATCATCTCTAGCTAATGATTTTTCAATTTCTTTTAAAACATAATTATAGATAGCTTCTTCATCAGCAAACTTCACAACCTTTTTAGATGGATGTACATTTACATCTACATTTCTTGGTTCTATCTCTAAAAATATTATTGCAAATGGATACTTTCCTTTCATAAGCTTTGTATAATAACCATCTATCACAGCACTTTCAACTATTTTAGATTTTACTATTCTTCCATTTACAAAGATAAAAATAGAATCCTTACTACTTCTATATATAGCACCATTTCCCAAATATCCCAATTTAAATTTTTTCATATTTTTTAATATATTTTTTCCAAATATTTCAATTATTGTATTATCTATTCCATTTCCACTTGTCTTTATACTCACTTTTCCATCTAGTACTAAAACTATAGCAACCTCTGGATTAGATAAAGCCTCTTGTATAACTATATCTTTTATATTCATATACTCCGTAGTTACTTTTCTTAAAAATTTCAATCTAGCTGGAGTATTAAAAAACAATTCACTTATCTCAATAGTAGTCCCTCTATTTCTTTGTATATCTTTTAAACTTGTTACCTTTCCTCCTAAAACTGTAATACGTGATCCTACTTCACAGTCAGCCGTTCTAGATGAAATACTTAGTTTTGCTACTGCACTTATAGAAGAAAGAGCCTCTCCTCTAAATCCATAAGTATACAAATTATACAAGTCATCTTTTTTTGAAATTTTACTTGTTGCATGTCTCTCTATAGAAAGTAGTAAATCATCTTGTAACATTCCTATCCCATCATCTGATATAATTACATCTCTTCCACCATTTTTTACCTCTATTCTAATATTTTTACTCTCTGCATCTAATGAGTTTTCTAAGAGTTCTTTTATCATACTAGCTGGATTTTCTACAACTTCACCAGCAGCAATAATATTTGAAACAGACTCATCTAATATTTTTATTTTTCCCAAAAGCTCACCTCCTATAAAAATCTATTGTTCCCCTTAATTATCTAACACTTTGCAGATAATTTCAAGATATTTTTTATAAAATCCATTGCCATTTTTCAATAATTTTGAGATAATTATACATATATCATGGACGAGGTGCTCAATTATGAAAAAATTTATTTTAATTTTTCTTATTTTTATATACTTTGATAAAAGTTTTAGTTATGTCAACCAGGATTATACCCTTTTTTTAACTGGAAAGAAGGCTTATTATAAAAAAGATTATGCTGTAGCACAATTAAATTTTGAAACACTTTTGAAAACTTTCCCTTCTTCAGCAATATTATCTAATAATTATGCTTATTTTTTTATTGGAATGAATTATTACAAATTAGGAGATTATAAAAATGCTGCTTACTATTTAGAGAAAGCTGTTTATATTTCATCATCTCTATTAAACGATAACTATGAAACTGAAAAATTGCATATCTTTGCTGAAAGGGATTTTTCTCTTGGTGATTCGTTTTTAAAAATAGGGGATAAAAATAAAGCTATGATTTATCTAAATAGAGTAAGTTCTGATGTATATTATCCTTTTGTAGCTCGCTATGAAAAAAAAGCATTAGAAATATTAAAAGATTTTTCTTCTACCTATAAAGCTAAATTAGAACTAAAATTTGAATATAACTTTGATATGATTGATGAATTTTATACTACAGACCTATTAAAAATAGCTAAATTTTATGTTTCTAAAAAAGAATATATTAAAGCTGATGAATTCTACTCTTTGCTTTTAAGTAAAAAAAATCTTTCTATAGAAGAAAAAGAATTAATATATAAAGATTATTTTGAACTCCTAATTGAAAAAAAAGATTATAAAAAGGTTTTAGATTTAACTCAAAATTACAATAAAGAGTTTAAAGATATGTTCAAGTACTATAGAGGTATCGCTTTCTACAAAAAAAGAGATTTTTCAAGAGCTTTATTTCTTTTTAACTCTGTTAAAGATGGTGAATTTTACTCAAAGGCTAATTATTATTCTGCAGGTATCTATTTTGCCATTGAAGATTACAAAAGTTCTTTAGATAATCTAAAAAATGTAAAAGAAAAAAATATTATTGTAGATTCTATGATGGCATTTTGTTATATTTATATTGGCGATCAAAAAGCTTCATTTTCAGCTGCCAAAAATATAGTACAAAAATATCCCAATACATATTCAAGTCTCTATTTTAAAAAATATCTTGAAAGTGGAAAAATATCTATCAACAATTTAAATTCTTTGGAAAACTTAATGAATTTTTCAGATTTAATCTTAAAAGATCAAAAATTTTTACCTAGAGATTTTATTCCAAAAGCTGATAGTCTAGAGATAAAACAACTCTCTGACATAGCTAATTTAAAAGATAGAGATATCTTAAGAGTAGCCTTTATTAAAAGTAGTTTTGCTAAAAAAAATACGACTGAAGCAACTCTAGCTACAACTTTAGTTCTAGAAAACGGAAATTTTTATGAGTTAGCATTTAAAAACTCATTTAAATCTTTGAATAATTTTTCTGAATATAATAATCTTATAGGTTATAATTTTCCTCTATATTATAAAGATATTATTCAAGAATGCTCTAAAACTTATGATGTTCCACAAGAGTTAATTTATACAATTATACATACTATATCAGAATTTAATCCTTATTATATATCTAAAGATTCAAAATTTGGTATTATGAATATTTCATATAACGAAAATAGTTCCTTAGATTTCTTTGAATTATTTGATGTAAAGAATAATATTCAAGAAGGTACTAAAATTTTAAAAGATCTTCTCACTAAATATGAAGGAAGTAAAATAAAGACATTAATAGCTTATGTGTATGGAGAGGAGTACGTAAATCTTCTATTTTTTGGAGATAATAATGATATCAATCTTTCATCGATTGTTATTCCTGAAGAAAGATTCTTTTTACAAAATATGTTTATAACCTATATATTTTATTTAAAACTCTATAGTTTTTAAAAGGAGATAAAATGAGAAATACAAGGTGGATATATAAAAATATTCCTAATTTACTATCTAATCTTAACATTGATAGAGATATTTTAAATCTACTATACAATAGAGATATTAGAGATGAAGAGAAAATATATAAATTTATAAATACCTCTTTAGATAATATACACTCCCCACTTTTATTAAAAGATATGGATATAGCAATAGAAAGAATACTGCAAGCTAAAAAAAATAAAGAAGAGGTATGGATATATGGAGATTATGATGTAGATGGAATTACCTCTACCTCTTTGTGTTATCTTGCTCTATCAGAGATAGGAATTACCCCTAGATACTATATTCCTCTAAGAGATGAAGGATATGGACTCAACAAAGAAGCTATGGACTATATAAAATCTCAAGGGGGAAAGGTAATTATTACTGTAGACTGTGGTATCTCTGCTCATCCTGAGATAGAGTATGCCAACTCTTTAGGTTTAGAGATTATAGTTACTGATCACCACGAGATTAATAATGGCAATCCCCCAGCTTATGCTGTAATCAATCCCAAAAGAGAGGACAATCAGTTTCCTTTTAAATATATGGCTGGAGTAGGAACGGCTTTTATGCTTATCTATGCTCTCTTTGATAGACTAGAAAAAAAAGAGGAGTTATATAAATATTTAGATATTGTTGCAATAGGAACAGTAGCTGATATAGTGCCTCTTTTAGAAGAGAATAGAATCTTCACAAAATTTGGAATGGAGCAGCTTAATAAAAGTCATTGGCTTGGAATAAGTATGCTTATAAAAAAAATATTTGAAGATTATAAGACAAAAAAATTTAATACCTATGATATTGGATTTATTATAGCTCCAATATTTAATGCTGCTGGAAGATTAGAAGATGCTAAAAGAGCTGTAGAGTTATTTATAGAAAAAGACCATAGAGTATGTAGTGAGATAATAAATGAGCTTTTAAATAATAATGCTGAAAGAAAAGAGATACAGGAGATGATTTTAGAAAGAGCTCTTTTTAAAATCGAAAATGAAAAACTTTTTGAAGATAGTGTCTTAGTAGTAGCAGAGGAAGGATTTCATCACGGAGTAATTGGAATAGTCGCCTCTAAAATTTTAGATAGATACTATAAGCCTACTATCATCATGGAGATAAAACCAGATGAGGGTATAGCCACTGCCTCATGTAGAAGTATAGAGGGATTTAATATGATAGAAGCTCTCAATACCATGAAAGAACTTTTTGTGAAATATGGTGGACATGCTGGAGCAGCTGGATTTTCAATCAATATAGAAAATATAGATGAATTCTCTAAGAGAATAAATGAGTATGCTAAAGAAAATATTCCAGAGTCATCCTTAATAAAACCTGTAAAATTAGATATAACTATACCAGCCTATAAAATCTCCTACGACTTTATAGATAAAATTTCTCTTTTAGAACCTTTTGGTTTTGGTAACCCATCTCCACTTTTTGCTTTAAATAATTGTGAAATATCTGGAGTCCGTCCTATTGGTAAAGAGAAAAACCATACTATGTTTAATGTGAGAAAGGATAATCTTGAGATAAGAAATTGTGTTTGGTTTAGTAGTGATGATGTTTTTAATGAGATAGCTTCAATCTCTCATGCTGACATAGCCTTTAAATTAAAATTAGAAACTTTCAAAGATAGATATATGTATAAAATGTATGTGGAAGATATGCAGCTTCCTAGAAAAGAGGAGAATATCTATGAGAGATATAACTCTCTATATAATACAGTTTTTCCTATTGAAACAGTAATATATACTAGAAAAAAATTAGAAAACTCTGATTTAAAGTTAGTCTATCATGGCTATGAAGTAGATGTTACTCTCAATAGAAACTATCTGACTACACTCGATAATCAAACTGCTTATCTTCTACTGGAGATGAGAAAAAACTATGGATATAATTTTAAAGTTAGTATTAAAGATATCATTCTTAAAGAGGAAAATTACAATGTACACCTTGTAATAGATAGAGATTATGAGTTTGTATCCTATTCATTAAAGCAGGGAGAACTTTTTAGAGATATAAAAAATTTCCTACTTGGAGATTTTAACTATAACTCTGTACAGAAAAATATTCTTATTTCTGTATTCAAAGAGAAAAAAAATACTTTAGCTATTATAGAAAAAGGTAGAGGAATCAATACAGTTATACAAACTATTGGTTTGTACTATAAGAGTTTAGAAGAAAAGGTTCTCCTTATAACTGATGAAGTCCCTTCTAAAAAAACTTTAAGCTGTGTGGATATAGCTGATGATTTTCAAGAGGGATACTCTTTCTATATAGTTGGTAAAAAAATTGACTTTTCAATACTAAAAAATAAAAAATCTCTTATTTTCTCCTCTGAAAATATTGAAGTAGAGGGATTTAGCAAGATAGAAGATAGTTATACTATTCCTGAGAATATTATTTTTATGGAAGAAGGGTTGATCTCTAAGAAAAATATTTTCTCTAATATACTTCCTATAACTACTAGAAAAAATATTCTCGCTTCTTTGAATAAATACTCTGTGCTTTATTGTAGTAAAGATATATTGTTGTATTTATAAAATAAAATTTTAATAACTTATAAAAGCTAAAATTAAAGGTTTAAAAAAAAGAGCTGTTGTAAAAATTTTACAACGCTCCTTATTTTTATGGTAGTATATCTCTAACTACTAAATATAGCTATACTATCTCTTTTAAAAAGATTTTATTATATCCATAGTTAACTCTTCTATTATTCCTTTTGCTAAATCAATAGCTGATATCAAATCATCTATTGATGCATAAGAATAGTGAGTATGTATATATCTAGTTGGTATTCCTAGAACTAAAACTGGAATTCCTGTTTCAGATATATGATATTTACCACCATTAGTAGCCCCTTTTTCTCTAGCTATCACTTGATATTTTATTCCTCTTTTCTTAGCTATTTCTTTAGCAAACCTTAAAACTCTCGGATTAGATATCATTGCCCCATCTACAACTCTCAGTTGAACTCCTTTTTTTAAAGCCCCATGAGCTG
The DNA here is from genome assembly GCF_900450765.1 of Fusobacterium necrogenes. Taxonomy (NCBI): domain Bacteria; kingdom Fusobacteriati; phylum Fusobacteriota; class Fusobacteriia; order Fusobacteriales; family Fusobacteriaceae; genus Fusobacterium; species Fusobacterium necrogenes. Next base: position 556,627 of record NZ_UGGU01000003.1, on the reverse strand, counting down.
ATGAAGAATCTTTAAAACTGTCATCCGCTGGAGATCCTTCAAATACAATAGCAAAATCTGGTTTGACCCTATAAGCTGCTACTTGTGCTCCTCTTAGTCCTACTTCCTCTTGAGAAGCAAAAGCTCCTACTACATTTACATTACTTTTTCTATCTTTTAATGATGATAAAACTTCAATAGCAGCTACACAACCAAGCCTATTATCAAAAGCTTTTGCTCTCATAACCCCTATCTTCTCATCATAAGTAAATTTTACATCTGGAACTATTGGATTCCCTATCTCTATTCCATATAATTCAGTAGTTTCTTCATAACTACTAGTTCCTATATCTATTGTCAATTCTGACATCTTAGGAAGTCTTCCCTTTTCCTCCTCATTCATAAAATGAGGTGGCTTAGAGGTTACTGTTCCTAAATATTTTTCTCCTTTTTCATTTTTTATTACAACACTACTAGCTGGTATATTTCCTATATACCAACCTCCAAGTTGCAAAAAATTTATAGAGCCATTTCTATTGATATTCTCCACTATAAATCCTACCTCATCAGTATGACAATCAAGTGCTACTGTTGGTTTACTCGTATCTCTTTGAGCTAGCCCTGCATATAAGTTGTTCATTGAGTCTCTTTCAAAATCTAAAAATTCCAAATGAGATTTTATTTTTTCTATTACCTCATCTTCAAAACCTGGTGCACCAAAAGTATTAGTCAACTCTTCAGCTAAATTTATAAGTCTTTTTTTCATTTATATCCTCCAATTTTATTTATCTGATACTTTAAATTTTAGTTCATTGAAAAGAATATATGAAGTAGGTTTCATCCCCTCTACATATTTAGTAGAAGCCACTGTATTATTTGCATAATACATAGGAATAACTGGTACATCTGTATAGATTATATTAGCTACTTGTTTATATAATTCCTTTCTTTTTTCTACATCTATCTCTTTTTTAGCAGCATCTAATAATTTATCCATTTCTGGATTTACATATTGAGAACGGTTACCAGCTGATCCCAATTGTGAACTATGAAAATTAGGATAATATCCATAATCCCCATCATAAGTAGATGGACCCCAAGCTAAACTGAACATATCCAAGTCCCCTCTTCCTGTAGCTGTTAAAAAAGCCCCCCACTCTAAAGACTCTACTGTGACATCTAATCCTATCTCTTTTAACTGAGCTTGAATTATTTCTGACATTTGCATTCTAATAGGACTGTTACTTACTCCAATAGTTAATTTTGAACCAACTAAACCTTTTTCTTTTATTATTTTCTTAGCTTCTTCTGGATTATACTCCAAAGTTTTAGCTTCTGGAGTATAACCAAAAGTTCCTGGAGCTATAAAACTATTAGCTTTTTCTACCGAATCTAAAAGTATACTTTTTATTATTGCATCTCTATTTATTCCCATAGCTATTGCTCTTCTCACATCTTTATCCTTTAAGATTCCCTTAGCAGTATTTAATCCAACATAATTCACACTTATCCCACTATTTTCTTTATATAATAATTCTGAATTGTTCAATACAAGTCTTCTTGACTCTGCACTTAAATCTGCAGTCATATCTATTTCTCCAGTTTCTAATCCTATTACACTACTATTTTCTTCTGGAATAGCTCTTATCACAATATATTTAATAGATGGCTTATGTCCAAAATAATTATTGTTTGCTTCTAGTGTTATTCTATCTCCAACTTTCCAATCCTTATATTTATATGGTCCAGTCCCAACTGGATTATAAAAACCATCGTCTCCCTTCTCTTCATAATATTTTTTACTTATTATAGAGGCTGTCTTATGACTCAAATGAGCAAGTAATGGAGCAAATGGCTCACTTGTGTGAATTTTTATAGTATTTTCATCTACCACTTCTATATTGTCTATAAGAGTATATAGATGAGCTACTTTTGGTAATTTCTTAGCTCTTTCCAATGTAAACTTTACATCTTCAGCTGTAAATTTCTCTCCATTGTGAAATAGTACTCCTTCATTTAAATGAAATAATATAGTTCTATCATCTAATTGTTCCCAACTTTTTGCAAGACCTGGAACTATTTTTCCAGTCATCTCATCTATCTCTACTAATCTATCATAAATTACAGTAATAACCCTTTGTGAATATTGTTCAGTAGTATCTTGTGGATCTAATGTCTTTCCCTCAGATATTTGTGAAAACACTAACGTATCTTTCTCTGCTTGCTTTTCAGTTTTACTCGCTCCACCACAACCTGCAAGTAATCCCAACATTGCAAAAGATAACAAAATCATCATTTTTTTCTTCATACATCTCCTCCTTAAAAAGTTTATCAGTAAATTTTAATTATTTGTCTATTTATATCATACTTTCCTAAAAAAGTATAGTTTTTTTATTTTTATTTCATTTGAAAATTTTTTTTAAAGCTATAATAAACTTTAAATAAATATAATTTGACTGTTAATGAAAAATAATGTATAATATTTAAAAGTAATTTGCTTAATTTATATCTTAACTTTCAGATATAAAGCGGGGGACCCATAATTCTGGGGCGAATTTCCTTAGGGAATAGGATACTTTTCAATCCGAGTCCGACAGCTAACCTCGTCAGCATTGAAAAGAGTTCAGGCTTTTTTATTTGTACTAAAAAATTTAGTAGTTTAAAACACCCTAACTCTGTTAGGGTGTTTTTATACTATGCTTTAGGAGGTATATATGGATTTTTTTACTTATCTTATACAGGAACAAAATCAAATTCTATCTCTTTTGATAGACCATATAAATCTTACTGTGACATCTGTAACTTTAGCTATATTTATTGGAATTCCTATTGGAATACTAATAAGTCATTTTAAGACGATGAATAAGGCTGTGATGGGAATTGCTAACACTATTCAAGCTATTCCAAGTATGGCACTTTTAGGTTTTCTTATACCATTTCTTGGAATTGGAGTTATGCCATCAATATTTATGGTCGTTCTTTATTCACTACTTCCTATTATAAAAAATACATATACAAGTATTGAAGGAATAAACCCACAGATGATAGAAGCAGCAGAAGGAATAGGACTTACAAAATTGCAAGTTCTCTTTAAAATACAGATTCCTATGGCACTTCCTGTTATCATGGCTGGTGTACGTATATCAGCTGTAACTGCCGTTGGACTTATGACTATTGCAGCATTTGTAGGAGCAGGTGGACTTGGATATTTAGTCTTTTCAGGTATCAGGACTGCTAACAGCTATCAAATATTAGCTGGAGCTATCCCTGCTTGTCTTTTAGCTCTTTTTATAGATTGGAGTGCCTCTATAATTGAAAGGCTAGTTGTCCCTAAAGGAATTATAAAAGAAGATTCTGAAAACAAAACTGTTTCATTATTTGAAAAGATTATATTTTCTTTTTGTATAATAGCTATACTTTTTTCTACTGGAAAAACTCTTTTCGAAAAATTTTCTGAAAGCAAGATTAAGAGTATAACAGTAGCAAGTAAAGATTTTACAGAACAGATTATACTTGGAAATATGATTTCAGAATTGATAGAAAATAAAACTGATATAAAAGTCAATAGAAAACTTGCTCTTGGAGGAACTCAAATTATATTTGGAGCTATAAACTCTGGAGAAGTAGATATGTATCTTGATTATACTGGTACTATTTTAATAGATGTCTTAAAACATGACCCTATATCTGAGAATATAAAATCTAATGATGTGTATGATATAACTAAAAAAGAGATTGAGGATAAATATAAACTCTATGTTGGAGCTGAATATGCATTTAACAACACATTTGCGCTAGCATTAAGAAAAGATACTATTACAAAATATAATCTTAAAACTATAAGTGATTTATCAAAAGTAAGTTCTCAACTTGTTCTTACTCCTACATTTGAATTCACAAATAGAGATGATGGTTATCCAGGACTTGCTAAAAACTATAAATCTTTAATTTTTAAAGATATTATATCTATGGACGGAGCACTTCGTTACCAAGCAATAGATAGTGGAAAAAGTGATGTAATTAATGCATTTTCTACTGATGGACTGATTGATACTTATGATTTGGTACTTTTAGAAGATGATAAAAATTTCTTTCCTCCATATCATGCTGTTCCATTAGTTAGAAGAGAAATTATTGAAAAATATCCAGAATTAAAAGAGATTGTTAATTCTCTATCTGAAATACTTACTAATGAAGTTATGAGAAAATTAAACAATGAGGTAGATACCGAGAAAAAAGATCCTCAAGTTGTAGCACATGAATTTTTACTTGAAAATAACTTGATATTAGAAAAATAATTGCTTAGGAGGTATATTATGATAGAGTTTATAGGAGTTAATAAAATATTTAAAAATAATATTGTTTTACATGATGTAAATTTAAAAATTGATGATAAAAGTATCACTGTTTTCATAGGTCCATCTGGATGTGGAAAAACAACTACACTTAAGATGATAAATGGTCTCATTAAACCTACTTCTGGAAAAATTTTAATAGATGGAGAAGATATCTCTAAAAAAAATATAATTCAACTGAGAAGGGGTATAGGATATGTTATACAACAAACTGGCCTTTTTCCTCACATGACAATAAAAGAAAACATTGAACTTGTAGCTAAACTTGAAAAAGTTCCAGAAGAAAAAAGAGTTGAAAAAGTTAAGGAACTTATGGAAATGGTAGGTTTATCTTACGATAAATTTGCTAATAGATACCCTAGGCAACTAAGTGGTGGACAACAACAAAGAGTTGGTATAGCTAGAGCTTTTATGACAAATCCAGATATAATACTTATGGATGAGCCATTTTCTGCACTTGATCCAATTACTCGTTCACAACTACAAGATGAACTAATAAATATACAAACACAGTATAAAAAGACTATCATTTTTGTTAGTCATGATATGGATGAAGCTATTAAGATTGCCGATAAAATTTGTATCATGGGTACTGGAAAAGTAGTTCAACATGATGATCCAGAAACAGTTTTAAAAAATCCAGTAAATGATTTTGTAAGTAATTTTGTAGGAAAAAATAGAATCTGGTCATCTCCAGAATATATCAAAGTAAAAGATATCATGCTAGATACCCCTATTACTTGCTCTACTGAAATTACATTATTCAAATGTATGAGAAAAATGAGACATGAAAGAGTAGATTCACTTTTAGCTATTGATAGAAAAGGAAAATTTGAAGGAATAATTAGTGGTGAACTTATACAAAAAGAAAAGGATCACTATAAACCTGTAAAAGAGATATTAGAATTTCCAAAATTCACAACTGGGCCAGAAAATTCCATAATAGATGTACTAAAGATTGTCAATGAAAATAGTCTTTCAAGCCTTCCAGTTGTAGATGAAAATGGAATTTTAAAAGGTATCATTACTAAAACAAGTTTAGTAACTACATTAAGTCAACAATTTGACATCACTGTCAATTAAATTATATTTATAAGGAGGAATTTTAAAATGGACACGGATCCCCAATTTAATCTTTTTTTAAATCTTTTATTTTTAGTCTTTTTAACTATGACAAACGCTTTCTTTGCTTGTACAGAGATAGCTATGGTTTCCATCAACAAAAACAAAATCAATCTACTTGCAGAAAATGGAAACAAAACAGCTAAGCTTATACAAAAAGTTTTAGAAGAACCTACAAATTTCTTATCAACTATTCAAGTTGCTATAACTTTGTCTGGATTCTTTGCCAGTGCATCAGCTGCTACTGGATTTGCTGAGGTCTTAAGTAAAAGACTAGTTATCTTTAATCTTCCATACACAAAGGAGATTTCCATTATTATTGTAACTATAATTTTATCTTATTTTACACTTGTATTTGGAGAACTAGTTCCAAAAAGAATAGCTCTACATAAAGCTGAAGCTATAAGTATGTTTGCTATAAGGCCTATATATGTAATAGCAAAAATTACCTTTCCTTTTATAAAGTTGCTATCTTTTTCAACTAATACTATACTTCGTCTACTTGGGTTTAAGATAGATAATATTGAAGAGCAAGTATCTGAAGAAGAGATAAAATCACTTCTTGAAGTTGGACAATTACATGGAGTTTTTAATAAAACAGAAAAAGATATGATTACTTCTGTTCTTTCATTTGATAATAAATCTGCAAAAGAGATTATGACTCCAAGAATTGATACCTATATGATAGATATCAATGCTCCACTAGATGAGTACCTAGATGAACTTTTAAATAAAAAATATTCGAGAGTTCCAGTATTTGACAAAGAGATTGATAATATAGTTGGTATTTTGTTCATAAAGGATTTTATTTTAGAAGCCAGAAAAAAAGGGTTTGATAATGTAGATATTCGCTCTATAATAAGAGAACCTTATTTTATCCCAAAAACTAAAAAAATAGATGTGCTTTTTAAAGAGATGCAGACCTCTAAAATATTTATGGCTATTATTATAGACGAATATGGTGGTTTTTCTGGAATAGTTACTATGGAAGATTTGATAGAAGAGATTGTAGGTTCAATTGAAGAAGATTATGAGGATAAGGAGCCTAAAATGACTCTTTTAGAAGAAAATACTTATCTTGTAGATGGACTTTTCTCGCTTGATACTCTTAACTATGAACTAGGATTAAATCTTCATTCTGATAACTATGATACACTATCTGGATTTATAATAGGAGAACTTGAGAAAATACCAAATGAAGAGGAAAATATTATCCTTGAATATAATAACGTAACATTAGAGGTACTCAAGGTAAAAGATAAAAGAATTACCCAGGTAAAATTGATACTCTCTCATAAGGAGTTAGATACTGAAACAACTGAAGAGAGTATCTCAGATTTTTAAAAAATAATATATTTAAAAAATAATATATTTAAAAAATAATATATTTAAAAAATAATATATTTAAAAAATAATATATTTAAAAAATAATATATTTAAAAAATAAAGAGCAAGTTGGCTAAGCCACTTGCTCTTTTATTTTCTAAAATTTGTATCCTAATCCTGCTCCTATTCTCCATTCTCCTTTATTTGTACGTTTTGTATCTCCTATATTTATATCTTTTTCAAAACCATAGTCTACACTAAAATCAAATGAGAGTCCATTTCCTGCTTCTATTCCATATTTAGCTTTCACTCCAATTCTATCTCCACCTTTTCCAGCTACTAGAAGATTAAAATCAGAACCTCCATTAAATCTAGCAGTTATTTTTTCATTTTCATTTCCACTTGACATTTTTTCATAGTAAGTACCTAAACTTAGGCTTTGTTTAACACTAGTAAAATGAAAATCCTTTCTTAAATCTACTCCAAATCTTAAAGTTGTATAGTCAAAATCTTTTGAATCAGTTTGTATAGAAAGAGCTCCACTTTCGTTTACACCATCTTGTGAAATATTGATATAATTTAATCTAATACTTGGTTCTATATAAAGATTTTTTGTAAGCATATAAGAATATTTAACATCTGTATAAAGATTCAATGTCTTATCATTGTAATCAGCTGCATAAGTTCTTATCTTGTCAACTCCTGAGATACTTCTATCTGCTGTATAATCTCCATATTGATAACCTATTCCAGCTAATAATCTAAAGTTTCCTACATATTTTTTCATAAATCCACTCAAATATACCCCTGTTCCATCAACTTTGGAGTAATTAGCTAGTTTACTTTCTAAGTTATTAGCACCAAAAAGTAATCCTAATGAGAATGTATCACTAACGCCATATTCCCCAATTGCATACAATCCAGTTAATGTATTTTCTACATCATTTATTCTCTCTTTAGTATCCCATGTATATTTATTTTGTCCAAAATAGCTATTTTCTATATCTCCAGCTAAATGTGAAAATCCTCCAAATACGCTCCATTTTTTATTATTAGGTCTTAAATCTTTATCCATTATAATATTACTAAAGTTTTCTACAGATTTCCTTGAAAGTTCTGAGGATAGTGAGTACGGTGTTGCAGTATATACTTCAGCCAAGAAATTAAGTAAATTTGCTTCTTGTTCAGTCGCCATTGCCCTCATTCTTGCATTACTTCCTATTAATTTTTTTAGTTCTGTGACATTTTCAGGATTTGCTACAATACTCATATATATGTCGTTTAAACTATTATAATTAATAGCTTCAGGTAAATTTGGGTCTATCGGCGGATCTGTTGGATCTGGATTAGGGTCTGGATCTGGATCAGGCTCTGGGTCTGGATCAGGTTCTGGGTCTGGATCAGGCTCTGGATCTGGATCAGGTTCTGGGTCTGGATCAGGTTCTGGATCTGGGTTTGGATCTGTAGCATTTACAATTACATCTTCCAAATTTTTACCTATTTCTATTTCTATATCACCATCAAATGTTACTTCTACTTTATCAAGAATACTACTTGTTCCGAAAGCTACGTTACTAACATCTATCCCCTTCATATCAATTATAGTATTTTCTCCTACTTCTGAAGAGATAAGATTTATTTTCCCTGTACTTTCCTTAGTTCCTAATCCAGAGATTTTAAGACCTGTATTTCCTGTAAGAGAATGTGTGAAATTTCCATTTTCATTCTTTAGTTTAAGTCCTAGCTCTTTTCCCTCTCCAATTTCTATATTTTTTGCACCAGTTACTTTTGCTGTTTCAAATAAGGTTACATCCTCATTTATATTAATATTTTCTACTCCAGAAATATCATCAAAAATAGTCATAGTAGAAGTATTTTCAGTGCTAGCATTTGCAGCATAACTTTTTTCTGCTTGAACTTTTTCTCCAAAATTTATAGTGTCTTCTCCTTCTGACAGATCTATTTTTCCATTTAACTTAGTATCTCCCATTACTGTTAAAGTATCAGCGCCTTTTCCTCCTTTTATAATTGCAGAAGAGGATAAAAGTACTCCTGTATTATCATATTTTCTATCTATTCCTCCATTTACTGTACTGTTATTTAAAGTTAAATTTCCTCCACTCTCTCCAAAAACTATAGCACTTGTATAGGCATTTACAGTTACATTATCAAGACTAGCATTTTCTCCAGTTACCTTAACTGTATCTGTTATCCCATTATAAATTGTATTACTTACTTCTCCAGTTACTTCTATACTATTTGTTCCAATAGTTTTTTCACTTTCTTTTTTCTCTGAAGCATTTTTTACAGTAAAAGTTGTTCCATCTATATTGACAGTTGAATTATTATTTCCAGTTTTTAATATCGTATAATCATTTTCACCATTAACTTTTACTTTTAATCCATTATCAGTCATATCTGATGCTTTACTTTCTGTCTCTTGTAACAATAATCCATAATTTTTTCCACTTCCTAATACAGCTTGCCTTTTTCCATAAATAATTCCCCTATTAATAAATTCGCTTGGTGATTTAGATAAAAGTACACCATACATTACTGGATAGTTTTTTGTATCATTTGTACCACTATAAATAATTCCATTATTTCTTAATTTTTTTGTATTACTTCCTGAATATGTTTCTATACCTATATAATAAGAATTCCCTGGAATATATACAAACCCTTCTATTATTCCATTATTTTCTATACTATCTATGCTCCCATTTGAATATATACCTGTTATAATAATAGAATTTCCTATTGGTCCTTCAGCTATTATATTAGTAGTAAGTCTTCCATTATTTGTTATATTTCCTATTTTTTTTCCTTCACCATTATGTATAATATCTGCCCTAGTTACTTTCTTTTGCTCCTTATTTAAGCTCATCATCATTATTCCATTATTTTCTATATTTCCTATTTTAGAATCATCTTCTGGTAATCCAGCATTAGATATTAACTTACCTTCATCCCTTTGATATAATTCCATAAGCATCTTATTGTTATTTACAATACTATCAATGTTTGAGCTATTATTAATTAAATATCTAGCTTCAGACTTTAAAACTCCATTATTTTCTATTTTCTTTATACTGCCATCATTCATTATTCCATAATTTATGAAACTCTTTCCAGTTTCAAAATTTCCATTTATTGTTATATTTCCTACAGTTCCACGATTGTCAATCAAATAGTTCATCCATTCTGTTGCATCAGTTTTTATGTCACCATTAATTACTATATCAATATTTGAATTTGTAACTGTATTCTCTATTCTTAATCCTTTTAAAATACTTCCTGTATCATTAAGATGAATATCTTTATTAATTTCCAAAATATTATCTATTATTTCAGTTTTATCATTACCACTATTATAATAATATTTTCCATCTGTATACTCTATCTTTCCTCCAATAATTGTTTCAATTGTACTCCCATATGATACACTCCCAAGTAATATCATTACTATAGTGGACAATTTCAAATTCATTCCCTTATTTTTATAGTACCTTTTCAAATTTTTTATAAATCTTTCTTTCATCTTCTCATCCCCTATATTTTTAAATAACTCTCCAATCTTTTTATTACTCCTTATTCTTTAGTTTGTCAAGCACTTTTTTCCTAAAAAAGACGAACTTCTCATAAATTGTTATTCTCAACAAATTATTTTTTATAAATTCAAAAAATAAAAAAGGACATTCCTTAAAATCAAAGAATATCCAAAAATTACAAAATAATTCTATTCAATTTAAAGTGTATAATAAAAATATAAGACTATTTTCCTAAAGCGTTGTTTAATGCTTCTTTAAATCCTTTTGAAGTTCTACTTGCTCCAGCTACATTATCTATATCAGCACTTTGTTTTACAAGAGCTTGCTCAATCAATTTTGGTAGTGCTTTCCCTCCTATATTAGCACTCTCTTTGCATTCAAGTACTTTAATATCAACTATTTTATCTCCTTCTACTTCTACTCCTAATTTTATATCTCCCTTGTATCCTTTTCCTACTCCTTCTTTTACTTCTGCAGAAATAGCTACTACTGATAGAACTGCCATCATAAATAATATTTTTTTCATTTGCACCACCCTCATATAATATATTTGTAGAATTTTCTACTTCTAAATTTCAAATTTAATTAAAGATAAAAAAGCTACTTGTATCATTGCCAATTTATATTTTATCAAACTTAAAATTTATTTGGTATTATTATAGCACATAACCTGATTAAAATCAATATAACTTTACTATTTAAGTATAAAAATAACAAATAAAATTATTAATTAAAATCACGTTATTAATTTTTAATTTTAAAAAAACTTCTCATTCTAAAATTTTAAAATATTATTCATGTAAATACTATTTCCGAACTTCCATCTCAGTACTTAATTTAAAAAAGTTAAAAATTCTAATGCTACTTTATTAAAATATCTAAAATTATCAATATTACACATATGACCTGAGTTATTTATCACTAATAATTCCTTATTTTTCTTTCCTTTAATATATTCTTTTGTTTTCTTTATAAAAAGATAATCTTCATCTCCATAAATATATAAACTAGGAATTTCACTATTTGAATTAAAAGTATTATAAAAATTTTTATGATCTACTATCAATTGAAACCATCTAAAGAAATTTTCTCTTTTCATTTTTTTGGCTTCTGCAATAAAAATTAATCTAGATTTTTTTTGAGTAGGTATAATTATATAAGCAAAGAGGGTATATAGAAAAGAGTGACTAGAAAATTTCTTTATAACTTTCCCTACATTCAATAAAAATGTATGAAAATAATTTAATTTTGTAACAGCAGCACCATATACAACACCTTTTATCTTTATCCTATTCTCTTTTATAAGTAAATCTACTATTACATTTCCTAGACATACTCCTAATAAATAAGTACTTTCAATATTTTCCTTTTTTAATACCTCATAAATTTCTTTAGTGACTGTATCTATATTTAAAGCTAATATATCCATATCTTGACTACGTCCATGACCAGGTAAATCAAGAGTCAATAAGTTAAAATATTTTTGAAATTCCTTAATTTGTCTATAAAAAGCTTTCGAACTTCCTCCTAGAGGATGAATTAAAATTAACCACTCTTTTTCAGGACTTTTCCCATAAACTTTGTAATAAAGCACTATTTTCTCCTTCTATCTCTAAATAAATTCAAGTAAAATAAAAGGGAACACTCTTTTTTTAAGGCTGTTCCCATTGGTAACTAATATTATGTAATTATCATATTTAGAATAATTTATAACCAAAAACCAAAGAAATTTGTTCTAAATTATCTTTACCTCTATTATCTCCATTGATTTTTGTATTGGAATAAAGTGCTTCAACTTGTAAAGAAGTAAAATTAGCTCCTATTCCTATTCCATAATACCCTTTTCCCTCTGGATTTGAATTTCCAACACTTTCATCTGTAATTAATGTTGTTCCATATTTTAAAGTTAGATATGGTTCAAATATAATTGGGATAGGAGTAATTCTTGCTACTAAATATACAGGAATCGTTCCTATATCACTACCACCAGTTTTTCCATTAAAAGCAATTCCAGCACCTACATCTGCAAACAAGAGTCCTTGTGTTACCTCAGCCCCAAGCACAGGTGCATAATGAGAGAAAGCCTTCTCTTCTTTATTATATGAAGCCACTCCACTGATAGCTCCAACTCTTATATAACTATCTATAGCAAAAGTCATTGATCCCATAACAATTACCAATATTAAAGTTAATATTTTTTTCATAGAAAAACCTCTTTTCTTCTAAATTTAAAAACTATTTTCCTAAAGCATTAGCTAATGCTTCTCTAAATCCTCTTGAAGTATTACTTGCTCCAGCTACAGTATCTACCTCTACAGTTTGTTTTGCAATAGCTTGCTCAATTAATTTAGGTAGTGCCTTTCCACCTATTCTAGGAGTTTCTTTAGACTCAAGCACTTTGATATCAACTATCTTATCTCCTTCTACCTCTACAGATAATTTTATATCTCCTTTATATCCTCTTCCTACTCCTTCTTTTACTTCAGCTGAAATAGCTACTACTGATAAAACTGCCATTAATAATAATATTTTTTTCATTTGCACCATCCTTAAAATATATTTATAAGATTTCAAAATTCTATTTGAAGTTATTGTAACATACTGGGGAATTAAAGTCAAATGATTCTTTACTTATTTGGTATAGTAAATTTTTTAATAATTAAAATCTCCACTAAGATTTTAAAATTTATCTTAAATTTAATTCTTTATTAAAAAATCCTTTTATCTCAAGAATTCTAATATTCCATTACTATTAAAAAGCATACTCATTCATTAGCTATCTCTATTAAATATTTTCCATAATCTGTTTTTAATAATGGAGCCGCTAACTTAAATAACCTTTCTTTGCTTATCCATCCATTCCTATATGCTATCTCTTCTATACAAGCTACATAATTTCCTTGTCTCTCTTGCACTGTTTCTATAAAATTGGATGCTTGTAATAGATTCTTATGTGTTCCTGTATCTAACCAAGCAAATCCTCTTCCCAATAGATTTACTTTCAGAGTTTTCTCTTCTAAATATAATCTATTTAAATCAGTTATCTCTAATTCACCTCTTTTACTTGGCTTTATACTTTTAGCTTTCTCTACTACACGATTATCATAAAAATAAAGTCCTGGCACTGCATATTTAGATTTTGGATTCTCTGGTTTTTCTTCTAATGAAATTACATTTCTATCTTTATCAAATTCTACCACACCATAAGATCTAGGATCTTTTACTAAATAACCAAAAATCTCTGCTCCTTTTTCTAATTTAGCTGCTTTTCTTAAGATAGGTGAAAAAGCTTGTCCAAAAAAGATATTATCTCCTAGAACTAAAGCTACACTTTCATCTCCTATAAACTCTTCTCCTATTATAAATGCCTCTGCTAAACCATTTGGCTTTTCTTGTACTTTATACTCTATTTTCATTCCAAGTTCACTACCATCTTGTAGTAATTCTTTAAAACATCTTAGATCTCTAGGAGTAGAAATTATTAATACCTCTCTTATCTCTGCCAGCATAAGTACAGAAAGAGGATAATATATCATTGGTTTATCATATATTGGTAATATTTGTTTTGATACGCTTCTTGTTAATGGATATAATCTTGTTCCACTTCCTCCTGCTAATATTATTCCTTTCATTTTATCCCAACCTTCTCAAATAATAATAGTTTTTATCATCTTCCTTTATTCTAATGAATTTATTTTTTTCATAAATATGTATCGCTTTATAATTTTCCTTTCTAACATCTAGATAAACTTTTTCTAATTTTAACTCCTTCGAAATAAAATTTAAAGAAAGATCTATTACTTCATTAGAAGCTCCTTCTGGTCTTATCTTATCTAATATAAAACTTCCCCAAGTAGTTTCCTTACTCTTATAATTGATATTATAAATTCTTACTGTTCCACAAGAAAGTCCATTTTTATTTTCAACTATAAAATAAAACTCTTCTTTTTTCTCTTCACGAAGTTTATAATTTTTAATCCATTGTATTTGCTCGTTAATATTTACACTCGTTAGTGATATAAATCTTGAGATATTTTCGTTTGTTCTCAAATTCATAATAAATTTAGCATCACTTTCTTTGACTAACCTTAAATCAATTAAATTTCCTTCTAATTTAATTTTTTTCATAAATATATTCATCCTTTATATATTCTGAATCAGATAAAACTAACAGTACACAATCTTCAGAAAAATTATACATATCTTTCCAGATCATTCTATCGAGATATAAGCCTTTAGTTGCAGAGTCAAGTTTAAAATTTTCCTCTATTTTTTCTTTCATATCATAAACTTTAACTTCACAACTCCCCATTAAACATATTAATATAAATCTTGAAATTCTATTTGCATGTTGCCCTCTTACAACTCCATTTTTTGTTCCATAAATATAAAATATTCTTCTAATATCAAAAGGAATATTTTTATTATTTTCTATGGCAACTAGTTTTCCGTTTTCATCTCCAAATTCATCAAAATTAATTAATTTATATTTTTCCTTCATTCATTTACCTCTATTTTTTTTACTATTTTAGCTGGATTTCCTTGAATAATTACATTCTCTGGAAAAATTCCCTTCACAACACTATTAGCTCCAACTATTGAATTTTTTCCTATTAGCGTCCCAGGTAGTATAACAACATTATTTCCTAACCAAACATTCTCTTTTATTTCTATTCCTCTTGCTGTTCCTGGTAAACTTCTTTCATCGACTTTAATCCCATGTCCATTATGATCCATTATTACAACATCTCTACCGATTAAAGTTTTATCTCCTATTTTTATAAATTTCCTACTACATAAAAAAATATTATTATTAGTAGCTACATTATTTCCTATTTCTATTTTTGCTTCCTTACTTCTTGTTTGTATTTCTATTTCTCCATTTTTAAATCTTCCACCATATCTAAAACCAAAGGAACAATTTTCTCCAATTATTACCGTCCCCCCCCCCCCCCCATTTTTCAACTTTAATGGTTGATAAAATTTTGTTTTTTTACCTATTTTTATTATTCCATCAAACCATATTTTATTAATTATATTTTTCCTCCAAATAATTTCAAAATATATTCTTCTCAATATCTTTTTTAATATCTTCATTACTATCCCTCGTAGCTATTAATCTTTTCTATTACATAATCCAATTCCTCTTTAGTCATTCCATTATAAAGAGGTAAACTTAAAACTGTTTCTGCATACTTTTCTGTTATTGGAAAATCTCCTTTTTTATGCCCTAAATATCTATAAGCTTCTGACAAATGAGGTGGTATTGGATAATGTATAACACTTCCTATCCCATTCTTCTCTAAATATTTCTGAAATTTATCTCTACTATTAACTCTAACTACAAATAAATGCCAAACATGTGTACAATTTTCTCTTACTCTAGGTAAAGTTATTAATGGATTTTTTATCTCCTTCAAGTATCTTTCAGCTATTTGTTTTCTTTCTTCCTCTAGTTCAAAAATATGACTTAGTTTCACTCTTAATAGCCCTGCTTGTAATTCATCTAATCTTGAGTTATAACCAACCACTTCATTATAATATCTTTTTTCACTTCCATAGTTTCTTAAAACTCTAAAATCTCCCTCTAATTTTTCATCTCCAGTAGAGATAGCTCCTCCATCCCCGAAACATCCTAAATTTTTGCTTGGATAAAAACTAAAACATCCAATACCAAAAGTTCCTACCATTTTATTCATATACTTAGCTCCATGAGCTTGAGCACAATCTTCAATTAATTTTATATTATATTTTTCACAAAGCTCTAATATTTTTTCCATATTAGAAGCTTGTCCATATAAATGAACTACTAATATTGCTTTTGTTTTATCTGTTATTTTTTCTTCTATTTTGTCTATATCAATGTTATAATATTCATCTGGTTCTACAAAAATAGGAGTTGCACCATTCATAGTTATTCCCATTACTGAAGCTATATAGGTATTTGCCTGAACTATTACTTCATCTCCTTCTTTTATACCTAGAGCTCTAACTGTCATGACAATAGCATTCAAACCATTATCTACCCCTATTGTTGTTGGAATATTTAAATATTTAGCAAACTCTTCTTCAAAAGACTTTACTTCTGGACCTAATACATACCAACCTTTTCTTAAAATTTCTAAAGCTTTTTTCTCGTATTCTTCTTGGTATAGATAAAATTGTCTATCAAGTGTATTAAATGGTACTTTCAACTTTATTTCCTCCTAATTAATAATTTTTTTAAATCTTTTAAATAAAATAAAAGTATAGTTATTAAAGTAATTCCATAAATTAACTTATAAGATATATATTCCTTAAGAAAAAAATCTAAATATATTCCAACTGTAGCTAATATACTTACCAATAAAAATCTTTTAGATATTATAAATAACTTATACCTATAACAAATTAAACACATTATAATTACAGATACTATATAACTATTTAAAGTTGAAAAAGCTGCTCCTTTTATTCCATGACTTTTTATAAAAATAAAATTCAGTAATATATTTAATATTGCTCCTAAAAGTAAAGCTAAAGTCACTAAATAACTTTTTTTTATTACTATTACTTGATTTCCTACTGTTTGATATAACATAAGTATTAGGGGTGATAAAAATAAAAAAGCAAACACTTCCTCTCCTCTTACATACTCTCCTTTTAGAAAAAAATTAAAAACTGGAGATATAAAAGGCTGAGAACATATATAAATAAAAATACTTATTATTCCTAAATATTCAAATACTTTTGAATTAGTTTCTACTTGCTTTTCATCTTTCATTGTAGAAAAAGAAAAATAACTCCATCCACCTGCAAAAGCTGAATATATTAATTGACTTACAGAAGATACTTTTGAACCAACTGTATATATTCCTAGTTCTGAAGCGCCTAATAATCTATTTATCATTATTCTATCCATGGAAGAAAATATCCAATAAATTAAAAATGTTGGAACTAATGGTAAACCTATTTTTAATAACTCTTTAGCTATTTTTTTATCAAATATTTTTATAGAAAAATCTCTTCTATTTAAATAATAAAAACTCATAACTGAGATTAAAGACATTCCTATCGTTCCATAAATTAAAGCTTCATAAGTATAACCTAATCTTATTGACACTATTGTTATTAGAAATCCCAACACTGGAAATGTTATACCTCTTATTAAATATATTCTTCTCTGATTCCTCATTCTTGTTGGAGCTGCTACAATTCCATTTATAGCTGATAAATATATCCCTATTGCTGATAATATAACCAAATTTGAGTATTCTAAACTTCCAAATATTTGTTTCCCTACAAAATTTTTAAAAATAACTACTCCAACCATTATTATAAATCCAGAAAATAATACTATATTCATTCCTGTTGCTGTTACTCTCTTTTGATATTCTTTATTATTCTTATCCTCAAAATATTCTCTAAATATAGCATCATACATTCCTAAAATAGCTAAAGCACTCCCAAAAGAAATTATTAGATTAAACATATCTGCAATTCCATAAGCACTAGGATCTACCAATAATCTTGTGATGATAGGTAATGTTATAAATGGCAAAGCTTTTTCTAACATAGAAAGTCCACCATAGAATATGAAATTTTCTAAAAATAGTTTTAATTTATTATTTTTCATCTTTCAAAATCCAATTCTTTAATTTCTTTTTTAAATAATATAAATCAAAACTTTTTAAAAAACACATAAAAGCTCTTGATGGAATATTTAATCTATTATTAAATATTTTTATAGATAAATCATAAATAAAAAATTCATACCTATAATGCATTTTTAGAAAAAATGATATATTTTGTTCTATATAATATTTGTATACAAGCTTTTGTGAATTATAAAATTTTAAATTTCTTATATTTATTTGAGTATTTGAAACACTTTCTCCAACTCTATATTTAACAGTTTTCTTAGGCATATAATAAATTGGTATTCCTAATTTAGTTACTTTTAAAAAAAAAGGATAATCTTCTATCATTGGTATTCTTTCATCAAAAAAATCTATCTTTTTCAAAAATTCTTTTTTTATAAAAGAAGTTACACTACATATATAAAATTTCTTTAAAAGTTCATTATATTGCTCTTTAGCATTATAATTAAACTTTTTAATATCTCTTTTTGATGGTGAAACTTTATTTAAAATTCCTTTATCTGAAAAATACTGTGCAATTGAAGTCAATACTAAAATATCCTTATTTTTTTTTATCCACTCTACATTATCATTTAAACAATTCTTTAGCAATATATCATCTGCTGCTATTATCTTTATCCATTCTCCTTTTGCTCTTATCAACCCTTTATTTATATTTTTAACTATTCCCTCATTTGAGAGAGCACTTATTACCATTATATTTTCAGAAAGTATACTGGTTTTATTTTGCCATTCTTTTATTATTTTCAATGTATTATCATTAGAAGCATCATCCACAATTATTACCTCAAAATTTTTATAAGTTTGAGCTTCTACACTCTTTAATGTTTCTAATATTGTTTTTTCAGAATTATAACTACAGATAATTATACTTATATAATACATTTTTTTACAAATCCTTTCTTTCTCAATTTATTTTTCAGAAATCTACTTCCTTGTATAAATACAAATTTTATCTTCAAAGTATTTTTTGAACTTTTTACATAATTTTTATCTTTTAAAAATTCATAATTTTTATCTAAAAATTTATTATTATTTACTATAGTCCAGTAATACCACATTAATCTCCCTAATATTCCTCTTTTATGTGCACCCCCAGTAGCTATATTTCTTGGATAATTAATACCAATAGCTCTAGAATCAAACATGATTTTTCTTCCTTTCTTATTCAGTTGTAAAATAAAATCAGTTTCTTCTCTATAACAATTATTAGTGTACCTTTTGTCAAATCTAATATCATCCGTTAATATATTTTTTCTTACTAGTATATAAGCTTGTGTTACAGGCACACAAATTGGTTTTTCAAAATATTGTCTAAAATTAAATATATCCTTTTCAAAGTTCACAACTTCACTCTTTAGATATTCAATATTACTCTTCATTATAAATTTTTCATAATTTTCTATATTCTCCTCTATTTCTGCATATAATGATCTTGCTCCTACAACATCAGCTTTATATTTTTCTAGTGTTTCTACCAAATAATTAATTGAATTAGGTATTAATATTGCATCATCATCTCCAAAATACACATAATCTATTTCCTTACCTAAAAGTTCAATTCCTTTATTTTTAGCTACTTGCTGTTTACTATTTTTTTCTAGTTTATAATACTTAATTATAGGATAACTTTCTTTTAGTTTTTCAACAACATTTGTAGTATTATCAACTGAAAAATCATCAACTATAATAATTTCTTTTATCCAAAAATTTTCTCCTATTTGTTCTGCATACGATGGAATAGTCTTTTCTAACAAATGACCTCTATTGTATGTAGGAATTATTATTGCTACCTTTTTCATTATTTATCCTTTCATTATTTTCTTAATATCCTGTGTTCTATCTTTTCTTGTTATTAATAATTTATCTTTCTTTTTTACTATTACTAAATCATTTATTCCAAGTAGTGATATCTCTACATCATCAGATATTACTATATTATCTTTTGAATCTAAGTTTCTTATTTTTTGTCCTCTTACTACATTTCCATTTTCATCTTTTGGAAATATTTCATCAAAAGCATTAAAGCTTCCAATATCGTTCCAATCTATATCTACAGGTATTACTCTAATATTTTTAGAGTATTCCATTATTCCAAAATCTACTGATATTTTTTCAAATTTTTCAAAGTATGATTTTACTATTTGACTTAACTCTTCTCCATACAAATTTTCTTTCAACTGTTTTCTTATCTCATTAAAAACTTCTGTGTGCTCTTCCATAAGTACTTCAAAGTTTTTAAATATAGTTTCAGTTGTAAAGATAAACATTCCACTATTCCATAAGTATTTCCCACTAGCTAGATAACTTTCTGCTACTTCAAGACTTGGTTTCTCTCTAAATCTTTTTACTTTACATATAGAGTTAAGTTCCATAGTTTCATCTTTTACCTCTATATATCCATATCCTGTTTCTGGTTTAGATGGTTTTATTCCAAGTGTTACTATTACTCCATTATTTCTTGCTTCCTCTGCGCCTTTTAATATCGCATATCTAAATTCATCTTCTTTTTTAATAAGATGGTCTGATGCAAGAACTATCGTTTCTATCTTCTCTCCAATTTCTAATTTATCTTTAAATCTATTTTCTATTATCAAAGAAGTATAGCCAATAGCTGCTGCTGTATCTTTAAAAGCTGGTTCTATCACTATATTTTCCTTTGGTATATCTGATAGCTCTTTTTCTATTTCTTTAGCTTGAATAATATTAGTAGCTACAAATATATTTTCTGGTTTTATGATAGGAAGAATTCTATCAACTGTTTCTCTTATCATAGTTTTATCTGAAAATATTTTTAATAGTTGTTTTGGTCTTTCTGGTGTAGATAGTGGCCAAAATCTCTCTCCACTTCCACCAGCCATGATAATTGCTGTCAGCATAGCTTCCTCCTAATCTAACAATGATTGCATATACTCTTTTAGTTTTTCTAATAAATCTTGTAACTTTTTATCAGCTTTTTCTTTAGAAATATCTTTAGTATAAATATAGTATTTTATCTTTGGTTCTGTTCCAGATGGTCTAATAGTTATATAGCTTCCATCTTCTAATATATATTGAATTACATTTGATTTTGGTAAACCCAATTCATCATATTTATAGTCATATCTAGTAACTACTTTTTTTCCTAAAAACTCTTTAAAATCTTGTTTTCTTAACTCTGACATCATTTTTGATATCTCTTCTTGTCCTTTTTCTCCTATTCTAGTTACTGGATAAGTTATCTCACTATACCAACCATACTTATCATATAGCTTATTTAATTCTTTTAATGGAGTAGTACCTACACTTTCAAAGTAAGAACACATCTCTACTATTAACATTACTCCAAGTATTCCATCTTTATCTCTTACATAATCTCCTTTAAGATATCCTATTGATTCTTCCATTCCAAATAGGAAAGTATTATTATATTTTCTTTCTTCAAATTCTCTAATTTTTTCTCCTATATATTTAAATCCTGTAAGAGTTCTGAAAACTTTTAAATTATAGTCTTTAGCTAATAAATCTAACATTGGAGTAGTAACAATAGTTGAAACTATTGCGCTATTTTTTTTAATATTTTTACTATTTTTTAGAATATATGATAATAAAAGAGCTCCTATTTGATTTCCATTAAAATATATCCATTCTCTATCTTCTTTTACCATCATTCCTGTTCTATCAGCATCTGGATCATTTGCTATACAGATATTTGCTCTCTTTTTCTCAGCTAACTTAATAGCTAAATCAAATACTGATTTCTCTTCTGGATTCGCATAATGACAAGTAGGAAACTCTCCATTAGGTTCAAATTGCTGATCTACTACATAGATATTTGTATATCCTAATTCTTCTAATAATCTCTTTACTGGTCTACCACCTGTTCCATGAAGTGGAGAATATACTATTTTAATATCTTTGGGTAAATTATTTAGAACAGATTCTTTTTTTATACTTTCTAAGTATTTAGCATCTAACTCATTTGATAATATTGTAAGTAATCCATTTGCTAAAGCTTCATCTTTAGTAATTATCCTTACATCATCAAATTCACCGGTATTATTTACCTCTTTTATTATTCCACTAGCTTGTGGTTCTACTAGTTGTCCCCCATCTTTCCAATATACTTTATATCCATTGTATTCTTTAGGATTATGAGAAGCTGTAATCATTACTCCAGCTTGACATTTTAATTCTCTTACAGCAAAAGATAGTTCTGGAGTACTTTTGATACTATCAAATAGATAAGTCTTTATTTTATTAGCACATAGAACTAAGGCTGTTCTTTCAGCAAATTCTACTGAATTTACTCTACTATCGTATCCTATTACTATACCCTTGGATTTTCCTGACTCTCCACTAGTTTTAATAAGGTAGTTAGCTAAACCTTGAGTAGCTTTTCCAATCATATATTCATTCATACGATTAGTACCAATACCCATTATTCCTCTCATACCACCTGTACCAAACTCTAGGTATTTAGAGAAATTATCTTCATTTTGTTGAATAGAAATATTTAATTCATCTTGCCACTTTAAAAGATTTTTCTTCATCATTTACTCCAATTTATTATTTTTAAATATCATTTCTAATTCTTGCTATTATCTCATCTATAATTTCTGAATCTACTTTTTCATCAAACTTTCTTGCAAATAAATAATTACTTTCAAACAAATCATCAACATCACTTTTTCTCCAAATATATGGAGTTCCAGTATTCCAATCTATATATCTTTGATTAGCTGAACATTTATCATTATACTTATCATTAAATAAAGTCTCTTTAAATTTTGAATTATATACTAAAGTTTGAACAAACATTTCATCTCCACAAATAGTATATGCAAAACATTTTTCTATATCTTTTTCATTCTTAACTATATACTCAGCAAATTCTCTTGTTATACTAAAATAAGCTGATCCACTCTTAAATTGAACATTTTTATATTTTTTATTTCTATCTATTCCAAATATTTTTTGTAATAAACAAAAAATTCTTTCTTGGAAAATTGAGATAATTATTTTCCCTAAAAAGGTTCTTTTAGAAACTATATCTTGAAATGGTCTATAATATCTTATTCTTTTATATCTATCCAAACTTTTTATTTCTCTATCAAAATGTATAAAATTTTTTTCTTGATATTTTTTAAAAAAATCTAGTACTTTATCAATTCTTTTTAATATCAAATCTTGTCCTGTTATTAAATGAAAATATTTTAATTTATTATTTTTTAAAGCTAATTTTAACAACTTTAATTCACAATTAATTTGCGAGTATCCTCCCCAATTAATTTTCATTCTTTCTAATAAATTTATCTTTGAGTATATCAACTTAGGTGGGGTATATTCTTCACTTTTTTTATCTATATGTAAAAATATTTCTACATCTGGGTGATCTAATAAATATAGTAGTTTTGTTAGTTGATTATAATTATTATGAGCCATTATCATAAATGCATGTTTCATTATCTTTTAGTTCTCCTTTTCTAACTTTTCGAAAATTTCTTTAAATTTTTTCAATGAAGATTCATAACTATATTTTTCTTTAAAAATTTGATAAGAATACTCATTAAAAACAGGCTTATTATTATTTTCCCACCATTTCATATATTCAGTTATTGACTTTATAAATTCTTCTGCTGTATTACATAATCCACCAACTTTTTTATAATCTACTTCATACCCTTCAAAAGCTTCTTTTGTTCCAAAAATAGTTTTTCCATAAGATAACGCTTCTGCTGTCTTTACCTTCATTCCACCACCCATAAAAATTGGAGCTATTACAACATCAGCATCATTATAATATTCATCTAACGAATCTACAGTTCCTCTAACTTTAACTTTTGAATTTAAACTCTCCCATTTTTCTTTATTTATTTCCGTTCCTTTTCCTACTATTTCTAATTCAACATTTATATATGGTAATACTTTCTTTATAAAAAATTCTATTCCTTGAATATTTGGTAAAAATGTTCCTACTCCAACAAATAATAATTTCAACTTTTCTTTTTCAACTTTTTTATCAAACCTTGATATTTTTCTCATTGGAAAAGTAACTCCTATTTCTTTATCTGAACTAACTTTATATAATTCTTTCAATAAAATACTATCTCTACTATTCAAAGTAATTATCTTATCACTTATTTCACACACCTTCTTTTCATTTACTATTGAATTTTTCATAAACTTTTTCAATTTTATAGTATTTAATAAATTTTTTTTATTTTTTTTAGTTTCTAAATATAGAGGCTTCCATAGACTATGGTTAATATCATGGAAAAAAGTAATAATTTTTATTTTTGGATATTTTTTCTTTATTTTTTCAGCACAATATCCAAATGAACTACTTTCAAAAAAAACATAGTTAAACTCATTTGTAGATAATATACTTATAATTTCATCTTCCATTTTTATTGAGATACCTTCTAAACGTTTAAAAATAAAAGTATCTATAATTTTACTTACTATTGATTTTTTCTTTATTAAATATATTTCTATTTTTCTATTAAATATTTCTTTCAAATGTTCATAGTTTCGTTGAGCTACTTGGTATGCTCCATTTTTATTCTGAGAATTACTTCTATTACTAATATATAATATTTTCATCTTACACCTCTATTTAAAATAATTCCAATATTCTAATTCCAACTTTAAAGTAAAGTTAACATAATATAATAATATTAAAAATAAAAGTAAAACTATTCTTAACATAAATCTACTTTTAAATATATTTAATAACTTATCTTGAAGTACGAATTCAACATTAAAAAATGAACTTAATCTTCCTGCTATATCTCCATAATGATATAAAATAGCTCCAATTAAACAACTAAAGATATATACTTTTTTTAGAAAAATATATCTAGAAAAAAATAATAATTTTAATTTTCTATCAAATATGATTAATACTATTAAAAAAAATAATGAATAAAAATAAACAATATTAGTAGTTTTCTCTGAATAGTATCCTGTTAAATATACTTGATGTATTCCTAATTTTAATAAAATAATATTTAAGTAACCTTTTATATTAAAAAATGGAAATCCTAGTATAAAAATATAAATTATTTTCTCTTTTATTTCTAAATTTTTATTTAACAGTTTTAAAAATATGGGAAAAAACACAGCAAAAAAAATAGCCTTATGAAATAACCCTCCTACTAAAACCCAAAAATAATATTTTTTTTCTTTTTTTTTATACAATTCAATCAAAGCTAAATATAGAAATGAACAAGCCAAACCACTTCTTATCTGTGTAAACTCTTTTAAAAATATCCAACGACAATAATAAAAAGATAGAGAATAAAAAAATGATACTGAAAAAAAACTAATAAATTTATATAAATTATATAAATTTATCCCAGCAATAACTAAAAATAATACATTATAATCATCAATAACAAACTTTACTATTCCATTTAAAAAAAGATAAAATATTTCAAAACGTGATTCTTTTATGAAAGTAAGAGAATATTCAAATTCATTTAATAAACTAATATACATTTGATCATCTCTTGCTATATTTCCTCTGCAGCCAATTAAAAATAATAAAATTAATAGCATAAAAATTTTTAAAAAACCATATATTTTCTTATTTTTTTTTAAATAATCTTCAATGACAAACAATAAAAGTAATACTATTAAAATAATTCTATATATATTCATCTCTTACCTTTTTAGAATATATCTCCATATATTCTCTACTCATCCTTTTTGCTGAAATTATATTTTTTACTTTTTTTATTTCACTTTTTATTGACTGCTTTTCTAATATTTTCCCAATCTTATTCTCCAAATCCTGTTTATCATTATGATTAAAAATAGTACCTATATTTCCTAAACATATAATTTCTTCATGTGGTTTTATATTAGATAGAATAACTGGTAACTCAAATTGTAAAGCTTCTAATACAGAGTTTGGCATTCCTTCACTTTTAGATGCAGAAATATAAAAATCACTAGCTTTTAAATAATACTGAATTTCGTCTAATTTTTTTTTACCATAATAATATATATTATTACTCCCTTTTATTAAATTTTCTAATCTTTTTCTTTTATCTCCATCACCAAGTATTATAAGAATATAATCTTTTAATTTCTCCTTAAATACTTTAGTTAAAAATAAAATATTTTTTCTTTCATCTATTGAACTTATACTTATAAAAACTTTTTTCTTTAGGGATATCCCCAATTTTTTTCTTATTTCTTCTTTACTTTCTAATACATTTTGTAAATTTATTTTTTCTTCATCTATTCCATTCATAATTGAAATACTTTTTATTCCAGAATGTAGTCGGTTTAATTTAGAAACTCCTTCTCCACAACTTATATTTAAATTCATTTTTTTTAATGCTTTAATATAAATCTTTTTAAAAATGTATCCTTTTATTATTCCAAATTTATATATCAAATCTGTTGAAAAATCCCAATGAAGTGTATTTATTTTTTTTATATTTTTTATTCTTAAATTAGCTAATAAGACTGCGCTTGGTAAACAATGAGCATGTAAAATTTCTATCCTTAATTCTTTAATTTTTTTTTCTAAA
The DNA here is from genome assembly GCF_900450765.1 of Fusobacterium necrogenes. Taxonomy (NCBI): domain Bacteria; kingdom Fusobacteriati; phylum Fusobacteriota; class Fusobacteriia; order Fusobacteriales; family Fusobacteriaceae; genus Fusobacterium; species Fusobacterium necrogenes. The sequence goes on along the minus strand of NZ_UGGU01000003.1, from coordinate 530,129 downwards.
AATTTATCTCTTTTAAAAACTATATTAAAATTTGAAGTAATATTTTCTATTATTTTAACTTCAAAATCTTCAAATTCTTTTTTTCTTGTATTCTCTTTCTCACTTTTTAAAGTTATTATATAAGGTTCAAATCTAGTCCTATCCAAATATTTTATAATTCCATATAATATATTTACAGGACCAGAATTTTCTAAATGTGATATCATATATCCAATTTTTATTTTTTTCATTTTTAATATCCCTCTTTTAGTTTTTTAAAAATTTTTCAATCCCCTCTCTCCAATGAGGTATCTTCTTATTTAGTAATTTCTCTATCTTACTACTATCTAATTTTGAATATTTAGCTCTTTTTGCCTTTAATGGAAAATCATTTGTCTTTGCTCTTTCCAATTTTCCTCTCCAGCCTATCTTATTTAATATATATTCTGCTTGTTCGTACTTAGAAGCTTCTCCTGCATTTGAAAAATGATATAATCCATACTTATTTGTTTGTATTAAAGCCCAAGAAAATTCTGCTAAATCCCTTGAATATGTTGGGCTAGATACTTGATCATCTACTATCTTTAATATATCTTTATCTTTTGACCAATTTATTACTTGTTTACAAAAATTATTGTTTCCCATTCCAAATACCCAAGATGTCCTAATTAAAAAAGCCTTCTCATATTTTAAAGAGTATTTCTCGCCTTCTAACTTAGATTTAGAATATACTGATAAAGGATTAGGAATATCTTCTTCTACATATGGTATCTCTTTTTCTCCATCAAATACAAAATCTGTCGAATAAGTTACAAAAATAATATCTTTTTCTTTACAGATCTCCGCTAAATTTTTAGGTGCATAAGTATTTAAAGAATAACACTTTTCAACTTCATCTTCTGCCTTATCTACATCATTATATGCAGCGCAATTAATAACTACTGTAAAATTATTACTATTCATATACATTTTTATTTTTTCTTTGTCTGTTATATCAAGATCTTGATAATCAGTAGCTATATATCTAACTCCTAATTTATCAAATAACTTTTGAAAATCCTGTCCTAATTGGCCATTAGCACCAGTAAGCAATACATAGTCTCCTTGGTAATTTTCTGTATATTCTTTAAAAGTTTGATGCTTTTTATCCTTTTCTGATAGAGTAAGTTCTGTTATTCCGTATTCTTCTAATTTCCAATCTATATTTAAATCTTTATCATTGTACATTATTCCACTATCATATTGTGGCGCATATATATCTGTACATTTATATTGAAACTCTGTATCATCTTCTAAAGTTAAAAATCCATGAGCAAATCCAGCTGGTATATAGAACATCTTTTTATTTTCTGCACTTAGTTCTATTCCATACCACTGTCCATATGTTTTACTTCTTTTTCTAATATCTACTGCTACATCATATACTGAGCCTTTTACTACTCTTACTAATTTTCCTTGAGAATGTTTAGTTTGAAAATGTAATCCTCTCAATACTCCTTTTCTAGATTTAGAATGATTATCTTGTACAAATTCTGCTGTTATTTCTAACTCTTCAAATTCTTTCTTATTATATGTTTCTAAAAAAAATCCTCTATTATCTCCAAATACAGTAGGCTCTATTATACATAGTCCTTCTATTCCTGTTTCCATTTTTTTAAACTTACTCATCTGCTCCACCTATTTCACTAAATTTACTAAATATTCTTCGTATTTTGATTCCATTAATGGTTTACTAACTCTAATACTTTTTCTTTACTTAACCATTTATTTATCTACAAACTTTTTTCCCATAATAAAAGTTTCTGTCAATCCTTTTGCTTTTTCTTATATTACACATTCCGATTTCACTCTAAATCTTTCTCCATTTCTAAGTAGAGCTTTAAATAAAGGTAAATCTCTAGGAGTAGAGATTACTAATATCTCTTTTATTCCTGCTAACATAAGAATAAAAAGGGGGTAATAGATCGTTGGTTTATCATATATTGGATTTATTTGTTTTGATATCGCTTTTGTTATAGGATAAAGTCTTGTTCCACTTCCTTCTGCCAATATTATTCCTTTCATTTTAATCCTCCATTTTATATCCTATCCATCTAGCTCCTATATCAAAAGGAAGATAGATTAATTCTTTTATATTTTTTCTTTTTAATAACTCTTTTATTAAAAAAAGTAATACTTTATTTCCTTCACTTTGTGTTTTAGAAAAATCAATTTCATTTTTATATAATTTCTCAAATTTTCCTATATCTTTATATCTTTTATAAGTATCTTTTAAAGATAGTTGGTGTGAATGCCAAATTCTACTTTGAGAAGCGTACAAGAAACTATATCCATTTTCTACTATCTTATTAGCTAAATATACATCTTCATTTGTAGGAACTTCAAAATTATATCCACCTAATTCAAAAAATTTTTCTTTTATAATAGCTGATGAGGCATCACTATAGAAAATATTTTTTCTTCCATTTTTTTCTTTCATTTCTTTATTACAAATTCTATCTTTATTAGGATAGTTAAATTCTCTAATTATTTTTTCAATATTAGAATGTTCTTCATATGCTATCTGTCTTGAAAAAGAAGCTATTATCTTTTCATTTAATGGTTCAATCAAATTTTTTAACCATTGATTATCATAAGGTAATATATCTTGAGTTATAAAGACTAAAATGCCCCCTGATGACTTTAATGCTCCCTCATGTCTTGTTTTAGCATGATTAAATTTTTCTATCTCTAAAACAATATCAAATAGCTCTTTAGCTTTTTTTAGACTAGTATCTTTTGATTTTGTTACCAAAGCTATCAATTCTATTTTTTTATTAATCTCTTGTTCTTTTATCTTTGAAACTAATTTTTCTAAATACTTCTCTCCATTATAAATTGGTACTATTATAGAAATTTTTTCCATCAATACGCACCCTTTCTATATATAACATTCTTTATTGTCTTAATTGTTATTATCACATCTAGCCATAGTGACCAGTTACGTATGTAATATAAATCTAAACCTATTCTTGAATCATAGTCCTCTACATCTGACCTTCCATTAGCTTGCCACATTCCTGTTATCCCTGGTTTTACCATAAATATCTTTCTAGCATTTTCTTTCCCATAGTACATATCTACTTCCTTTTGTACTACTGGTCTAGGTCCTACAAAGGACATCTCTCCTTTTATTACATTCAAAAACTGTGGAAACTCATCTAATGAAGTTTTTCTTAAAAACTCTCCTACCTTTGTAATTCTTGGGTCATCTTTCAATTTAAAGGTTCTATAGAACTCTTCTCTTATCTTCTCATCTTTTTCTAATAGTTCTTGTAATCTCTCCTCTGCATCTACATACATACTTCTAAATTTATACATCTTAAATGTTTTTACATCTTTACCAATTCTATTTTGGGTAAATATTGCTTTCCCACCATCTTTTTTTATCTTAGGGGCAAAGATTAAATAAAGTAGGCCTAATACTACACAACCTATACTACCAGCAATGATATCAAAACATCTTTTTAGTATTTTGTATCTTTTCTTATTCATTCCGTTATAAGTAGATAGCACCATCATTCCATCATAGTCCTCTACTGTTGAGTTAAGTGTATATGTGCCATTTAGTCTTGGAATAAACTTAATCTTATCTACCCTACCATCTAGCTTATTAATTATCTCTTCCATCTGCTCGTTATTTGCTAGTGGTAAGGCTATAAGTACCTCATTTACTTTATTCTTATCTAGGATTTTATCCAAATCCTCATAAGTACCTATTACTTTGTCTTTTTCCACATGAACCTCTTGATTTACCCCTTCTATATTATTAGCTGAGATATATCCCAATAGTTTATACATAGTAAAGGTATTATTATCTTTTATTATCCTTGTTATCTGATTAGCAGTATTTCCTATCCCGATTATTAATAAACTCTTCTCAAGTTTTTTTCTAAACACTTTCCTTATAAAGCTAATTATAAAAATATTAAAAAACGTAAAAGTAAGTCCTACAAAAAGATGAACAGGGATATACTTTACTCCCCAAAAAGCCAAGTCATTGATTAGCATAATTATTAAATATTCTATATGAACTAATAAAAGCTTTCTCAACTCTTCCCATATTAGAATAGTTTTAAAGGAATACATATTTTTAGTCAAATTTAAAGCCAGATAAATGAAAAATGTATTGTACATTATCCTATCTGGCACTTTAAATAATTCATTAACTACAAAGTAGAAAATGAACTGCATTATTATCATTACAACTTTTGCTACTTGTCTTTTCATAAAAATTCTCTCCAATTTATTTTTTTAATATTATTTAACAAATGAAAAGTACTGACACTTCTTACTCCTCACTACTCAAGAATTTCCATTCCTCTCTAAAGAGTGATAGCCCAATCTCTTTCATTTGAAGTTTTCACTATTACTAGTTAGGTTCGCATCAAAACCTATTTTTTAGTTTTCTATTTAAAATTTCAACCAACATTCTAGGAGCTCTATTTCCTCTTTTCCCACTCCTAGTTATCTTTACTCTTTTTTCTTTACCCTTAGAGTAAATTTCTTCTTGTACACTCTCTAACTCTTCTATCTCTACCTTATCCCCAAGTTTTAATATCTCGTTACTTAAGCACTCATGTTGGTACTTTCTCACCTCACTTTGCTTTCTATATATCTCCTTTAATTCCTCTACTAGCTTTCTATGTCTTACACTGAGTGTTGATAATCCCTCTTTTTTTCTTCTATTTATCTTCTCTATTAGCTCTTTTCTTCTAAGCTCTAGTAGATATATCTTATCTGCTAATTCAACCTCTTTTACTTTTCCATCTTTTTCATAGATGAGATATTCTTTCCCTATCTTTAATCTAATCTCACCACTTCCAACTCTATTTCTATACTCTCCAGTTTTCTTATCTATCTCTCTAGGTGGAATACCTTTAAAAACTAACTGTGTATAGTATTTGAGTTTCCCTCGAATATTTTTTCTCATAATACGACAATAAGCTATCTCACTCTTAAGCGCTTCTTTTTCATAGTAGTTTTCCTTATCAATTAGAACTTTTAACTTAAGACCTTTCCAATCAATGTATCCATCTATATATCTAATCCCTGTTCCATTAGATTTTCCCTCTAAGGATTTGAAATCATCTTCCTGTTTAAAATGAACCTTCTGTCCACTTCCATACATCATTTTTTCAAAAGCTCTCCACACTTGTGAAGCTATCTTTTGAGCAGTAAATGAATCTATATTCTTTTTAAAAAATTTCTGCATATTCTTTACTTCTTTGTGAAAAGAATACTCATTAAAGCCATTTTCTTTCCTAATCTCTTCTAATTTCTTGTAAAGGACTTTCTTTCCTTCGCTATTAGCTATTTCATATAGTAGTTCTCTGTACTCTTTTCTTTTTATCATCTCACCATATTTTTTTAACATTTTTCCTAAAAGTGAATTATATATATCTCTACCTATCCTAAATCTTTTCTCTAAGATATCCTCTTGATATTTTTCCACTTTCAAAGGAAATTGGACTATATAGTTAGACACTTTTAAAATTCCTCCTCATTCGAGTTCTTCTTTTGATGAAAAGGCGTATTTTTCATCAAAAAATAACTCTAAAATTAGTACTTTTTTAAAAAAAATTCTAATTAATAAACTTAATCTCCTTGACATATGCTTAAAAAAAGGGTAAAATAGGTTATTCACGAGTAAAAGAAAGTACGCTTTTTCATCAAAAGGCGTACTTTTCCAAAAAATAAAAAAAGGTAGTCAGTCTCTCAAAACCAAAACTACCTTTTCCCAAGCTATTCAATTATATAATTGAGTAGCTTTTTCTATTTAATCAAATTTGTGTAATATATAGTAATTTTATATTAATATACTTGTATTATTCTATTCACAATTTACATTGATAGGGTCTCAATGTTTTCGTTAAGGGGGTCTCAACATTTTTAGTGACCTACAAATTTTTCTAAAAAAATAGAGAGCCAAAGCTCTCTATTAAAATTCATCTATAATAACTTAGCAGCTATCTCTGCTATATCTGATCTTTCACCTTTTTTTAAAGTTATATGCCCTACAATTTTTTCAAATTTTAATCTATCGGCCATATAAGTCAGACCATTTGTATTCGCATCTAAATATGGATTATCTATTTGCTGAGGATCGCCAGTAAATATTATTTTAGTCTCTTGACCAGCTCTTGTCACAATTGTTTTTATCTCCAAAGGGCTAAGATTTTGAGCTTCATCTATGATAATAAGACCTTTAGGAATACTTCTTCCTCTTATGTATGTAAGTGGTTCTATTTTCATCATTCCCATAGCTTCTAATCCTTCTACCACTTTTTCACCTGTCTTATCATCTTTAGCTTCACTTAAAAATTCTATATTATCAAAAATAGGTTGCATCCAAGGTCTTAGTTTTTCTTTTTCAGTACCTGGAAGATATCCTAAGTCTTTTCCCATTGGAATAATAGGTCTAGCAATTAAAATCTTTTTATATCTTTTTCTTTCTACTACAAGTTCAAGAGCAGTAGCAATAGCTAAAAGCGTTTTTCCAGTTCCAGCTCCACCTACTAATGTAACTACTTTGACACTCTCATCCATAAGTAACTCCATAGCAAATCTCTGCTCATCATTTCTAGCTCTAAGTCCCCAGGCTTGCACATCACCAAGTAAAAACTTTTTAATTTTTCCCTCTATATATCTACCACACATGATATTATCTTTATATTTTAATTTAAAAAAACAATTTGGAGTTGGTAAAATATCATCTCTTTTTAGAGCAGTAAACTCAATTTTTCCATCCTTATCAAATTTATTATAAAGTCTTTTATCCACATCAACTTCAAAAAATCCATCATGTAAATCACTGTATTCAACCCTGTCTGTATTATAGTCCTCTACCTCTAGACCAAGTGAATCAGCTTTTACTCTCATATTAATATCCTTACTTACTATTATTACTCTTTTATCAGGATTATCTTTTTTTATTCCTAAAGTTGCAGAGATAATATTATTATCTACTATATCCCTATCTAAATTCTCTGGAAGTAAACTCCTATCATTTTTTATTTCTACTTTGAAAAAAATATCATTTGGGAGTTCAACCCCTTTAGATAAGCTTCCCTTACTTCTTATCTCATCTAATACTCTTGAAGCCATCCTAGCTTGAATAGCAGTACTTTGACTTCTTTTTAATTTATCAATCTCTTCTACCACATAGATAGGAAGTATTACATCATTTCCTCTAAAATTATATATACATTTAGGATCATGAATAAGGATATTAGTATCTAATACAAAAATTTTTCTCATAATTAATCAACTCCTTTGAGTAGCAAAATCAAAATGTAATATATTTATATTTACGAGAAAAAATATCTATTTCCTTTTTTATTTTTACTTCTTCAATGCTCTTTTTATAACTTCTAAAGCAGCTATTGTCCCATCAGCAACTGATACAGTCACTTGTTTTACAGCCCCACTTCTAATATCTCCAGCTGCATACATTCCTTCTACATTCATTTTCAAATCTGCAGAAGTTATTATATTTCCATTTTTATCTAATTTTGCAAATTCACCATACATCTCAGCATTACTTTTCGTTCCAAGATATAAGAATACAAAATCAGACTTATAAACTTTTTCTTCTTCTTTTTCCATTACAACTAATTCTTCAACATACTCTTTACCTTTTATCTCTAAAAGCTTTACACCTGTAATTATTTCTACCTTCTCAGAAGAAGCAAGAGCTTCATAACTCTCTTTACTACATTTAAATTCATCCTCAGTTACCATAACTCTTATAAGTTTAGAAAACTTTGTTAAAAACAATGCCTCTTCAGCTAACTCTTCTCCTTGCCCTACTAAAGATACAGTCATAGACTTAGTAAAAGCTCCATCACAAGTTGCACAGTAAGATACTCCTTTACCTAAGAACTCTTTCTCTCCTTTGAGCTTTTTACCAAAATTCTTTCCTGATCCAGTAGCTACTATTATATTTTTAGTTTTAAAGTTCCCAGCATCAGTTTTTACTATCTTTATCTCCTCATATGGATCAAATCCTAGAAGTGTCCCCTCTACAAATTCGGCTCCAAATCTCTTAGCTTGCTCTTTCATACGTAAATTTAACTCGTCCCCTGTTATTCCTTCTGGAAATCCTGGGTAATTATCTACCTTATGAGCCATGTATAGGCTTCCCATACCAGCTCTTTCTACTACCAATGTAGATAGCCTTGATCTCCCTGTATATAAAGCAGCACTTAATCCTGCTGGTCCTCCTCCTACAATTATTACATCATATATTTTTTCCATATTATCACCTTCCTATATCATTCCTTGCATTGTTAAAAATGCTCTTTCTTCCCCTATAGTAGTTGGCTCACTGTGTCCGCTATACACTTTTGTATCCTCTGGTAAAGTACACAATTTTCTCAAACTATTAAACAGCATCTCTCCATCACTCGTAGGTAAATCATATCTTCCAAAACTTCTTTTAAACATAGTATCTCCAGAAATTAACATCTTTTCTTTGACATTATAAAAGCATTTTGAACCTATAGTATGTCCTGGTGTATCTAAAACTTCAAACTCTCCTACCATATCTCCCTCTTTTATAGTTATATAGTCTCCGTCATAGATAAAATCTTTTCCATTCATATACCTCATAAGGTTTAATTCTGGCTCAGTCAAAAACTTTTCTTCCTCTTTTCCTATATACACAGTTACATCTGGAAAGATCTCTTTGATTCTATTTAATCCCCCTATGTGATCTCCATGTCCATGTGTAAGTACCATATACTTAAGTGTAAGCTCATGAGTTTTTAAAAAAGTTTCAACTCTTCCTATATTCTCACCTCCACAGTCAAAAAGATAAGCCTCTCTATTCTCATTCCATACTAGATAACAATGCGTCATTAAACTTCCCAAATAAAAAGTTTGTATGTTCATTCGTTCCTCCTAATGTCTCTCTTTTACATCAACATTTATATTATACTTTACCTATCCCAAGTTGTCAAAATATTACTGATAATTTTTTAAATCTGTGCTATAATTGTATGTATAAATTTTTAAGGAGGAATCACTTTGAATATAGTCTTATTAAATCCTGAAATACCTTATAATACAGGAAATATTGGCAGAACATCAGTTCTTACAAATACAAGATTACATCTTATTAAACCACTTGGATTTTCTTTAGACGAAAAGCAACTGAAAAGAGCTGGACTAGATTATTGGCATTTAGTAGATTTAGTGATATGGGAATCATATGAGGAATTTATAGAAGCTAACAAAGGGGCAAGAATCTTCTATGCTACTACAAAGACAAAACAAAAATATTCTGATATAGAGTTTAAAGAAGATGACTTTGTAATGTTTGGACCTGAATCTAGAGGAATCCCAGAAGAGATTTTAAATGCTCATCAAGAAAGTTGTATCACTATCCCTATGATAGATATGGGACGTTCATTAAACCTTTCAAACTCTGCTGCTATAATTTTATATGAAGCACTCAGACAAACAAATTTTAATTTTAAAAAATAACTTTATAACTGAGGAGTAGAAAATATGAGAATATTAGGTATTGATCCTGGAACTGCTATTGTAGGTTTTTCTATTTTAGATTTTGAAAATAATAAATTTAATGTTATAGATTATGGTTGTATCTATACTGATAAAAATATACCTATGGAGGATAGACTTTGTAAAATTTATTCAGAACTTACCGAGATAATAAAAAAATATTCTCCTAATGAAATGGCAATCGAAGAGTTATTCTATTTTAAAAATAATAAAACTGTAATATCAGTAGGACAAGCTAGAGGTGTTATAGTATTATGTGGAAGACAACATAATCTTGCAATAAATCATTATACTCCTCTCCAAGTAAAAACAGGAATTACAGGCTATGGAAAAGCTGAGAAAAAACAGATTCAACTTATGGTTCAAAGAATTTTAGGACTTCCTGAAATTCCTAAACCAGATGATGCTGCTGATGCTTTGGCTATTGCCATAACCCATATAAACTCAAAAAACTCTAGAATATTTGGAAGAGAATTAGCTGGAAAATTAAGTAGTAAAAATCTTCCTAAAACCAAGCTTTCAGTTAAGGAATATAGAGACTTAATCTTAAATGGAGGTAATTAATTATGATGATTGACATTTTAAAAAAAATTCGTTCACACAGAAGCTTTACTAAAAAGAAAATATCTATGGAAGAATTAGAAAAAATGTTAGAAGCAACAAGATATGCTGCATCTACTAAGAATTCACAAAAGCTTAGATATGTTTTAATTAATAGTAACGAGCTTTGTGAAAAAATATTTCCAATGGTTAAATTTGCAGGGGCAATATCTTGGAATCCAACTATTGAAGAAGCTCCTACTGCCTACATTCTAATTTGTAGTGAAAATCCATTGACTGATATTTCAGAGAAAAATCTTTATTTTGATATGGGAATTGCTTCTCAAAATATTTTACTCATAGCCAATGAGCTTGGATATGGTGGATGTATAATTGGTTCTTATAATAAACCTGAAATAGAAAAATTAATAGAACTTCCTAAAAATTATATCTCCCATATGCTTATTTCACTTGGAGAATCTAAAGACACTGTAAGTATTATAGAGGCTATAGATAATAATCTAATCTATTCAAGAGATAGTAATAATCATCATTTTGTTCCTAAATTACCACTGAGTAAAATTTCTTTATTAAAAAAGTAAAAAATATTCTTGACTTTTTTAATAAATTAATATATAATTCAAGTATCCTTTCTTTTAAAAAGTTTAATTTACTTAATTTAATATAAAAGCTGTCAGAGAATTTTGACAGCTTTTGTACTTTTTAAATATAAAATAAATTTTATTGGTAATCTTGAATATAATTCTTCTTCAATATAAAAATAGATTTCTCTTTTATCTTTTTTATTACCTCTCTATTTTTTACTTCTAATTTTTCAAGAAAAATTAATTCATCTATACTCAATTGACCAAACACTAATGAAGATAAATCTCCTATATCAATTTTAATATCCCAATCTCCTATTCCACTATAAGTTAATTCTCCTTCCTGACTAAACTTATAAATCCCGTTATTTTCCATTATAATACTATCAGTTACTAATATTCTCATATCAATATCATAAATATTAAGCATCTTAAAAACTTCCATGGGGTTCAAAATTCTGCCCATAGCAAATGGAAATTTTTTCTTTATAAAAGATTTTTGATTTATAAAGCAATACTCTAAAGATCTTTCATCAATATTCTTTATTTCCACTTCTGAATAATACTCTTTGAAACTTCTAACCAAAGCCAATAAATTTTCTAATGCTCTTCTATCTTTAGTAAAAATCTCTCTAATCTCTATTTTTTCTCTTCTGTAAAAAGCAATATATCCTTTTATCTCTTTATCTAAATAAATAGAAAAAATATCTCCTCCATCACTTTTTATCTCTTTCACCCAATCTCTATAATATTTTTCATCTCTTTGTATATATAAAGATAAATCTTTCATTTTATCTTCATATACCTCTATTAAATCTTCATAAATTTCATCTTCACTATTTAACTCTATTCTTCTTATATCATAAGCTCTTTCCACTTTATTATATGGTATACTCTCTATTCTCATAGAATAGCTACTTAATCTAGTCACATACTCAAACCCATACTTTCTATATATCTCTGGATTTATTGGAGATAAAAATATAAATGGTATCTCTCTTTTTTTGTTTTCAATAAGAGATTCCTTTATTAAATCATCCATATATCCTTTTCCTCTATACTCAGGTGAAACCGCTACACCTACTATATAAATAGAATCAAAAATAGTTCCATTAAAATTGATTCTATATGGATTTTCATGGAGTGAAGCTTTTATCTCATCATCCTCTTCTAAAAGTAAATACTTATGCCTATCATATAAATTATCGAAATAAAATTTTACCTCTTTTTCGGAATCTAAAAAACATTCCTGCCATATTTTTCTAGCTTTTTCAAAATCTCTTTCCATTCCATACCTTATCATAACCTCACTCCCTATCTTATAATTTTTCCTTTTATTTTCATTCTAATTATATTATAATTTAATTATTAAAAAAAATCTATGAAATTTAGGAGGAATAATGTTTGTATTCAATTATAGAATTCAAAAAGATGATATTAACTATGGCGGACATGTAGGAAATGAAAGAGCTTTACTTTTTTTTCAAATGGTTAGAATGCGTTTCTTCGAGTTTTTAGGAGTAAGTGAAATGGATTTAGGAGATGGAAATGGAGTTATCCAAAAAAATGCTTTTGTAGAATATAATAGAGAACTTTTTTTAAATGACACTATTAGTATTAAGATAGTTAATATAGAGTTTAGTAAGTTAAGTTTTAATATAAAGTATGAAATTTATAACGAATCTAATGAAAAAGTCATAAATGGCTCAACACTTTTAGTTTGTTTTGATTATTCTAATCGTAAAGTAAAAAAACTTCCTGACTCTTTTAAAGAAAAAGTTCTAAAGTTAGCATAAAATAATAAAAAATAAAAAGGAGTGTGCTAGTTTTATCAATAGGTACACTCCTTTATATTATTTTAATTAAATAATTTATAAATAACAATTTTTTTAATCATCATGATAAGTTTCTTCAGCTAACTCTTTAAAATTACGAGATTCTAGAGCCCTTATAAATTCTCTTTGAATTCCATTAAATGCTCTATGTACAGCGCAATCTCCCTTTCTTAAGTTACAAGCCTCAAGATTACCTAAGCAATCTTTTATACAAATAACTGGTTCTATTGTTTCTACAGCATCTCTTAGAGTTATCTCTTCACTAGGCTTAGTTAATTGATACCCCCCTCTAGCTCCCTTATATATCTTTACAAGTCCAGCCTTTTCCAATTTTTTCAAAATTCTAAGACTAAATAGATGTGGAATATTTTCCGCATCAGAAATTTCATTTGATGAAACTATCCTATTTTCTCCATACTTAGTCAAATAAAGTAGTATTCTAATTACATACTCAATCTCATTTTTAATCCTCATAGTAATCTCCCTAATCTTTTAATATATATGACTCATTATATCATAATTGATCAAAACTTGCAATTTTTATTTATAACTTTACCTTATCCTTGAATTTCTCTTGCATTTTCAACTTTTTCTCCCAGTGCAGCTTTAATTGCTACAATAGCCACTTCCAACTGCTTTAAATCCGGTTCCTTAGTTGTTATCTTTTGTAAAGATAATCCTGGAAAAGCCAATGCTTTTATACACAAATTATCTAAATGCTTAGAACTATATCTTTGTATCTCATAAGATATTCCCGCTATAAGTGGCATAAGTAAAACTCTAAGTCCAACTTTCATCACAATTCGTCCTACCACAGTAATTGGTGTTGGAAAAATAAGATCTATTATTGAAAAAACTATAATAGCTATTAACATAACAATAAGTAAAAAACTTGTCCCACATCTAGGATGTAAAGTTGTAAATTTTTTAGCATTTTCTGGTGTCAAATCCATACTATTTTCATATGCATATATAGACTTATGCTCTGCTCCATGATATTCATATACTCTTTTTACATCCTTTGAAAAAGATATAATCCATATATAAAAAATAAAAAATATTAACCTCAAGGCAGCTTCTAAAAGATTAGAATATATTTTATTGTCTAAAAATAAAAAACTTGCAATTAATGAAGGTAATACTATAAATAACCCTATTCCTAATCCTAATGAAATTACTGTCGTGAGAATAGCTTCCTTTTGAGTAATTTGCTTTTCTTCTTTTTCTTCAGCTTCATTAGCTGAAAAAGTTAACTCCTTTATTCCCATTACAAGTGCGTCAAAAAGCATTACAGCACCTCTTATAAATGGAATTTCTGTTAATCTACTTCTCTTTTTTGATATTAATGTTTTTTTATAAACTATTTCTCCTGAAGGCTTTCTTACTGCTGTAGCTACACAACTTGGACTTCTCATCATAACTCCTTCTATTACAGCTTGACCTCCTATACTTACTCTATCCATTTTTTCTCCTTTCTACTAAACATTACTCTTTAGTATTACAAATGTTAAATCATCCGTTTGCTCATAATCTTTCCTAAATTTATTTATAGCTTCAAGAATTACCTCTCTCAATTCCTTTGGCGATTTATTTTTATTTTCATAAATTACCTTTTGTAATCTTTGTAAACCGAACATTTCTTTATGCTTATTCTCCGCTTCAGTAATCCCATCTGTATAGAATATAACTATATCTCCCTTTTCTAGTTGAATCTCTCCTTGCTTATATTTATATTCCTTTAAAAATCCAATAGCCACACCTTTTACAGTATGTAACTCTATCTTATCTGTTGCTGCTCTATATACAACAAGTGGATTATGACCTGCATTTGAATAATAAAGTCTCCTCATTTTTTTATCATATTTACTATGTATCATAGTTATAAACATATCTTCCGTTATATCTGAGTATATTATCTTATTTAATTCATTCAAATTTTCGTTAGGAGCAAATTCTCCTGTTAATGTCAACGTTTTTAAAACTGATCTTCCTAAAGCCATCAAAAAGGCTGCTGGTACTCCCTTACCACTTACATCTGCTATCGTAATAGAAAAAATATCATTATCTAAAATAGTATAGTCATAGTAATCTCCACCAATTTCTTTAGCTGATTCGAAATATTGTGCTATCTCTAATCCAAATATTTCATCTATATCAGCCGGAAGTATTTTCTTTTGAATTCTGGAAGCTACATCTAATTCATTTGATATTCTCTCTTTTACAAGGAGCTCTGAATATATTTTAGCATTATTAATAGCAATAGATACCTGTATTACTAATGCTGACATTGTTTCTTCATCGAGATCTATCATTTTATTTTTATCTTCTATAACAAATATAACTCCTAACTCTTTTTCTTTTACGACAAGTGGTGATATAACTATCATTTCATCTTCAGCTAAATTAAATTTTTTGGATAATTTTTTATATATTTCTTGATACTCTTTTTTAGAAAATTCTCTCATCTCATCTTCAGAAAATAGAAGATTTTCCCTAAAATTACATTCTCCTTTTGTTTTTTTATTAATTAGACCACTTTCTTCCCAAAGGTATAGTGACAATCTCTTAGCTCCAGTCAAAACAAAATAGGCATCTAATATTATGTTTATAATACTATCTAAGTCTAAAACTGAAAGTACAGCTCTAGAAAGAGAGTTTAAATTTGAGAGATTTTCTACCCTTCTTTCTAATATTTGATTACTATATTCTAGCTGTGTAGATTTTTGTACCAAAGAGTTATATGTTTCCTCTAACTCTTTTCTATATTCTCTCAATTCTCCAATAGAATTTTCTAATTCTAAATCTTGTTTAATAACATTTTTTATCGTATCTTCATACTCTTCCTTTAGTACCTCTGGAACATCCTCAATTTGTTTTTTATTTCTAATACTTGTTAAAATAGTCATCATTGCTTCTGTTATCTCTTCTTCTTTTTTTCTCGAATGGTATAGCATCAATCCTATAACAAGTATAAAAATAAGATATATCATTAATCTATCCTCCACTTAGTCTCTACAGTACCAAAATTAACTGTTTCTCTTTTTGTGTCCTCTTTTTTCAAAGTAGCTTTTTTTAAAACACTGTTAGGTACATGTTTTACATCAAATTTTTGAATATCTTTTAATTTTAAACTTTTATTGTCTTCAAGTTTAGGTATTAAGTTTAAAGGCCCAATAACATCTATAATTTCAGTAGATATCTCATAGTCTTTTACATTTTTTACATTTAAGTTATTAATCAAAAGTATTTTTCCAGGAATAACCATATCCTCTATGCGTCCATCTATTATTATAATTTTAGACTTAAATTCAGCCATTTTTGTTTGAGATAAAATATCAGTTTCTATATATAATGGATAGATTAAATCCTTAGCTTTTTCTAATTGATCTAATCCTACTTCTATCACTAAATCATCCATTAATGTTAAAGCCGTATTAGAAAAAAACTTTCTATTCTTAAATATCTCATCTACAATTTTGTCTTTATCTAGTTCAGTATAATACTGATCAGGATTATATAAATATTCTCTTTCTAAATAACTATACCAATAAAACACTTGCTTATTCAAATATTTTTGAACACTACCTGAATTATTAGGAGTCTTTATAACTATATTTTTATCTAAAAATTCTTTTTCTTCATCTGTTAGTAAATAAGCTTGCTTAAAGTAAATTTTTTCACTCTCTCGCACTTCTCTTTTTTGTAAATTTAATAAGTCCTTATATAATTCAAGAGGAATAATTAAGTTTATATCTTTTTTATAAACCAGCATCTTAGAAGTCAAAATATCAAATTCCTTATAAAATAAATCTTTTTCTTGAGGCGACTCAGGATAATTAATTTTATAAAAAATTATCTTATATTTATCTGGTACTATTTTGGTATTTTCAAACTTTACTATCTGACTTCTATCTTTTCTAGCAACTATACTTCCACAAGATGTAATAAATAACGCTAAAATTACTAGAACTAATATTTTTTTATTCATTCCTTCCTCCTAATTATGATTCTTTCCTTTCAAAGTAATAAGTATATTTTCTGCTACTTTTTTAGGAACAAATCTAGATAAAGAATCTATATCCTCCTGTAAAATTTTTTTTACAGAACCAAATTCCTTTATAAGTAGTTCTTTTCTTTTTTTCCCAATTCCCTCTACTCTATCTAATTCTGAAGAAATAACCCTCTTACTTCTTAATTTTCTATGATAAGTTATTCCAAATCTATGTGCCTCATCTCTTACTCTTTGAAAAATCTTAAGTGCTTCCCACTCCTTGGGAAATGAATAGGGTGTTAATTCTCCATATTTGTATATCTCTTCATCTCTTTTAGCTAAACTTAGTAATTCAGCAATACCTTCTTTTCCTATTTCACGAAACACTGCTCCTGCAGCATTTATTTGTCCTAAACCTCCATCTATTAAAACTATATCTGGAAATTCATGTTCTGGAAGCTTACTATATCTTCTAGTTATTACCTCTCTCATCATTGCAAAGTCATCTGGTGTATCCTTACAAGTTATTTTAAATTTTCTATAATTTTTTTTAGACGCCTTTCCTTCTATAGCTACGCTCATAGAGGCTACTGCATCCTTTCCTTGTATATTAGAGATATCAAAACATTCTATTTTTCGTGGATATCTCTTAAGAGATAACTCTGAATATATTTTATACAAACCTTCTTCTAATACAGACTTCTTTTTAAAATAATTATCTATATCTTTTAGTAAATTTAACTCCCCCATTTCTAATAACTCTTTTCTTCTACTTTTTATTTTTGGGAAATAAAATTCTATCTTCTGACCTTTTTGTATTTGTAAAACTTCTTTTACCAAATTCAACTTTTGTTCCATATTTTCCTGAAAAACAATACTTTTAGGAATTGGATGAGTAGAATAAAAAGCTCTTACGATATCTTCTTCTAAATTTCCTTCTATTTTATTTCTTAAATCTATATTTGTAGATATCTTTCCTATTATCTTTCCATCTCTCACATTAAGAACAAAAAGAAATACCCTTTCTGCTTCTTTTTTTAATAAAAATATATCTTCGTCTAAATCTCTACCATACTCTATTATTTGATTAGCTACTGCATTTTCAACTTCTTTTATTTGCTCTCTTAAAATAATTGCATCTTCAAATCTCATATTTTCAGCAGCTGTCTTCATATCCAACTTAAGATAATCTACTATCTCTTTTCCTTTTCCTTTCAATAAAGCTTTAGCTCTTTCTACTTGTTCATTATATTCTAAATAACCTTCTTTATAAGTACAAGGTCCTGGACATGTTTTCATAAAATATTTAAGACAAGGTCGTGGATAAACTTTAGTCATATCTCTTTCACAATCACGTATCTTAAATATTTTTACTAAAGTTTTCTTTAAATTCCAAGCACCAAAAGGATATGGTCCAAAATAAATCCCAGCTTTTGTATCTAATGTCTTCGTTGTTCTAATTATCTTTATATTAGGAAATTTCTCTTTACTTATCCTAATATAAGGATAAGTCTTTTCATCTTTTAAAAGGATATTATATTTTGGTATATATTTCTTTATAAGATTATTTTCTAATACCAGTGCATCTAATTCAGTATTACAAATAATAAATTCTATATCTTCTATATTTTTTACAAGCTCTTTTGTTTTCTCATTACCATGCTCTCTATTAA
The DNA here is from genome assembly GCF_900450765.1 of Fusobacterium necrogenes. Classification (NCBI taxonomy): domain Bacteria; kingdom Fusobacteriati; phylum Fusobacteriota; class Fusobacteriia; order Fusobacteriales; family Fusobacteriaceae; genus Fusobacterium; species Fusobacterium necrogenes. The sequence goes on along the minus strand of NZ_UGGU01000003.1, from coordinate 511,939 downwards.
AATATGACAGAACTCTATTTTTTAAATTTTTAGCCTTTCCAACATAGATAATTTTACTATTTTTCTTCATTAAATACACTCCAGGATTTTCTGGAATATCTATCTTTTTTATATCAAAACTTTTTACCAATTTCCTCTCTCTTTCTCTCTATGACTTACATATACATTAAGATTTTCTATTTCAGATAATTCTTTAGCTATTAACTCTGCAAAAGTTACAGAGCGATGTTTTCCTCCACTACAACCTATACCTATTGTAAGATGCTTTTTTCCTTCTTTTATATAATGAGGAATTAAAAAATCAAACATGTCCATTAATTTTTTAAAAAATTCCTGTGATATATTAAAGCTCATAACATAATCAGCTACCTCTTTATTTAATCCACTCTTTGATTTTAACTCTTCTATATAATATGGATTTGGTAAAAATCTCACATCATAAACTAAATCTACATCAATAGGTATCCCATATTTGAATCCAAAAGATTGAACATGGATATTAATATCTTTTATATCCATATCTAGACATAAAAGGATTTTCAATTTTTCAGTTAGTTCTTTTGGCTTATCAAAACTTGTGTCTACTATCCCTGTAGATATCTCTTTTATTCCAGCCATTATCTCTCTTTCTCTTCTTATACTTTGTAATAATGTCTTTTCCTCTACTGGATGTTTTCTTCTTGTAAGATTATACCTATTTAAAATCACTTCCTTAGATGCTTGTAAAAATATAATTGAAGATAGTACATCTGGAGTAGTTTTCAACTTATTTAAAAAATCTTTGAATTCATCTATTTTTTTAAAAGAACGAATATCCATTCCCAATGCTATTTTCTCTATAGATGAGCTAAAAAAAAGAGGCCCTATCTCACAAGGAAGATTATCTACAGTATAATATCCCATATCTTCGAGCATATTTAAAGCTGTTGTTTTTCCACTTCCACTTAATCCTGTTACAATTACTATCTTTTTTTTCATTTTTTCACCTAGCTTTTAGTTTATATTTTCTCACCTATTATATCATATTTTTTTACTCTTCAAAATTACTAAATTTTTATATAATTTAGTAATTTTATCCTCAAAATACTTAAATAACAACCATTACTGATTTAACCTACAATATGTGTTAATGGCATCAATACTATTCCTAAAAAAATAAATACAAGAGATGTTTTCATGTAACCATATTGTCTTGAACTAGGAATCAGCTCCTCAATGGCAATATATAACATTATTCCAGAAATTATTGCAAATATTGCCCCTAATGTTATGTCATTTATAAATGGTCTTAATATTAAAAATGCAAGTAACGCACCTACTGGTTCAGCTATACCAGATAAAAAGGTATATTTAAATGCTTTTTTTACATCTCCAGTAGAATAATATATTGGGATTGCTACAGATATCCCTTCTGGTATATTATGCATAGCTATAGCTACAGTAATTGATAATCCTAATGCTATATCACTATATCCAGCCATAAAAGTTGCTATTCCTTCTGGAAAATTATGTAGTCCTATTGCTAAAGTAGAAACAAAGCCTACTCTAAAGAGATTCTGATGCTTATATTGCTCTCCACTTATCTCTTCTGCATGTGGAACAAATCTATCTAATCCTGCAGCAATTAAAACTCCTATTAAAAGAAAAAAAGTTCCTAATATTAATCCAAATTTTTCTCCAGCATAATTTTGTAAAAGTTCATTTCCTGTAGGTAATAAATCGCTAAATGAAACACTTATCATTATACCTCCAGCAAATCCTAATGCTCCACTTACTAGTCTTTCACTTCTTTTTTTTACTGTAAACACTATAAAAGCACCTAATAGTGTCGACATTCCAGCTATAAAAGAAAGCAAAAGTGCTCTTAAACTATTATCATCTAAAAACATAGTATTCCCTCCTTATATAATTTTTCCCCCATTCTTCTAAAATCTTTTACTTTAACATTTCATAATTTGTAGCTATCATTGGTACTCTTAAAACATCTAACATTTTCTCTAAGAGTACACCTTCTTTATCAGGATACTTAAAGCCATAACTAGCCATAATACACTGAGTTATAAATTGAACTCCTCTTTCTATTCCCATAGGTAAGCTATCACCTTGTAATAAACTTCCTATAAGAACACTTGTATAAGCATCTCCAGTTCCAGGATATGAAGCTGGTATATATTTACAACTCACTTTCCAAAATACATCATTTTCTCTATCATAAGCTACAACACTTGTTTTTTTATCTAAATCAGTACTTTGAATATCAGGAACACTTGTAACTACAACAATCCTAGGTCCCATATCAGACAGTTCCCTTAAATACTTTTTTACATCCTCTATCTTTATATTTTCATTGTACTCTTTTCCTAAAAGATACATCATCTCTGTAAAGTTAGGTGTAATTATATCAGATTTTCCTATAAGCTTTCTCATTCCTATGACCATTTCATTATTCATAGTACTATATAGTTTCCCATTATCTCCAATAACAGGATCAACAACAGTAAATTTTGCTTTTTTTCCAAAATAATCAATAAAATCTGCTACTATTTCTATCTGTTTTGCAGATCCTAAAAAACCCGAATATATACAATCAAATCTTAAATTTAGTTTTTTCCAGTGTGCTATATGCTCTTGCATATAGTCAGTTAAATCTATAAAACTATAACCTTCATATCCTCCAGTATGTGTTGATAAAATGGCTGTTGGTACTGGACACACTTGAAATTTCATATTTGATAAAATAGGAATTATAGTTGTTAGAGATGCTCTTCCATAACCTGATAAATCATGAATAGCAGCAACTTTTTTTACTAAATTTTCCATCATTTCCTCCAATTATATCTTATATTACTTAAACATACTTTACCATATTTCTCCTCTTTAAGCAATACAATATTTATTTGTTTCAATATAAATCATATAATAACTATAAAAAATAAAGAGTAAATAGAAATCAAAGTAATAAAATATTAAGCTTGAACTTAATTTAAAGTTTCAACCTTATAAAGATTTTACTACCTCACTCTATTTACTCTTTCTAAATTTATATTCCTTAGCTTTCTTTAATATAGCATATCAATAAGCATATTCAAGAGTAGAAAATTTAAGACTCAGTTTTTCATAATTATCCCTTAAATATTTCATCTCTTCCATTAAATTACAAGAAACATTTGATATAGATATAAGTTTTCTCAGCTCTTTAGCACTTTTTCCACAGTCTTTAGCTACATTACTAAAAACTATATACATAAATGCAAGTGTAACACCCTGTATTCCATAAAAATCAATATTTATAGGCTTATTTAATTTTATTCTTTTTGCAATTATTTTATACAATTGATATGCTTTCTTTGGAGAAACAAGTACAGATGTATTTAATATTTTACTTAATACTAGCTTCATTTGAAGCCCCCCCTTATAAAAAGTTAAAAAAATCTTTCACAAAATATAAATAGAACTAATCTTCTGCATAAACAGCTTTTCCTATTAATTTCCCACTGTTATTATAATATTTCCAAGTCCCTTTAGGTATTCCATTTTTAAATTTTCCTTGAACTTGTAACTTTCCATTATCATGAAAAAGAAAATATTGTCCATCATCTTTTCCATTAAAATATGTAGTCTCAAAAATTTTTTTACCATTTTCCTGATAAAGAACATATTTCCCAAAAAGTCTTCCTTCTTTCCAGTTTTCAATTGTCTTTAATCGTCCACTAGGATAGAAACTTAGACATTTTCCATGACGTTTACCATTAAGATAGTAATTTCTATCTTTATTTTCCATTACCTTTCCAGTAAATGGTATTTCTTCATGTTTTAAATAAATAACTCCATTTCTATCGACAATTTGATACTCATAAACAGCTTTAGAAAAACTTATAAAATTCATAAAACTCATCATAAATAATAATATGAGCAATCTTAATTTCATAGTATCACCTGAGATATAAAAAAACTATTTAATAAAAAAAATATTTATGCTATAATAAAAATAATGCTTTTATCCTTTTGACTTAAAATTAATAAAAAAAGTTTAAATAAAAATTAAAATTATAAGGGGGAAAAAGGTGGAAAATCATTCATTACAAATGTTATTAATTATAACACTTATGATGGCTTACAAACTTTTGATATTACGTTAATTGAGGAAGCATAAAATTGCTTCCTTATTTTCTAAGGAGGAAATTTTGAGAGAAATAACTTGTCCACTAGAAGCAATTTTTTATATCTTAAGGGGAAAATGGTCCCCTATGATAGTGTGGAGAGCTAGACTAGGAAATCAACGACTTACAGATCTAAAAAAAGATATACTAAATTGCAATGAGAAAATGTTAATACAGCACATCAATGAACTTTTAGACTATGGAGTGCTTGAAAAAATAGAATTTGACGTTTATCCCAAACACACTGAATATAGACTTACAAAATTTGGTTGGAGTCTTATTCCTGTATTAGCAAAGTTTCAAGAAATTGGAATTGGATACTTACAAAATAGTCAGTTATTAACAAAAGAAAAATAATATGATATCCTATAAAAAAAACATAGGAGGTAATTATTTATGAAAAAAAATTTAATAGCAGGAGCTCTTCTTTTAGGAGCATCAGCTTTTGGTTTTGAACTTACTAGTTCTGGTATAGAAAATGGTTTCATCAATGAAAAATATGGAAGATATGGTTCAGAAAATATAAATGGTATGCCATCTCTTTCACTTCCATTAGAGTGGAAAGAAGCACCTAAAGGAACAAAAAGCTTTGCTTTAGTAATGGAAGATTATGATGCTGTTCCTGTAACAGGATTTTCATGGATACACTGGATTGCAATTATTCCAGGTAACTATAATAAGCTTGAAGAAAATGCTAGTTTAACAAATAAAGATATAATTCAAGGAGTTAATAGTTGGGTATCATCAATGGGTGGACTATCTAAAGCAGATGCTTCTCACTTTGGAGGACCAGCACCTCCTGATAAAGATCATACTTACAAATTTGTTCTTTATGCACTTGATAAAGAAATAAAATTAGAAAGTGGTTTTTATTTAAATGAATTGTATAAAGAAATGGAAGGGCATATACTAAATAGTACTGAATTAGAAGGAATTTACAAAGTTAAATAAATAATAAAAATTGGAGGAGATATTTTCCTCCAATTTTTATTATTTTACTTAAAATTTTCATCACTCTTTTATTATATATCTAAAAACTTCTTCATCCTTTATTTTATCTAATTTTTTTTCTAGATAAAGATAATCTAAATGAGAAAGAGTTTCTCCCGTAGCAAACCACTTTTGATTATCTGGAAATTCACTCCAAGGTTTTCCTCTCATATTCCACTTCATTTTAGAAGCAATTTCATACGCTGTAAGCTTTGGTGTTTTTTTAATAATTTCTTTTATCTCATCTAGTCTAATAAAATGATGTTCAGTAATAGTATCTACTCTTTCATTTAATGATTTACTATTTTCTCTATGAGCAGGAAAAACTATTACTGCCTCTATATTTTTTATTTTCTTTAAACTTTCCATATAATTTTTTAATGAATTCTCTACCTTTAACCAAGCAGTTATATTTGGAGTTATATCAAATAATACATGGTCACCAGAGAATAAAATCTTTTTATCAGCAATATATAAACACATATGCCCAGGTGTATGTCCTGGAGTAAGTATTGCTGTAAATTCTATATTACCTAGCTTAAACTTAGCCCCATCTTCTAATAAATTAGCTTTAAATAATTTATCTGGAGCATACCTTCTAGCTTGATTTGTATCATTCAATCTAATAACTATCTCTTGAGGAAATCCTTCTTGAATAAATCTCCTATTCATATTATCCCAATTATCCCCTTCTAAGTTTCCTCTAAGATATTCATAATCTATCTTTCCCATATATATTTTTATATTTTCACCAGATAATTTATTTGCTAATCCGCAATGATCTGAATGTAAATGTGTAAAAAATATTACCATCTTATCTCTATTTACACCTATCTCATCTAATCCCTCTTCTAGTCCTTTTAAACACTCTTCTCTATTAAATCCTGTGTCTATCACTAAGTCTCCTTCTTCAGTTCTCACTACATAAGAATTTAAACTTTTCAAAGGATTTTGTGGAAGAGGCACAAATATTCTATATATTTTTGGATCTTCATTAATTAATTCTATCACAGCTACCCCACCTTCCTATATTGATCAATTTAGTTAAGATTATAATACAGTATTTTTTTATTTAAATCAAGAATATTTTATAATCTATAATTTATCAATATCCATTTGTATTTTATCACTTTATTTGTTAAGATATTATTATCTTTATAATTCAAATTTAAAAATTTATTTAGGAGGAGTTATGATATTTGATATTTATGATTATCCGCTATATAGACCTCCAAGTGAAGCTAATAGCCTTATTATTCAAGTTACACTAGGATGTTCTCATAACAAATGTACTTTTTGTAATATGTATAATGAAAAAAAATTCAAAATAAAAAGTATTGAACAGATTAAAAAAGAGATAGATTTTTTTAGACATCAAAGACAATTTGTTCGTAGAATCTTTCTTGCTGATGGAGATGCCCTTATAATTAAAACTTCAACTCTATTAGAAATCGCAAATTATTTAAATGAAAAATTTCCTGAAAATGAGAGAATCTCTATATATGCAAGCCCTAAATCCCTAATATTAAAAACACCTGAAGAGTTAAAAAAACTTAAAGAGATTGGAATAAAATTAATTTATATTGGTCTTGAAAGTGGTGATAATGAAATTCTTACTAAAGTAAACAAAGGTAATACAGCCGAGGAATTCATGATAGGAATAAAAAAAGCTAAAGAGGCAGGGTTTCAGACTTCAGTCACAATAATTGCTGGATTAGCTGGAAAAGATAAAATTGCTAGTAAAAATCATGCTCTTAAAACAGCTTATGTCATTCAAGAAACTTCACCTACATATTTAGGTATACTCTGTTTAAGTCTACTTCCAAATACTATTTTAGGCAAACAAGCTGAAAGAAAAGAATTTATTGAAGCTAATGGTCTTGAAATAATTGAAGAAATAAAAGTTATAATAGAAAATCTTAGCATAAATATAGACTCTCCTATTATTATAAGAGCAAATCATATTTCAAATTATTTAAATCTTCAAGGAACATTACCTCAAGATAAAAATCTTATTTTAAATGAAATTAATCATGCTCTTAATAATGGAAATCCTATAAAAAGAGCTAGTCATAATTCTTTATAATTTTCTTAATTCCTAAAATCTTACTACAAATAGCAGCTATATATAACAATAATGAAAAGACTGACACGTTAGTGTCAGTCTTTTTTAGATTTTTAAATAAATTTCTATTGTTTTTCAGCAGAAAAATCCATAGCAGCAAGTCTTTGATATTGTCTCCATCTTCTTTGAGCTTCTGTTTTATTCTTTTCATAAAGTTCCTTAGCTTCACTTGGATTAGCTTTAGAAAGAGTAGCAAATCTTACTTCTCCTAATAAAAACTCTTCATATTTATCCCAGTTAGGCTCTTTACAATCAATTTGAAGTGGATTTTTACCTTCTGCTTCTAATGTAGGATTATATCTGAATATTGGCCAATATCCACATTCAGTAGCTACCTTCATCTCATTTTGAACCTTAGACATTCCTTTCTTCAATCCATGGTTAATACATGGAGAGTAAGCGATGATTATAGATGGTCCATTATAAGCTTCAGCCTCTTTTATAGCTTTTAAGAATTGTTGTTGATTTGCACCCATACTTACTTGTGCTACATAAATATGTCCATATGACATAGCTATTGCAGCAAGGTCCTTCTTCTTAACTGATTTTCCTGCAGCTGCAAATTTTGCTATTGCTCCTGTAGGAGTTGCTTTAGAAGCTTGTCCTCCAGTATTAGAATAAACTTCTGTATCTAAAACAACTATATTAACATCTTCTTTAGAAGCCATAACGTGGTCAAGTCCACCATAACCAATATCATATGCCCATCCGTCTCCTCCTAATATCCATTGAGATTTCTTAGCAAGATATTGTTTCAAGCTTAAAATTTCTTTACATACTTCACAATCTTTTCCTTCTAAAGCAGCAATTATCTTATCTGATACTTCTCTTGATTTAGCAGCAAATGATCTATTTTCAATCCATTCTTTAAATAACTCAGCAATATCAGCTGAAACTTTATCCATATTTTCTTCCATTATATTTTGAAGTCTATCTCTTAATGTTTCAACTGCAACATGCATTCCCATTCCATACTCTGCATTATCTTCAAATAAAGAAGATCCCCATGATGGTCCATGTCCATTTTTATTAGTTGTATATGGAGTAGATGGTGCAGATCCACTATATATTGATGAACATCCAGTAGCATTAGCTATCATCATTCTTTCTCCAAATAATTGAGTTATTGCTTTTAAATATGGAGTTTCTCCACATCCTGGACATGCTCCGTGAAATTCAAATAATGGTTGAGCAAATTGAGATCCTTTTACAGTATCTTTAGACATTAAATCACTTCTATACTCTACATTATTAAATAGGTAATCAGCTTTTTTATCTTCATGTTGCTCTAAAGAAGTTCCTATTGGTACCATTACTAATGCTTTCTCTTTAGCTGGACATACATAAGCACATGATCCACATCCTGTACAATCTAAAGTCGAAACTTGCATTCTATATTGTAATCCTTCTAATCCTTTTCCAACTGGTTTAATAGTTGTTAACTCAACTAGAGAGGCAGCTTTTTCTTCCTCAGTCATTAAGAATGGTCTAATTACTGCATGTGGACATACGTATGAACATTGGTTACATTGAATACAGTTTTCTGCTTTCCATTCAGGAACATGAACTGCAATTCCTCTTTTTTCAAAAGCAGAAGTTCCATTTTCAAAAGTTCCATCTTCATAACCATTAAATGCAGAAACTGGTAAATCATATCCTTTAATTGCATTAATAGGTTTTGCAATTTTTTCCACAAATAACTCAACTTTTGATTTTTCATGTCCGCATCCACAAGAACAACACTCTTCAGCTACTGTTAATTCTTCAACTGGTAAATCAGCCCAAGCTGGATCTACTGGTACTTCAATTAATCCTTCTGCTCCTTTATCAATAGCATTATAGTTCATTTGAACTATATCGTCACCTTTTTTAGCATAAGATTTTTTAGCATAATCTTTCATATGTTGTTGAGCTTCTTCAAATGGAATAATATCAGCTAACTTAAAGAAAGCAGCTTGCATTATTGTATTTGTTCTTTGACCTAATCCAATTTCTTCAGCTAATTTAGTAGCATTGATTATGAATAATTTAGCTCCATTTTTTGCTAAATCTCTTTTAACTTTATTAGGTATTTGTTTTACAGCTTCTTCTTTATCCCAAATACAGTTAACTAATAATGATCCACCTTTTCTAATTCCTGATGTCATATCATATTGATTTAGGTAAGCTGGTACTGAACAAGCTACAAAATGAGGATTAGAAATTAGATAGCTTGCTTTTATAGGAGATTTTCCAAATCTTAAATGCGATCTAGTAACTCCTCCTGATTTTTTAGAGTCATATGCAAAATATCCTTGTGCATATAAATCAGTTTTATCTCCTATAATTTTTATTGAGTTTTTATTAGCTCCAACTGTTCCATCAGCTCCTAATCCAAAGAATAGACACTCTTTTACATCATCACCAGTTACAGTTACAGGTGCTCCTACTTCTAATGAAGTAAATGTAACATCATCTACTATTCCTACTGTGAATCTGTCTTTAGGTTGGTCTAATTTTAAATTATCGAACACAGCTATTACTTGAGCTGGAGTTGTATCTTTTGAAGATAATCCGTATCTTCCTCCAACTATTACTGGAGCATTTTCTCTTCCATAAAATAAAGATTGAATATCAAGTAATAATGGTTCTCCTTGTGATCCAGGCTCTTTTGTTCTATCAAGAACTGCAATTTTCTTAACTGTTGTTGGGAAAACATCAAAGAAATATTTAGCAGAGAATGGTCTGTATAGGTGTACAGATAAGATTCCTACTTTTTCCCCTTTAGCATTTAAGTAATCTATTGTTTCTTCAGATATAGGACAAATTGATCCCATAGCTATGATTATTCTATCAGCATCTGGTGCTCCATAGTAGTTGAAAGGTTTATAATCTCTTCCAGTTACTTTAGAGATTTCTGCCATGTAGTGAGCTACTACATCTGGTACTGCATCGTAGAATTTGTTTTGAGCTTCTCTTGTTTGGAAGTAAACGTCATCGTTTTCTGCAGTTCCTCTTGTTACTGGGTGCTCTGGATTAAGAGCTCTTTCTCTAAAAGCTTGAACAGCATCCATATCAATTAAATTTTTGAATACTTCATAATCCATTACTTCTACTTTTTGAATTTCATGAGAAGTTCTAAATCCATCAAAAAAGTGTAAGAATGGTATTCTTGTTTTTATAGCTGCTAAGTGAGCTACTCCTGCAAGATCCATGACTTCTTGAACTGAATTAGTTGCTAACATAGCAAATCCAGTTTGTCTAGCTGCATAAACGTCTTGATGGTCTCCAAAGATAGATAAAGCTTGAGCTGATAGTGCTCTAGCTGATACATGTATTACTCCTGGTAACAATTCTCCTGCTATTTTATACATATTAGGAATTTTTAATAATAATCCTTGTGAAGCAGTATAAGTTGTTGTCAATGCTCCAGCTTGTAAAGAACCGTGTACAGTCCCAGCTGCTCCAGCCTCTGACTGCATTTCTACAACTTTAACTGGTACTCCAAATATATTTTTCATTCCTTTTGAAGCCCACTCATCTGTGTACTCAGCCATTGGTGATGATGGAGTAATAGGATAAATTCCAGCTACCTCAGTAAATGCATATGAAGCATATGCTGCAGCTTGACATCCATCCATTGTCTGCATTTTTTTAACCATTACAATTCCTCCTATAAATCTTTTATGAAAGTATTTTTTATTTACTTCTACTATTCTATTTTAATTGATATTTAAAATTTGTCAATAATTATTTAATATTTTTTAATTTAAAGTTTATTTTCCTGTAACTATTCTATAAGTATCTCTTGCAATTACTAACTCTTCATTTGTAGGAATTTTATAAATTAAAACTTTAGAATCTTCTGTTGATAATTTTACATTTCCTTTCTTTCTTACTGAATTTACAGCTTTGTCTAGTTTGGCTCCTAAAAATTCTAATCCTTCAATTACACCCTCTCTAATTCCAGCTGCATTTTCTCCTATTCCTCCAGCAAAACAGATAGCGTCTACTCCACCCATAGCTGCTGCATAAGCTCCTACATATGATTTTATTCTATAAATAAACATTTCTTCAGCTAGCTTAGCTCTTTCATCTCCCTCAGCTACTCCATTTTCCATATCTCTACAATCAGAAGATTTTCCAAAGATTCCAAGAATTCCAGATTGCTTATTTAATCTATTATCCATTTCTTTATCAGATAATCCTCTTTTATTTTTTATAAATAAAACAGCTGCTGGATCAATATCTCCACATCTAGTTCCCATCATTAATCCTTGTAATGGAGTTAATCCCATTGAAGTATCTACAGATTTTCCATCTAATACTGCTGATACAGAAGCTCCATTTCCTAAGTGACATACGATTATTTTTGAATGCTTAGGATTTCCCATTATTTCTCTCATAGTCTCAGAAACATATAAATGAGATGTTCCATGGAATCCATATTTTCTTACTTTTAATTCAGTATAGTCCTCATAAGGTAATGCATACATAAATGCTTTAGCTGGCATAGTTTGGTGAAAAGCAGTATCAAAAACTCCTACATTAGGCTTACCAGGCATCAATGCCATACAAGTTCTAACTCCCATTAAATTAGCTGGATTATGTAAAGGTGCTAATTCATTATTAGCTTCTACTGCTGCCATCGCTTCTTCAGTTAATAATACTGAACTAGCAAAAGTTTCTCCTCCATGAACCATTCTATGACCAATAGCTTCTACTTCATCGACTGAAGTTATTACACCATGCTCTCTATCAGTTATTGCATTTATAACTAACTCTAAAGCTTCTTTATGAGTAGGCATTGGTTTTTCTACCTTTATTTCATAATCTTTAGCTGGTACTTCATACTCCATTCTAGAACCATCTATTCCAATTCTTTCACAAAGTCCTTTTGCAAAGACTTCTCTTGTTTCTGGATTCATTAATTGATATTTTAATGATGAACTTCCACAATTTATTACTAAAACTTTCATTCCTATTCTCCTCTAAAATAATTTTATTATTCTGCTGCTTGAACTGCTGTTATTGCTACTAGGTTTACAATATCATCTACTGAGCATCCTCTTGATAAGTCATTAATAGGTGCTGCTAAACCTTGAATTAATGGACCATATGCATTGGCCCCAGCCAATCTTTGTACTAGTTTATATCCAATATTTCCAGCTGCTAGATTTGGGAATATTAATATATTTGCATTTCCCGCAACCTTTGATTCTGGACATTTTTTCATAGCTATTGACTTAACTATTGCAGCATCTGCTTGTACTTCAGCAGTATATTGAAACTTTACATTTCTCTCTTCTAGTATTTTTCCAGCTTCAATCACTACATCGACATCTGGGTGATGAGCTGATCCTTTTGTAGAAAAAGTCATTAGCGCTACTTTTCCTTGCATTCCTACTACATTATGAGCAGTTACTACTGATGCCTCAGCTATGTCAGCTAATTGCTCTGCTGTAGGTACTGGTATAACTGAACAATCTCCAAATAATAGGACATCTCCATAACTTTCCTGTCTTTCTGTTAATTCCATTACAAATACTGATGATACAGTTTTTATTCCTGGTCTTGTTCCTATAACTTGTAATCCTGCTCTTAATACATCAGCTGTAGGTGAATTTGATCCAGATACCATAGCATCAGCATCTTTAAGTTTTACCATCATAGCTCCATAAAAGTTTGGATCAGTTAATAAAATTTCTCTTGCTTTTTCTAAAGTCATTCCTTTTTTTTCTCTTAATTCTACTAATTTTTGAGCATAAGTTTCTAATTTTGGTGGATTCTTAGCCTCAATAATCTCTACACCTCTTAAACTAATTCCCAAATCATTAGCAACCCTTTCCATATCCTCCCTATGCCCTAAAACGATAGGTTTAGCTACTCCTAACTCTACAATTTTTGCTGCTGCAGTAACGACCCTTTCATCTGTTCCTTCTGGTAGTACAACAGACTTCTGTACTTCTCTTGCTTTTTCTCTGATTTTCACTAAAAAACTCAAAATACTCACTTCCTTAATAATATTTTTATCTTAAAATTTTATATACATTTTTAATAACAACTTAACAGTTGTTAAGTATATACTAACAAATTTTAATTTTAATTACAATATGTTTTTTATTTCATTTACAAATTATATTATTTATCTTAATCAAATATAGCTTGTATATATTCTTTTGTATCAAATTCTCTCAAGTCTTCTATTTTTTCTCCTACTCCTATAAATTTAATAGGTTTCCTTATTTCCTCAGATATGCTAAAAACAATTCCACCTTTAGCAGTTCCATCTAATTTAGTTATAATAAATCCTGTTAATTCAGTAACTTCATTAAAAACCTTAGCCTGAGTGAGAGCATTTTGCCCAGTTGTTCCATCTATAACCAAAATAGATTCATATTTATGATCTCCAAGCTTTCTCTTAATTATATTATGAATCTTCTCTAATTCTTTCATTAAATTATTCTTATTATGTAATCTTCCTGCAGTATCTATTATCGCTATATCAGCTTTTCTTGATTCAGCAGCAACTAGAGTATCAAATACTACAGCTCCTGGATCTGATCCTTGAGTACTTTTTACTATATCTGCTCCTGATCTCTTTGCCCATTCTTCTAATTGTTCTATAGCTGCTGCTCTAAAAGTATCTCCAGCTCCAAGAATAACCTTTTTACCCTCTTTTACATACTTTGAAGCTAATTTTCCTATTGTAGTTGTCTTTCCAACTCCATTTACTCCAACTACCAAAATAACATTTAATCTTCCCTCTTCTATATAAATTTTATTATTTTCAGTTATCAAAAATCCTGTCATTACTTCTTTAAGTACTGTATAAACTTCCTTTGCTTCCTTTACCCCTCTTTTTTTCACCTCTTTTTCAAGCTCTTTCACAATCTTAATAGTCATATCCATTCCAATATCTGACTGTATCAATATGTCTTCTAATTCTTCATACATCTCATCATCTATAATATTTTTTCCTAGAATAAATGATTTTAATGTTCCAAAAAGCCCCTCTCTAGATTTGAAAAGTTTCTCTTTTAAAGAATTAAAAAAGCCTTTTTTCTCTTCTTTTTCATCAACAATATTCTCTTTATTTTCAACTCTTTGATCATCATCTTTTTCATTTTTATGCTTAACAACAATAGATTTTGGATCTATTTGTACTTCACTTTTATCTTCTTCTACAATCTCATCCTGTTTTTTTAATGTCTCTTCTATTTCTATTGATTCTAAATTTTCACTCTTTTCTCCCACTTTTTTTTTCCCAAAAAGTTTGTTAAAAAAACCCATTCCCTTCCTCCTGTAAATGTCATTTTATATAATTCTAGCATAAAAAATATTTTTTTTCAATTCAAAGCTATAAAAAATGGTGCTTTTTTTTCCAAAAAACGAAAAATAAAGCACCATTTTTTTAACTATTAATAATATATCTAACAGCAAGTATTCCCATCACTGCTGCAATATTAAGTCCACTTCCATAACCAGAGCTGTCTCCTACTGCATATAATCCCTTCATAGATGTTTCCATATTTTGATTTATTTCCAATCTTGTACTTCTAAATTTTATCTCCGGAAAATATAAAAGTAAATCTCCAGATGCAAATCCAGGAGTTATTTTATCCAATACTTCAATAAATTCCATTATATTATCTAAAAGTCTCTGAGGACAAGCTAGAGCAATATCTCCAGCAACATAATCTTCAGTTGTTGGAACAATGTTTAATCTCTCTAATCTTTCATCAGTTGATCTTCTTCCTTCTTTTAAATCAGCATATGATTGAACTAATAATTTCCCACCAGTAAGCATAGATGACATCTTAGCTATTGCTGTAGCATATTCAAATGGTTGATTAAAAGGCTCAGTAAATTTTTTTGTACAAAGTAAAGCTAGATTTGTATTAGTTGATTTTCTGTCCTTATACGCATGTCCATTAGCTAATATAAAATCATCATACTTTTCTGCTGCAATAAATCCACTAGGATTACTACAGAATGTTCTCATCTTATCTCTATAGTTTCTTGAGTAATAAATCATTTTAGCTTCATAAAAGTTTTCATTTATCTCTTTCATTATTATATCTGGAATTTCAGCTCTTACTCCTATGTCAATAGCTCCATTTTCATATTTTATACTATGCTTTTGACAAAGCTCTTTCATCTTTTTAGCTCCACTTCTTCCCATTCCAGCTACAACATTATCAGAATAGTATCTTTCTTCTTTTCCCTTATGTGTAACTATAATCCCTTTTACATGATTATCTTCTACTATTAAACTTTCTATTTCCCTTTCAGTTATAAACTCTACCCCTTTTTCTAATAGAAAATCTATCAGTTGACCATAAAGTTTTCTTGAGCCATCAGTTCCTAAATGCATAGTCGGAGTATCAACCAATTGTATTCTATTTTCTATACACCCTTTTTTTATCTTCTCCATAGCTGGATTATATTTTAATCCAGTAGGCTCTTCATTGAATCCAAATTTTCTATATACATCTACAACATCTTTTATAGTATCATTTACTATTTTTTTACCTGTTACAACATGTAGATCTCCTCCAACTCTATAATCCATGTTAAATTTAGAATCAGAAAAAGCTCCAGCTCCACTTACCCCATATATTATTGCACAAGTTGGACAATTAACACATCTTCCTAATTTTTCTTTTGGGCATACTCTTTGTTTTAACATTTTTCCCTTGTCAACTACTAAAATCTTTAAATCTGGTCTCTTTTCTATTGCCTCATATGCACCAAAAATCCCAGCTTGTCCTCCACCTAAAAATATAATATCATATTTCATTTTTTATTCCTCTCTCACTATATATTTTAATATTCATACCAATTAATACCTTGTGAATAAGTATTTTTAGGAAGATTAGCATGAATCTCTCCTGTATTTCCTGAGAAATTAAAATTCCATCCTCCACTTTCAGTCCCTTTAGAGAAATCAGAAATGTCATAAACTTCATTACTCTCTAATAAATTTTCGGTTCCTACTGTTTTAGCTATTGAAGTATGTCCATAAATCTCAGCAAAAGAAATTAAGTTTCCATTTTCATCTGTATAATCCAATAATTTAAGATTATCTTTTACTCCCATTTTTGTCAAATTAGGATAATGATTAGTCAATTTATAATATTTTTCTAAAGCACTCCTCAACTCTATCAAATTCTTTAAAGTTTCTTCTGCTTTTCTTGCTTCCTTTAAATCTTTTACATTATAAGTACCTAAAATAATAACTCCAATTATTACAATTACAAATAAAATACTACTGATAAAAGCTCTTAAATTTATCTTTATTTTATCTCTTAGGTTTAATAAAAGCATCTCTTATAATCACTCCTGCTTTTCTAGGAGCTGTAATTTCAATATTTAGTGGCCCTCTTTTTACAGATATCCACCCCAATCCTTTAAATACAAGCTCTTCTCCTGTTTTAACTATAACTTTATGTTTTGTTTTTTCTAATTTACGATAATCATGTATACAATCTTCACAAGGTGGTGTCAATAGATCTCCTCTATCTGTTTTTAACAACTCTTCTAATCGCTCTTCATTTGTCTCATGGAAAGTTACATCTTTAGCTGCATATAGTGAAAATATTGGCTTTATATCATCTTCATTCAAAACTTTGAACCATAGCAATTCTCCTATTATTAAAGCCCTTCCTTTTGAAACTTTAAATGTTTTTCTTGAAATTTCATTGGCTGGAACCATTTTTAAATTACAATTTTCACATACCAAATCTGATATTCTTCCCTCTGGAATAAGTCCTGGAGTATCTACTAAAGTAATTTTAGTATGTGGAATTTGATTTCTTACACTTTTTAAAGTTGTTCCTGGATATTTAGAAACTGTTACTTTTTTTAGTCCAAGAAGTCTATTCACTATACTCGATTTCCCAACATTTGTAACTCCTAAAACTAATGCCTCTACTCCATTTGGATAAAAATGTTTTATTTTCTTAAATATTCCATTAATTCCATAACCATTTTTACTACTTACAATAGCTATATCTAAAGGAGCTATTCCCTCCTCAGCAAGTCTTATTTTTACCCAATTAGCAACTTCTGAAGGATGTTTTTCATCTGGAATAAGATCTAGTTTATTAATTACAACTATAGAATCCTTTTCTCTTAAAACATCCAATATTTCATCATCAAAAGATCCTTCAAAGTCTATTATATCAAAAACAGCTATTGCCAATTGAGAATTTGCCATTTCTTCTTGTACAACTTTTCTATAATCATCTCTTGTTAATCTTACTGGCATATATTTACCATAATTTTTTATTTTAAAACATCTTTGACAATAATGCTCTCCTTTTTCTTCTAATTTTGTGACTGGTAGATATCCATTTTTTTCTGGGTAATCACTTTGTAATTCAATTCCACAACCTATACAAATTTTCTTACTCATATTTTTCTCCTCACTACTTTATTACATCATAGGTAATATTCGAATTAGTATATATACACATTTCTCCAGCTATTGCTATAGCCTCAATAGCTATTTGCTCTACTGTTAACTCATTTCCATGTAAAAGTAATGCTCTTGCTGCAGCATAGGCATAATTTCCACCACTTCCTATCGCCGCTATATCACCATCCGGTTCTATCACATCTCCATTTCCTGAAAGAATAAGTATGATATCTTTATTCGCTACTATTAACATAGCATCCAATACTCTTAGAGCTTTATCATTTCTCCAATCTTTAGCTAATTCCACAGCTGATTTTTTTAAGTTTCCTCCAAATTCTTCTAATTTAGTTTCAAACTTATCCATTAGAGCAAATGCATCAGCAGCAGCACCAGCAAATCCAGCCATTATATCATATTTTTCAATCCTTCTAATTTTTTTGGCATTACTCTTAAATACAACCTCTCCGAAAGTTACTTGCCCATCTCCAGCCATTGCAACTTGACCATCTTTTTTTACTGCAACTATAGTAGTAGCTTTTATCATCTCTCCTCCTTATTGCTTTATATTTTTACTAAGTCTTGATATATTCTTGTACTCTCAAGTGTCACATGTCCCATAAGCTCTTTTAAATATAGTATATCCATCCCATGTGAAAGCATGTGTACAGCAAAAGTATGCCTAAAACTATATGGACTAATCTCCCTTTTTATTCCAGCTTTCATAGCATATCTATCTATTATCCTTCGTAAAGATCTATCACTTAATCTTGTAGCAGATCCATTTACAAATAATATATCAGGATTATATTTCTCTTTATACTTCTTTTTTTTTGCTTCAACATATTTTTTTATAAGCTCTCTTGTTCTTTCACTAAAAAATACTACTCTTCTATTTCTTCCATTAGCTACATAAAGCTCCCTTTTATCTAGATCAAAAACACTCTCTCCTACTCCTAACATTTCAATAGATGTAATTCCACTTGAATATAAAAGTTCAAGTATTAATCGATCTCTTAATCCATTAGTATTCTTTAATGAAATTACACTTCTCAATTTATTTATCTCATCAAGTGATAAAATATCAGGTTTTTGTGAATGAAATATTGGTGAAGCTATTAACTCTATAGGACTTTGATTGATTCTTTTTTCTCTCACCAAATATTTAAAAAAAGAACGCATTGATGAAAGCTTTCTATTAATAGTTCTCTTAGTAATCCCATTCTCCTGAAGCTTTATTATAAAACCTCTAAGCATAATAGAATCTATTTCTATACTTTTGTCTATTTTTTCAATTTCTTTTAAATAATCAGACAATTGAAATAAATCTTTTTTCATAGATTTTATAGTATTTTGACTTTTATTCTCACCAAATTCTGCAAAATAGAGAAAATCTTTTATATCCTTTCTAATTTCTTCGTTCTCCATTTTCTATATCACTCCATACCATAATAATTTCTAATAAGGATACACTATCTAAATTTCAGCTAATTTTATATCTAAATACTCTAAAGCTATACTAGAAATTTTATTATATCTTTCTTTTTTATCTCTTATTCTTTCATCTAAGCTTCTAATTATTCCAAAATTTGGTCCCATAGGTTGAAAATTTTTCTTCTCCTCAGTAATATATTTTACCATTGCTCCTATTGAACTTCTATCATCTAATATAAATGAAGATTTTTCTTCCAATCTATGAGCTATATTTATAGCTGCCATCATTCCCGTTGCCACTGAAGAAACATAGCCTTCACTACCTGTAATCTGTCCAGCAAAATAAATATTATCTCTTGTTTTTAATTTTAATGTTTCATCTAATAGTTGAGTAGAATTTATGAAGGTATTTCTATGCATAACACCATATCTTATAAATTCAGCATTTTCAAGTCCTGGTATCATAGAAAATACTCTTTTTTGCTCTCCCCATTTTAAGTTTGTTTGAAATCCTACTATATTATATAGTTTTCCCTCTTTATCATCTTGTCTAAGTTGAACTACAGCATAGTCCATCTTATCAGTTTTAGGATTTATAAGTCCTTTAGGTTTTAATGGACCAAATACTAAAGTTTTTTCTCCTGTCATAGCTATTCTTTCAACTGGCATACAAGCATCAAAAATTTTCTCCTCTTCAAAGGCTTTAAGTGGAGCTCTCTCTGCTGTGATAAGTGCATTATAAAAAGTATAGTATTGCTCCTTATTCATAGGACAGTTGATATACTCTCCTTCTCCTTTTCCATAACGAGATTGACGATAAGCTATATCCATATTAATAGACTCTAATGTAACTATTGGTGCTGCTGCATCATAAAAATATAGATAGTCACTATGAGTAAGCTCCCCTATTTTTTTAGAAAGAGCCTCAGATGTAAGAGGTCCAGAAGCTATAAGTACTATTTTATCCTCTGGTATCTCTATCAATTCTTCTTCTATTATCTCTATATTTTCCATTTCTCTTAGTATAAATGTTATCTCTTGAGAAAAACCATCTCTATCTACAGCAAGTGCTTGTCCAGCTGGAACTCTATTATTATCAGCACTCTTTATTACTAAAGAATCTAATCTCCTAAGCTCTTCTTTCATAAGTCCAGAAGCATTAGCTAAATTATTAGCTCCTAGCGAATTACTACAAACCAATTCTGCAAAATTATCACTTTTATGAGCTTCTGTTTTTTTTACTTTTTTCATCTCATAAAGCTTTACTTTTATACCTCTTTTTGCTAATTGATAAGCTGCCTCACTTCCAGCTAATCCAGCTCCAACTACTACTACCTCTTTGTTATATGTCATTAATTGCTCCTTATTTTTTTTCTATTTTTCTAATATTCTTACACTCTGGATATCCTGTACAAGCTAAAAATTTTCCCCATCTACCTCTACCAATTTTAAATGGTCTTCCACACTTTTCACAAACTCCAGCTTCTTTCAGTATTTTTTCATCTTCAGCTAGCAATTTAGATAGGTCAGCATTAATTAATACTACTCCATCTTTTTCTGTAACTTGATTATTAGCTAAAGCTTTTCTTATCTCTGGCGGTAATGGCATTCTTAGATTATCTTCAAAATATTTCTCACTCTCTAAATAACTTCCAAATCTTCCTGTCTTTAGAAGATATCTATCACCATTTACTGTTTTTACATCTGTTGGTTTTCCTTGCTTAGCTTTCACCAATTCTTCTACTTTATTTTTCACGAAAATTTTTCCATTTTTTATATCTTCAGCAGGTATCTCTATTCCTTTTAAAGATATTTTCTCTTGACATCCTGTTTTATCATCTACACATGGACAAGCTAAATATCTTCCAAATCTTCCTGTTTTCAAAATCATATTCCCTTTTCCACAAGAGCAAGGAACATCTGATTCAATAATACGATTAGACTCCTCTTCTACTTTTTTGGCAAATTTATCTATATACTCTTTCAACTCTTTATAAAAATCTGAAAGAAGTTTTATCCAATCTTTTTCTCCATCAGCTATCTCATCTAATTCATTTTCCATTTCAGCTGTAAATTTTACATTCATTATATTAGGAAAGTTTTTATCTAAAGATTCTTCGATTTCAAATCCTAATTCTGTTGGTATAAAACTTTTTCCCTCTATCTTTACATACTCTCTTTTTTTCAATGTTTCTATTATAGTAGCATAAGTAGATGGTCTTCCTATTCCTTCAGCTTCTAATTTTTTTACAAGAGATGACTCTGTAAATCTTGAAGGTGGTTTTGTAAAATCCTCTTTTATATGAAATTTTTCCAACTTAGTTTTATCTCCTACTTTTATCTCTGGAAAATCTCCAAGTGGTAAATCTTCTTCCTCTTTAAAAATTTTATAATATCCATCAAAAATTATCTTATTAATTGTTCCTCTAAAATCAAACTCGTTATAAGTAGCTACTAGTTCAAACTGCTCATATTTCATTGGTGCTAATTGAGAGATTAAAAATCTATCCCATATTAATTTATATAGTTTTAATTGATCTTTATCTAATGAGCTATTTAACCTATCTGGAGTAAGATTAATATCTGTTGGACGAATTGCTTCATGGGCATCTTGAATTTTTTGTCTGCTCTTACTCTCTTTTTTTACACCTAAATATTCTTTCCCAAAGTTTTCAAGTATATAATTTTTTGCCATCTCTTGTGCATCTTCAGAAATTCTTGTTGAATCAGTTCTCATATAAGTAATAAGCCCTTTATGAGTTCCATTTACATCTATTCCTTCATATAGCCCTTGAGCTATTCTCATTGTTTTTGAAGCTGAGAAACCTAAATATGATGAAGCTAATTGCTGTAGTGTACTAGTCTTTAACGGAAGTGGAGAATTCTTAGTTCTTTTAGTAATCTTTGCTTCTGTAATATTAAACTCTTTCTTTTCTGTTTTTTTTATCTCTTTTACAACATTTTCATCAGTAAGTTTATCTATTTTTTTATTCTCTATCTTATAAAGTGAAAGTTTTAAACTGCTACTAAACTCTCCCTTTACCTCCCAAAATTTTACTGGAACAAATCTCTTTATCTCCTGCTCTAAATCACAAATAAGTTTTAGTGCAACTGATTGTACTCTACCAGCACTCGTATTAGAAGCAACACTCTTCCATAACAGTGAACTTATCCCATATCCCACTAATCTATCTAAAATACGTCTAGCTTGTTGAGCATTTACTTTATTCATATCTATTTTTCTAGGATGAGTAATAGAATCTTTTATTGCATGTTCAGTTATCTCATTGAACTCTATTCTATTAGTATTATCCTCATCTAATTTTAGTGCATGAGCTATATGCCAGGCAATAGCCTCTCCCTCTCTATCAGGGTCAGAAGCAAGGTATACTTTATCTGATTTTTTAGCCAAAGCTTTTAAATTCTTGATTACCTCTCCCTTTCCTTTAATCGTAGAATATGATGGGGTAAAATTATTCTCAATATCAACTCCTAATTTACTTTTTGGTAAATCTCTTACATGCCCAAAAGACGCTACTACCTGAAATGCCTTCCCCAAAATCTTTTCAATTGTTTTAGCCTTTGCTGGTGATTCAACTATTACTAAGTTCTTTTTTTTTATCGCCTTCGCCAATTTTCTCACCCCTATCACTCTTTCTTCTTTCCCGTTTTATTCTACTAAATTCTATTAAAAAAATCAACAATTAAAATTTTCTCCTATATTTTCCTCCAGCTACACTTGTAATTAATTTTCTCACTTCCAAATCCATTAAAATTGAAAGTACTTCTCCAGCTTTCATCGAGGTTTCTTCTATAATTTCATCTAAATTTTTTTCTCTTACAAGTGTATTGTATATTTTTTTTTCATAATCTGTCAATTTTAATTTTTCTTTTTTACTTTCTTCTATTTTATTCCATCCAAACTCTTCCAATATATCATCAGTTGAAGTCACAAGTTTTGCAGAAGCATTCTTGATTAAAAAATTTGTCCCTTCAGATGCTGGTGAAAATATTTCTCCAGGTATAGCAAAAACTTCTCGTCCCTCTTCTAATGCTAGCTCTGCTGTAATTAAACTTCCCCCTTTTGCCTTACTTTCTACTACTACTACACCTTGAGAAACACCTACTATTATTCTATTTCTCATAGGAAAATTATAAGCAAATGGTTCTGTTCCTACTGGATATTCACTTATAAGAAGTCCAGTTTTAGATATCTCTTCCCATAATTTTTTATTTTCTTGTGGATAAATCACATCTAACCCACTTCCAACAATTGCTATAGTTTTTCCGCCAAACTCTAAAGTTTTTTTATGACAAATACTGTCTATTCCACTAGCTAATCCACTTACTGTAGTTATTCCATTTTCAACTAACTCTCTTACTATTTTTTCACAAGCTATTTTTCCATAAGACGTAGCTCGTCTTGTTCCAACTACAGCTATTCTTTTTTTAGATAAAAGAGAAATATCTCCACGATAATACAAAAATATTGGTGGTTTAGCTATATTTCTTAATTCTTCTGGATACTCTCTATCATTTATAAAAAGTATAGAAATATCCATTTTTTTTAACTTTTTTAATTCACCATCTAAATCAACATCTAAAGATAAGTAAATCTTCTCAACATCTTCATTACTAAGATTACAACATTTTTTAAGATATACTTTATCTAGATTAAAAATATCTTCATATTTATTAAATCTTTCCAAAACTCTCCTCAAACTACTATCTTTAAGTTTTACTAACTCTAATCTATACCATTCCAAAATCTTCACCCCACTGCTAATTAATTATTTTTTAACTCAGCATATGTCCTAATCAACATATCTTTTATAATTTTTGAATTAGGATATCTATTTCTAGCTACTTCCAATAATTTTTTAGCCTCTTCATAATTCTTAGTTACCATGTATAAATCTGCAAGACCTGTATATGAACTTTCACTTTTTACATACTCCATATATTTTTTAAAATCATTTATTGCTTCTGGATAATTACCTATATTTCTATTTACTATTCCCCTTCCTAAATATGACTCATAAAAATTTGGTACCATATCTATTGCTTGGGTATAAAACTTTAAAGAACTGTCATACTCATTTAAAAATCTTGCTGTAGTAGCTGCTCCAAAAACATTTTTTAAGTTTGTACTATCTTGAGAAAAAACTTCATAAGCCTTTTCATATCTTCCATCTCTAAAATAATAGTCTCCTACTTTGAATAACTCTTCACTATCTTGTTTTAGGTATTCCATATAAATATCAAATTCTTTTTTATACTCTTTGTAGTTTTTCTCTAAATTTTCCTTATCTTTATCAAAAGCTATCTTTTTATCTAACTCTTTTATTTTTTCCCACCTTAGTGCCATCTCTTGTTTTTGAATTTCTAATTTTTCTCTCTCTTTTGAATTATTTCCAAAAAATAAAAATCCTTCTCCATAAGCTAAACTTGTAAGTAATATAAATACTCCTATTATTTTTTTCATCAAACACTCCTATATTAAATTTTTATAATTTTTTAAACTAAAAATTTATTAAATTATTTTTTTTACTTCACTTATAATATTTCCATCATTTACTCTAATATTTATCTCATCTCCTACTGTTAACTGAGAAATGTTCTTTACAGCAACTCCATTTTTAGTTACTACACTATAACCTCTCTCTAAAGTCTTTAATGGATTGAGAGTTATAAGCCTATGCACTCTATTTTCAAGTTGATTTTTTTTGTTTTCTATATAATATTCAATTACTCTTCTTAACCTATTTTCTCTCTCTATTAATAAATTATTTTTCTCCTCTATTACTTTAGAAAAGTTTTTCAAATAATAGTTTTCTTTTCTACTTTCTAACTCTTTTCTTTTAGAAACTAAAATATTTTTCATAAGAGTTTTCAAATATCTCTCTCTATCCTCTAAACTTTCTATACTTTTTCTTCTCTCTGGCACTGAAAGCTCTACAGCTTGAGTTGGTGTAGCTGCTCTCACATCTGCTACTAAGTCTGTAAGAAGATTATCTATCTCGTGTCCTACTGCTGAGATAATAGGTTTTTTAGAATTGAAGAAAGCCATAGCAGTTTTCTCTTCATTAAATGACCATAAATCTTCTATACTTCCTCCACCTCTTCCTGCAATTATCATATCTATCTCTGGAATTTTATTCAATACCTCTATCCCTCTTACTATCTCATCACTAGCTCCTACTCCCTGTACTTTAGCTGGATAGACATATATATCTATAGTATTATCTCTCTTTTTTACAGTTTTTATTATATCTTGTACAGCTGCCCCTGTTATAGCTGTAACTACTCCTATGGTTCTTGGGTATCTTGGTAAAGGCTTTTTATAAATTGAAGAAAAATATCCCTTTCTCTCCATTGTTTTTTTTAGCTCTTCTAACTTAGCAAACATATCTCCCAACATATTTTTCTTTTCAATATGTCTCACTAAGATCTGAAAATCTCCTCTATTTTCATAAAATCCTACATCCCCAAAAAGTTTTACTGAATCTCCATCTTTTAAATCTTCAGCTATTCTTTTAAACTTATATTTAAAAGCTACACACTTTATCTGAGCATCTCTATCTTTTAAATTAAAATATAGATGCCCACTTTTATAATAAGTTACCCCTGAAAGTTCCCCTTCTAAAAAAAACTCTCTCAAGTTAGGATTTTCCTCTATATATCCTTTTACCATTCTATTAAATTCACTTACTGTGTAAGTTCTCTCGTCAAACATAAATCTCCTTATCTAAAACTCTAGCAGTAATTTTTTTAATTTTATCATCTCATCTCTTTTTACAATAGCCTTTTCAAAATCCAACTCCTTAGATAATTTAGTAATCTCTTTTTGAAGTTTAGCTATCTCTTTCTCTATATCTGCCTTAGATGAGAATACCTTTTTATCTTTTTCTTTTACAACTTCATCTGGTAATCCATAATCAAGATTTATTATATCTTCACTTATCTCTCTAATTACAGTCTTAGGGTCTATTCCATTTTCAATATTATATTGATTTTGTATCTTTCTTCTTCTATTAGTTTCATCAATAGCCTCTTTCATAGAGTCAGTAATAATATCTCCATAAAGGATAACCCTTCCTTCTATATTTCTTGCTGCTCTTCCTATTGTTTGTACAAGAGAACGCCTACTTCTTAAAAATCCCTCTTTATCAGCTTCAAGAATTGCTACTAATGATACCTCAGGTATATCTAATCCCTCTCTAAGAAGGTTAATTCCCACCAGTACATCAAATTCTCCTTTACGAAGTCCTTTGATTATATCTATTCTTTCTAGAGTGTCTATATCTGAATGCATATATTTTACTCTAAGTCCAAAACCTAAATAATACTCTGTTAACTCTTCTGCCATTTTTTTAGTAAGAGTTGTAACAAGTACTCTTTGTTTTTTTTCTACTCTTATTCTTATCTCTTCCATTAAATCATCAACCTGATTTTTAGTAGGCTTCACCTCTATTTCTGGATCTAGTATTCCCGTAGGACGAATAAGTTGTTCTGCTATATTTCCATTTGACTCTTGTAGCTCAAAATCTCCAGGTGTAGCTGATACAAAAACTGTTTGTCCAGTTATCTTCCTAAATTCTTCAAACTTAAGTGGTCTATTATCCAATGCTGCCTTAAGTCTAAATCCATTATCTACAAGAGATTCCTTTCTAGCTCTATCTCCATTATACATCCCTCTTATTTGTGGGATAGATATATGAGATTCATCTATATATGTTACGAAATCCTTTGGAAAATATTCGAGTAAAGTATCTGGAGTTTCTCCAGGTTTCTTTCCTGAAAGATATCTAGAATAATTTTCTATTCCCTTACAATATCCTATCTCTCTTATCATCTCTATATCATATTCTGTTCTTTGCTTTAATCTTTGAGCTTCCAAAAGTTTTCCCTTATCTTCAAAGGCTTTTACTTCTTCTAATTTATCTTTTTGTATCTCTGTTATTATTCTTTCAACATCTCCATCTTCTGTTAAGTATTGAGTTGCTGGATATATTGTTATTCTCTCTAAACTCTTTTTTATTTTTTGTCCCGTCAATGTATTTATTTCAGATATTTCTTCTAAATTTTCATCCCAAAACTCAAATCTATATCCAGTTTCCATATATGAAGGATAGATATCGATTACATCCCCTTTTATTCTAAACTTCCCTCTTTCAAAAGCTAAATCATTTCTTTCATATCTTATATTTAT
This sequence comes from Fusobacterium necrogenes, assembly GCF_900450765.1. NCBI lineage: Bacteria > Fusobacteriati > Fusobacteriota > Fusobacteriia > Fusobacteriales > Fusobacteriaceae > Fusobacterium > Fusobacterium necrogenes. The sequence continues at coordinate 484,619 of NZ_UGGU01000003.1, read as the reverse complement.
AAGTTTTTGAATTAACTCTTTTCTCCCTATTCCCGTTTGTCTATCTATTGGAATAGTCATCTTTTTATAAGTTTCTGCTGATCCTAATCCATAGATAGCTGAAACAGAAGCTACTATTATTACATCTCTTCTATTTATAAGAGCTGCTGTTGCTGCTTGTCTTAATTTTTCTATCTCATCATTTATAGAGGAATCCTTTTCTATATATGTATCTGTTACTGCTATATAAGCCTCTGGTTGATAATAATCATAATAAGATACGAAATACTCTACAGCATTTTCAGGGAAAAAACTCTTATATTCACTATATAACTGAGCTGCTAATGTTTTATTAGGAGCTAAGATAAGTGCTGGCCTATTTGTTTCCTTTATAATATTAGCAATAGTAAAAGTTTTTCCAGAACCTGTCACTCCTAATAATACTTGATCAGCTATACCATCATTTATATTTTCAACAATTTTTTTTATAGCTTCTGGCTGATCTCCCATGGGAGTATATTTCGAATATAGTTTAAACATTTTATCACCTGTATCTTCCATTATTCTCTTTCATTATAACATACTTTTTTGAGATATTATATTTTCTTTTAGCAAAAACAATCTAAATTTTTTATTGACATAAAATTTTTATAATTATATAATTTATTAAATTTTCTATAAATTAGGAGGAAAAATGAATTTTAGAAAAGCTAGAAAAGAAGATATAGAGAATATTTTAAAAATCATTTCACATGCAAAAGAGTATATAAAAAAAAATAACTCCACTCAGTGGAATGAAAATTATCCCAATAAAGAAACTATTATTAATGATATAGAAAAGAATATAGGCTATGTTCTTATTGTTGAAAATTTGATTAGAGGTTATATGGTAGTGGACTTTTCTGATGATGAAATATATAAAAATATAAAAGGAAAATGGAAAACTTCTGATAGTTATGCTTCTATTCATAGATGTGCTATACATAAAGAGTTAAGAGGTCAAGGTTATGGAACTGAGCTTTTTAAATTTGCTGAAAAGTTAGCTCTTAGTAAAAATGTTAGAAGTGTTAGAGTAGATACTGCTCCAGAAAATGAAACGATGAAACATCTTTTTAATAAAAATGGTTATGAGTACTGTGGTACTGTTTTTATTACTGGAGAAAAGGTTGCTTACGAAAAATTACTTACTTCTAACTTAGAATATAAATAAAAAGAGGAGGGATAATTCCCTCCTAAAAATCCTCTAATCTTCTGTGGTGATTGATTTTTTCAAATCCAGCTCCTAAGGCATCATAGTCCGCTCCACTATTTTCAATAACTTTTAACACACTAGTAGCTTTTGAAGCTATTGCTAAATTTACAGCTGTTCTTTGATGATTGTTTTTTATCTCTAAATCTCCACCAAACTCTAATAATAACTCCATTATTTTCCCATAATTTTTTTGTCCTGCTATATGTAATGGTGTATTTCCCTCTCTATTTTTTACATTAGGGTCAGCTCCATTGTAAAGTAAAGCATCTACGAAGTCGTATTTATCCATCTCCACACAGTGATGAAGTATAGTATTTTTATTATTATCTACTTCTTCAATAGAATCCATATCCAAATTATTTTTAAATTCTTCTAAGTTATTTTGTTCAACAAATTTTAAAAGTTCCATTTTTGCTCGTGTAAATTTTCTCCTTCTATTTTTATAATTGTTTTTGTTGTTATCTAAAACTAATATCTTACCTTTTAATAACCACTCTCCTCAAGAAAAAGTGGTGGTTCAATCTCTAATTGACATTTTTTTCCTTTCCATGCCTCAATAAGAACAAGATTTGAATTTTTATCTTTAGAAAAATAAACAAATCTTACTCTTTTTATAGAAAAACCACTCTCTTCTAATAGTTTTGAAATTTCAATAAATCTATAGCTTCTATGGACTAAACTAAAACTTCCCGTTGGTTTTAAAAGTCTTTTTGTATTTTTTACTAAATCATACAAATTTAATTTTATTTCATGTCTCGCTATAGCTTTACTGCTTAAATCATTTTGTTTTTTTCCATCTACTTTCATATAAGGTGGATTTGAAACTATATAATCAAAAGAGTTTCCCAAAGGATATTCTTTGATATCACAATTTACTATCTCTATATAATTTTCTAACTTATTTAACTCTATATTCCTAATAGCTAGTGAGCTATTTTCCTTTTGTATATCTATACCTACTATATTTCTAGATTTATTTTTAGCGTAAAGTAAAATGGGAATTATTCCATTACCTGTTCCTATATCCAAAACTTTTCCATTTTTATGAGGATTAAAAAAATCTGAAAGTATTACAGCATCTACTGAAAATCTAAATCCATTTGTCTTTTGAATAAGCTTAAAATTGTCTCTGAGTATTGTCATATCCTCATTCTTATATAACATGGCTATTCCTTTTCAAGCTCTTTATGTGCTAATTCTTCAGCTGTTTTTTCATTTTTTAATTTATTTGCTTCTTTTTTATTAAATCTAACCTCTTCAACATTAAATTTCATTAATCCTTTATTTTCTACATCAACAAATAAATATCCATTAAGTGGACTTATACTTGAAACTTTTCCATCCCCTTTTGGAGTTCTTACTTGTTGATTTACAGCAGGATAATTTCTAAGTGCTTCTTCATATTGATAATATTCATAGTTTATACAACACAAAAGTCTACCACATACTCCTGATATCTTAGCTGGATTAATTACTAATCCTTGATCTCTTGCCATTTTTATAGAAACAGAATCAAATTTATTAATAAAAGTTCTACAACATAATTCTTTTCCACATAAACCAACTGTTCCTAATATTCTGGCTTCATCTCTTACTCCTATTTGTCTTAGTTCTATTCTTACTCTAAAAATATTAGCTAAATCCTTTACTAGATCTCTAAAATCTATTCTTCCTTCAGCAGTAAAATAAAATATAAGCTTAGTTTTATCAAATGTATACTCAGTCTCTACTAATTTCATTGGTAATTTATGGTAACTTATTCTCTCTTTACAAATATTTTTAGCCTCTAATGAATCTATTTTAATCTGACTATATCTTTGCTCTTCTTCCCTACTGGCTTTTTTTAATACAGGTTTTAACGGCAAAACTAACTCAGCTTCAGGTATCATCCTTGCTTCTCCATAAACTACTCCTATTTCCTTTCCTCTAACTGTATCTACAATTACCTTATCTCCTTTTTTATATTCTACATTATCTATTACTTCAAAATAATATCTCTTCTTTGTTACCTCAAACATAACTCCTAAAACTTTATATAATTTTGGCACTTGAGCTCCATCTATTTCTTCCTTATTTATATCTTCCATTAATTCCTCCATTATTTTTACATAGCTTCTTACACAAGATAAGTTTTAGATTAAACCTTCTTGTAAAAAGCTAAAATGTCCATCTTTTGTAATTATTATATGTTCAAGTAATTTTACATCTACCATATCTAGAACCTCTTGCATATGTTCCGTTAACTGTATATCCTGTTTTGAAGGACGTAAATTACCTGAAGGATGATTATGAGCAAATATAACTCCTTTTGCTTTATATTGTATTACCTTTTCTAATATTTCTCTAGGATAAACGGCACTTTTATCTATTGTTCCTACAAAAAGTGTTTCACTTCCTAAAAGTATATTATAATTATTTAGAAATATAACTTTAAATTCCTCTCTACTAGAAAAGCCTATATCACTTCTCAAATATTTTAAAAGTGATTCTTTGTCTTTTAATTGTACTCCTTCTCTTTTCATATCCCCCTTATAAAGATGTTTAGATATATCTCCTAAAAGCTTTAAAAATATAGCTGTATTTTGTTTTATCCCAGTAACATTCATTAATTCTTCTAAATTTGCCATTACTACTCCATCTAAGTTTCCAAACTTTCCTATCAATTCTTTTGCTAATGGCTTAGTATCTCTAACAGGTATAGCATAGGTGAGAAGCAGCTCCAAAACTTCATATTCCAAAAAACCAGATAATCCACCTTTTAAATATTTTTGTCTAATTCTCTCTCTATGACCCAGATAAATTTTATCCATCTAACATTCCCCCAAAATCAGATTATTTAAACATTTCATATACTTCTTCAATTGTTTTCATTCCATTTACAATATCTAAGGCACAATCTATAAGTGGATAAGCTAAAACTGCTCCAGTTCCTTCTCCTAGCCTCATATTTAAATTAAATAAAGCACTTTCTCCTATTTCATCTAATATTACCTGCATACCTGGTTCCTCACTCATATGAGTAAAAAGTGAAAAATCTTTTACCTTTGGCTCTATCCTATAAGCAGATAAAAAAGCTACAGCTGAAATAAAACCATCTACTAACATAAGTTTTCTATATTTTACGCTTCCTAAATACAGCCCCACCATATAAGCTATATCAAGACCTCCAACGTGAGCTAATATATCTATAGGTGACATCTCAAAAGTATTGTATCTCTCACAAGATTTTTTTATTATACTTTTTTTCTTAGATAGTCCAATATCAGAAAGTCCTCCTCCTCTTCCTACTATTTTATCTATATCTTTTTTTGTTAATGAATAAAGCACAGCTGAACTAGTAGTGGTATTCCCTATTCCCATTTCACCATTAGAAAAGACTGTAATACCTTGAGCTTTCTCTTTTATCATATTCATTCCTTCGTGAATAGCACTCAAACATTCTTTTCTACTCATAGCCGGTTCTTTATAAAAATTATTTGTACCTTTTTTTATATTTTTATTATATAAATTTGAGTAATCTCTTGATATAGATTCTTTCATCCCTATATCTACAAGATTAAAGTCTATTCCTAATCTTTCACAAAATAGACCTATACAAGCTACTTTATTCAACATAGCTTCTGAAACTATTGTAGTATATTCACGAGGGCAAGAAGAAATTCCTTCAGCTACTATTCCATTATCAGCTGAAGCCACAATATGGCATCTCTTTTCTACTCTTTCTAGAGGATATCCATATATCCCTGCCATTTTTACAGCTATTTTTTCCAAAGCTCCTAAACTTCCTTGAGGTTTCATCTTACTATCTAAAATTTTTTGAATAAGCTGCATACTTTTAACATCTAATCCATCTAATTTCCCTATAATGTCTTCTTTCCTCTTTACATCAATCATCTTATATTCAATCCTTTTAGTATTGGAAAACCATCTATAAACTCTATCACACAAATTCCACCGTTTTCAACAGAATATTTCCAATAACTATCTAGCTCTTTTGAAAAATACCAACTTAATATACAATTGATAACTCCCCAATGAGTTATCACTAAGTTATCTTTTTTTAAATCTAAACTCTCGATAAAATTTATAGCTCTTCTTTGTAATTTCATTGGACTTTCTCCAATTTCAAAATCATACGTTTTCCATTCCTTAGAACTTAGCTCATATTGAGATGGATATTTAAGTAATATCTCTTCATAAGTCATTCCCTCAAAAACTCCAAAATTCAATTCTCTAATTCTTTTATCATATACTATATCTTTTTGAAGATAATTTATTATTTGAGCTGTTTTTTTAGCTCTTTTCAAATCACTAGAATAAATATGATCATAAGAAAATTCCTTTAATATTTTTTTTACATTTTTAGCTTGTTTTATCCCAATTTGATTGAGTTCAGGATCTAACCAACCAAAATAAATTTTATTTAAATTCATATCCGTCTGACCATGACGCACCATTAAAAGTTTTCCCATATTTTACCTACACAAACAATACAGCAAAAATATATATGAGCAATATGACTAATATTTCTGAAAGCTCAACTACAGCTCCTAAAGTATCTCCAGTCACTCCACCAATTTTTCTAGTCATAAGTTTCGCAAAAATAAATCCAAATAACATAACAATAGGAATAATTATTAACATGACAACTGGTAAAAGAAACAAATAACCTATTACAATTGTATATAATAAAACTAACACTGTAGCTACTATCACTCCAAAGCCATTAGTATTATCTACAAATGTCTTTCCTAATCCAGTAGCTCTAGCGTATGGAGCACTAGCACAATTTATAACACTATTAAGTCTTGCTATAGCTGGTGTCAATAAAAATACTATTCCACTTGGCAATCCAATTGTCATCTCTAATTCATAAATAAGAACTATCTTTAAAATAAAATAAAGAATAAGTACTAGTCCTCCATTAGTTCCAAGACTTGAATCTTTCATTATATCTAACATCTTCTGCTTACTTCTATAGCTAAATATTCCATCAAAAGTATCCGCAAGTCCATCTAAATGTAATCCTCCTGTTAATATAACTTCTATTATAACTAGCAATACAATCATTAACATAGGTGTATAAATTATACCACTAAATCCCCAGAAAAAAGCAAAGAGTATGAGTCCTATTACCATTCCAACTATTGGAAAAAATTTCATACTTTTTCCAATAGAGTCAGAGTCAAATTTTGGTTCAACTCCTATGGGTAACCTTGTCATAAATTTTAAAAGTAATATAATTCCCTTCATATATCTCCTCCATCTTTATTTCAATTTTAATTTTAATCCAGAAATGATTAAATATGCCTCATCTGAATATTTTCCTACCAGCTGATTAGCTTTTCCACAAATATCCCTAAAATATCTTCCTAATGGATAAGCTGGTACTATTCCCATTCCTACTTCATTAGAAACAACTACCAAATCCATGGAAGAGCTTTTAAAAAATATTAAAAAACTTTCTAACTCTCTTATTATCTCAGCTTCAACTTCATCTAAATCAGCTGTAGAAATATTATCCCAATTTATATTTTTATCTACTATCATCAAATTACTTACCATATTTGTAAGACAATCTAGTAAAACAACACCTTGAGTTTTCATATACAGAGACAATTTAACTTGTAAATTTTTATATCCTTCAACTACCAGCCAATTCTCTTCTCTCTGTTTTTTATGTTTTTCTATTCTTGACTCCATTTCCTTATCAAAAGCTATAGCAGTAGCTATATATATCTTTTCTGAAAAATACCTATTAGATATATATTGTTCAGCTTGAAAACTTTTTCCACTCCTAGCTCCACCAGTAAAATATATTATTTTTCCCATCTTTCACTTCCTGACTTTTTTCATTACAGTGATTATATCACAAATAAAGAAGGGTTGCAAATTCTTAAATTAAAATTAAAATATAAGATAATTTGATAACAGAAAAGGAGAAATCTTACTTTACAATTGCTCATCTAGTTGCAATACTCTTTTAGTAAAATTTTCTCCTTAATTATTTTAAAATTTAACTAGTTTTTGTCTTCATAGAATTATAAATTAAATATACTATATTTAATTTAATTCTTAAAATTAAAATAACCTCTTTTACTAAAAAGCCATGGTTATTTAATTTCAACGTCTAAAAACATCTTTTCACTAGAGCTATCAACTACCTCAACTACCTTCAACTCTTTTACTTTTTCTAGCTCTAACTTATATGGAATAAACACTTTTATCCCTTTAACTTTATAACTTTTGCAGCTAAATTTATTCTCAATTACTTGTGAATACTCTTTTACAAATTCAACTAGAATTACTTTTTTACAACCTGCTCAACCAAAAGATTGGTTACGACTCTTTAAAAGGAGCCCTTCATAATTTTTTTTAAAAATATATTTTAATACAGCATTTTCTATTACAATATTCATTCTATTCCTCAACTAACCATTTTTTTATCTTACCCTTAGTCTTTTCTACTATTTCTTCAATAGTTAAATTTCCAGGTTCCACTTTATCAAAAAATTTGATATCAATAGGAGAAGATTTTGGAAAACTACTTCCATAAGGCATACATTCATAAGCTCCTTTTATAGCAAATGGTACTATTGGAATATTTAACTCTTTAGAAAGTATTGCAAATGTCCTTTTAAACTCTTGCAATTCTCCATCTCTTGTTCTTGCTCCTTCTGGAAATATAACTAAATTTTTACCTTCTTTTAATATTTTCGCTGAAATTTGTAATGTTTCTTTCAAATTTTTATTTATATCTATTATTACTATATTTCCTCTATCCGCTAAATATCTTCTAAACGGTGTATTAAAATGAGTAACTATCGCTATAAAGTAAGTATCTTTTAACTTATTCAAAGGAATAGCCTGACTAAATATAAGAGCATCTAAGAAACTTTGATGATTTCCTATATATAAAGCTGGATTCTTAATAATTTTATTTGTATCTATTTTATGTAAATGAAAATATAAACTAAATATAGGCTTCAAAATGATATTTATGATTTTTAATACAAAACTAGACTTTGGAAGAGGAGTATCTATATTTTGATTTAAGATACTTTTCCAATCCATATCTTCTTCATGATATTCTCCTCCCTTTTCTTTGATAAACCTAGCTATATCAAGTATATTTTTCAAATTACTAAACTCATCTTCATTTATATTCACTCCAAAATTTAGCTCTATAAAGGATAAAATTTCAACTATATCTACAGAATCTAATCCTAAATCTAACTCTAAGTGTGAATCTGGTTCTAAATTAACATTAAAATTAGAATCTATATATTTTTTCAATTGACTATACTGCGAAATTAGATCTGATGGTATAACTACGACCTCTTTTTTCTCTATATTTTCCTCTCCATTCTCTATAGATTTTCTTAAAAAATCTTTAAGCATAAATCTTCTAATTTTTCCAAGTTTAGTTTTTGGTAACTCATCTTTTACAATTTTCACTTCTAATATCTTTCTATATTTAGGAGCAGTCACATTATATTTATCTATAATTTCCCATTTTAAAGTTTCTTTGATATTAGCTATCTTTCTTCTCTTTATCAAATCAAAATCTGGATAAACTACAGCCATCAAATGATTATTGTACTCCATAACTGCTATCTCTTTTATTAAGTCAGTTTCTTTTAAAATAGCTGATTCAATATCCCCAGGATTTATATTTTTACCATTAGATAAAACTATCATCTCTTTTTTTCTTCCAATTATAAATAGAGAATCCCCTTCAAATTTTCCTAGATCTCCAGTGTGGAACCAACCATCACTATCAATAGCTTCAGAGGTAGCTTGAGGATTTTTATAATACCCTTTCATTACATTGGCTCCTCTTACTAATATCTCCTCATCTTCAGCTATCTTTACTTCAATATTTGGAATAAGTTGTCCAGCAGAACCTATAACATTATTATTTGGACGATTGAAGGCTATAATTGGAGATGTCTCTGTAAGACCATATCCCTCTATAATAGGAAGTCCTAAAATTTTAAAATTAGTAGAAACCTCTAGATCAAGTTTTGCTCCCCCAGAAACAAGAACTCTCATATTTCCACCTAGTTCATTAGCTACTTTTTTAAATACTTTCTTGCTAAGAGCTAAACTATTTACTTTTTTACAAAGATTAAAAAGTTTTTTAGCTACAAAATTACTATTAATTTTTCCCATTATAGCCTTATGTAGCATCTCCCATACTCTTGGCACCCCAATTATTACACTTATTTGATGTTTTTTTAAAGCTGATTTTAATGCTTCTGATGATAATTCCTCTAAGATTACTAAAAATGTTCCAAAATACATTGGCATAAGTAAAGTTAAGTTCAATGGTAAGATATGATGATAAGGTAGTATAGCTAAAACTCTATCTTGGTCATTTACTAACTCTATTTCTCTTACAGCTCTGATATTTGATTCTAAATTGTTAAAAGTTAATACTACTCCCTTAGGATTTCCTGTTGTTCCTGATGTATAGAGTAATAATGCTACCCTTTCCATATCATCTATCACTACTTCATAATTTTCTGAAGTAAAATCCTCTGGCACATCAATCTCATCTACTATAATTATATCTATATTCTGTTTAGATAACTCCACTCCTTCTTTTACTCTCTCATATACTTTTTTAGAGGTAAAAATATATCTTGGCTCTGAATCTGAAAATGCATAGGCAAATTGCTCTCCTGTATATCCAGAGTCCAAAACTACTGCTGGTTCTTTTTTATCCCAAATAGAAAATATAGAACATATCATTTCAGGTCTATTTTCCATAGTTACTACTACTTTTCCACTCTCTTTTAAAAGTGTAGAGTAATATTTTACTCCCTTTATTATCTCCTTGTAACTATACTCTCTATCCCCAAAAATTACTGCTGTCTTATTCCTATCATATATAAATCTCATTTTTCCTCCCATTTATAGATTATCAATTAACTCTTCTAGTTCTTTTTTATCCTGAGCTGATAAGTCTACTCCTGATTTTAATTTTTTTAGTATTTCACTATCTTGAGCTGTCATACTCTTTTCTAAAATCTTTATTAACATCTTTTCATAAAAATTCATATTACTACTACCTTTCTATCATTTTAAAATATAACCTGCTCCTCTTATGGTATAAAAAAATTTTCTTTCAAAATTTTTATCTATCTTATCTCTAAGATATTTTACATATACATCAACAATATTAGTATCAGATATAAAGTCTATCCCCCAAATTTGCTCTTTTAAAATAGTACGTGTAAGAACTATATTTCTATTTCTCATAAAATACTCTAAAAGAGTAAACTCTTTAGAGGTCAATTCAATTTTTCTCTCTGCCCTATATACTTCTCTAGTAAGATAGTCAAGACTCAAATCTCTTATGACAAGTTTATTTTCGGTATATTTTCTTGTTTGTAATTTTATTCTTCTAATTATAGCTCTTATTCTAGCTAATAACTCCAAAAAAGTAAAAGGTTTTAAAATATAATCATCCCCTCCACAATCAAAAGCTTTTATTTTCAGATTGATATCAGCTTCATAAGTTAAAAACACTATCCCTGTTGCTTCACTTATTTCTTTTACACTTTTACAAAAATCTAATCCTGATCTTCCAGAAATAATAGTATCTATTATAACTAAATCATAAGAAATAGAATCTAAAAAATGATATCCTTCATCAAAATTATCAGTAAAATTAACCATATACCCTGATTCTTTCAGTCCATTAGCTATATATTCAGCTTGTTTTTTTTCTCTTTGTATAACAAGAATGTTCATCCTGCCACCCTATCTAATTTTATTTTTTTAATTTTAAATATCTTTATGCAATAATTATATCATTTTTTCATTATTTATCCAATATTAATCCAACATCTCTTTTATACTGTTGAAAACAACACTTCTAACATCTTTATTTTCCTGTGCTAACTCTCTTATAAGATTTTTTACTCTCAATCTTTTTGAGTTCTCACTTGTTTCATATGGACAATCTGAAGCTACCACTGGAAGCTCTTGTTTCTTTACATATCTTATGATATCTGCCTCTTCTACATAGGCAAGAGGTCTTATCACTCTTACTCCATACTCTTCAGATATATAACTAGGTTTCATCATCTTCATATTTCCTTGATAAAATACATTCATAAGAAAAGTTTCTATTATATCATCTTTATGATGTCCTAAAGCAAGCTTATTTATATTTTGCTCCTTCATCATTCTATAGAGAATCCCTCTTCTTATTCTTCCACATAGAAAGCAAGGATTTTTTACCTCTTTTTCTCCAAATAACATATCACTTAGATTAGTAGGCTCTACCTGTAATTTTAAACCTAACTCTTCACAATATTTTTCAATCTTTTCATAAGAAGCTTTATCAGTATTAGAGTGTATATGAATAGGGATAATCTCAAAATCTATCTGAGCTATTTTTTTTACTCTAACTAGAGCATTTAAAGTAGTCATACTATCCTTTCCACCAGACACTCCCACTGCTATTCTATCTCCAGCTTCTACCATATTATATCTGTGCATAGCTCTTCCAATTGGACTCCAGATAGTTTTTCCAAATCCTTTTCCCTCAATATTTTTTAAGATAGAGTTATTTTTCTCTTTCTCCATTACATATCTCCTTTATTTTTATTTCCTCTAGTATATCCCATTACATAATCTATATTTATATTTTTCATAGAATTAAATATACTTTGCTTTACATTGGGATTAGTTTTTTCTATCTCAGCTAAAAGATTTTTTATCTCTTTTCTTTTAGAGTCTACTTTTCCAGATTCAATAGGACACCCACAACTCATAGCCTTTATCTCATTTCTTTGTGTATAAGCTACAATATCTTTTTCCTTAACATATACAAGAGGTCTAATTATTGACATTTTACCGCTTGTCGAACTCACTTTTGGTATCATTGTCTTCACAGTTCCTGCATAAAACATATTTATCATAGTAGTTTCTACTACATCATCAAAATGGTGCCCTAGAGCAAGTTTGTTATATCCTAACTCTTCTACTTTGTTATATAATACTCCTCTTCTCATTTTTGCACATAAAAAACATGGTCCATCTGGATCTTCTCTAAAAGCTACTTCCCAAACATTAGCATCAAATATTTCACAAGGGATATCTAGCTCCTCAAGATTCTTTTTAAACTGTTCTATATCTATAGCTTCAAATCCTGGATTCATAGAGATAAAAGTTACCTCAAAGTTTTTACTTTTATCTTTTTTTAACTCTTGAAAAAGCTTACAGAGAAGTAAACTATCCTTTCCTCCAGATACTCCTACTGCTATTCTATCTCCATCTTCTATCAAATTAAAATCTTTTATTGCTTTTATAAATTTATTCCATATTTTCTTTCTATACGTAGTTCTAATACTTTCTAAAACTAATTCTGCTTTATTCATCTGTCCTCCTTATAACTATAATAAATACAATATATTATAATATGTTTTACTAATTATGTCTACAAAATTAATTTTATAAAAGAATATCCTTCATTTCTATATATTTAATTCTTTTTAATACAATTTTATATTAAAATATTTATAAAAAGCTACTCAATGTTCGACAAATTTAGAGATTAGGAGAGAGATAAGGGAAATGTAAATTTTAGATAATAAAGTACAAGATAGTGTAATTGAAATTTTTATTCATACAAAATTATTTACCTTATCAAGTTTTAAATTAGAATTTACTTTTTTTCTAATATATAAAAATAACTCAAGAATTCTCTTCATAAAAAGTATTCTTGAGTTATTTTAATTATTTATCTAAAGACTCTCCATTAGTTGCTATAACCTCTTGATACCAATAAAAGCTATCTTTTTTATATCTGTCTAAGCTTCCAGACTCCTCATTTCTATCTACATAGACAAATCCATATCTCTTTTGATATCCATTTAACCAACTTAGTAAGTCAGTAAAAGACCAAGTACAGTAAGCTAGTACCTCACAACCTTCGTCAATAGCCACAGCTAAAGCTTTTAGATGCTCTTTTATATACTCTATTCTATAAGCATCGTGTATAGAGTTGTCCTCTTCTAACTTATCAAAAGCCCCTAATCCATTTTCAGATATCATTATTGGAAGTCTATATCTACTTGTTATCTCTTTACATAGGAATGTCAATCCCATAGGATCAATAGTCCAGTCCCAATCTGTTGTCTTTAAAAATTGGTTAGCTGGATTTTTATATACTCCAGGGATTCCCACCACTTGTCCAGAACCTTTCTTTCCAGTAGTATTCATCACACCATATGGAGTAACTCCATCTAATGGATTATATTCACACACACAGCTTTGATAGTAGTTTACTCCCATAAAATCAATCTCTTGAGCAGCTAGTTTTAATACTCTCTTCTCCTCTTCTGTTACCATAGGAGCTACACCTTTTTTCTCTAGATATCTCATAGCAGCTCTTGGATACTCTCCATATGCATACACATCAAGCCACCAATAATTTTTTAAATCATCATAGTTCATCTTTGACATAGCATTTATAGGATTACAGTCTAGTGCATAGCTAGGAGTATAAGCAAAACTTGCCCCTATCTTACCTGTAAATCCTAATTCACGATAAGCTAATACAGTCTTTGCATGAGCTAAAAAAGCGTGATGATTTACTTGATAGAATGTTTTTTGGTCATCAAATTTTCCAGGTGGGTGCTGAGCTGTAAGCCAACCTAGTGATGTAAATATATTTTGCTCATTTAGAGTTATCCAATATTTTACACTTTTACCAAATACCTTAAATAGAGTTGTAGCATAATTTACAAAATCATCTACTATTTGAATATTTTCAAATCCTCCATACTCATTTACTAGAGCTTGTGGTAAATCCCAGTGGAAGATTGTTACCATTGGTTCAATACCATATTTTAAACACTCATCAATTATGTTTTGATAAAACTCTATTCCCTTTTGATTTATCTCTCCCTTTCCATTTGGGAATATTCTTGTCCAAGCTATTGAAAATCTATATGTTTTAAGCCCTTGCTCAGCCATTAGAGCAATATCCTCTTTGTAACGATGGTAGTGGTCAACAGCTACATCTCCAGTTGTCCCTTTAAATGTTTTTCCAGGAATCTTTACAAACTCATCCCAGTTAGAAACTCCCTTTCCATCTACATCGTGTGCTCCCTCTATTTGATAGGCAGCAGAAGCACTTCCCCATAAAAAATCCTTTGGAAATTTATACATATTTACACCTCTTCCTATAAACTCTCTTTATCTAATGTTTCAGCACGCTCTAAAATTCTCTCTTCTTCATCTTCATATACAATATCTTCAAATCCTATTGCATATGTAACTATGAAAGAAACTATTACAGCTATTAGCATAGTCAATAGAGCTATAAAGATACTAAAACTTCTACCTGGCTCTACATATTGAACTACTGTTACAAAAGATGGTGTAGCTATACCAAAACATTTCATTTGCATAAATCCACCAAAAAGTCCTCCAGCTATTGCTCCACAACAAGCTCCTATCATAGGTCTTTTTAGTCTAACATTTACTCCATATAGTGCAGGCTCTGTAATACCAGCTACTATTGCTGAAAAAGCAGAAGAACCAGCTATCTGTTTGAAATCTCTATTTTTACTCTTTACAGCTACAGCTAGAGCGGCTCCACCTTGAGCTAGGTTAGAAGCTAACTCTCCTATACAGATGAAAGCCTCATATCCAACTGTTGCTAGTATTCCCAATTTAATTGGTGTAAATGCATGGTGCATTCCAGCCATAACTATAAATGGATAAACTCCACCTATTATTCCCACAGCTACAAATCCAAAGATATCATAGAATTTGTAGATTACCTTAGATAATAAATCTCCTAAAATTGCCCCTAGTGGTCCTAAAACAACTATTGTAATAGGCATGATTACTAGCATAACTAATAGTGGTTTTAAGAAGTTTTTAGTGATAGCAGGAGTTACTTTATCTACTATCGGCTCTACATAAGATAATGCCCACACTCCTAAAATAATAGGGATTACTGAGTATGAATAGTTACTTGTAACAACTGGAATTATATTTAGGAAATGGATATTCTCTCCACTAGCTTTTGCCATATCCATAATCTTTATAAACCCAGGGTGTAATAAAACTAAAGCAATACTCACAGCATAATAAGGGTTTGTATTAAACTTATTAGCTGCTGACATAGCTATAAGAACAGGCATGAAGAAGAAAGCTCCATCTCCTATTACATTTAATATAGCATAAGTTTCCCCTGTTGTATCTATAAGATTAGCCATTGTTAAAAGTGTAAGTAATACCTTTAACATAGCTGCCCCTATTATTGCTGGGATTACAGGAGCCATTATAGATGAGATTGTGTCCATAAGAGTTGGGATTATCCCTTGATTTTTCTTAGTTCTTATTTTAGTATCTTTTTTTACAGTAAAATTTCCTAATTTGCAAAGTTCTTTGTATACATAAGCTACCTCATTACCTATGATAACTTGGTATTGTCCTGATTTTTGAACAGTTCCCACTACTCCTCTTGTCTTTTGTAATCCCTCATCATCAAGAAGTGAGAAATCCTTTAAATCAAAACGTAATCTTGTCATACAGTGGACAACATCATTTACATTCTCTGCTCCACCAACTTTTTCTAAAATTTTACTTGCTAATTCAGTATAGCTCATATATTTACCTCCAAAAAATTTATTTTTTAAAGGTTTTGCCTATATATGTGTGGCCATTCACAATATAGTTACAATCCAAATATATTTAATATGACTTTCGTCTATACTACTAATTTATCTATACTATTTGTTTTTAATTGCTTCTTTGTATAATCTTTGAATATATATTATCAGATACATCTGCTCTGCATTTGTTAAAATATAGTTGTACTCTTTTTCAAAATATTTATAAATTACAGTTACACACTTGTAAGCTTGAGGATATTTTTTTGTAAAAATCTCAAATAGCTCCTCATCTTCATCATTTACTGTATTGTTTAACACTCTCAATGAAAGAAACTTTAAGTGTGTTACAACTCTATCATAAGATATGCTATCCTCATTTATATCTATTAGCATATTAAACTCTATAATATTTAAAATCTTCTGTACGATTTTTGTTATCTCAGTGGTATTATTCATTCCCCCATCAAGTTGGGCATTGATTATATGACTTGTAATATATCCAGCCTCATCTTTTTGGAATTTTATACCTAGTTTTTCATCTATTATCTTCAATCCCTCAAGAGCTACATCATACTCCTCTCTATAAAGGTGCTTTATCTCATTTAAAAGAGGGTTTTCTATCTCTATTCCATTTCTATATCTCTCCACTGCCCCATGTATATGCTCAGTCAAAGAAACATAGATTATATTGTGCAACTCCTTGTTGTATCTATCCTTTAATAATTCTACAATTCTTTCTGTTATTTCTAAATATTTTTCAGGGATATTTAAAATTGTATTTTTTAACTTTTCATTTATTTGATTTTCATCACTTGAGAAAACTTTAACATTCTCTGGAAGCTCTACATCTTCATTTGCTTTCTTTTGAAATGCTATTCCCTTTCCCATAACAATAATCTCTTTATTATTCTCATCTTTAGATATAAAGGCATTATTATTTAAAATCTTTACAACACGTAACTTCATCTTATCCCTTTCTATTTGCAATTTTTTAGAACATAATTCTATTAAAAAAAATATATTATCTGAATATTAATCACTTCTTAAAAATGATACCACACAATATTTCAGTTGTAAAGAAGATATAAAAATATTTTACTAAAAATTATACTAAAATTTTATTTTCTTAATTGGAGATAATCAATATAATTTTTTCTAATATTTCTTTTATTAATTTAAAAAGTTATTACAAGTAGATAAACAAAATCATTCGCTACAGTTAGTATATTTATTAGATTAAAGCTAAAATTTATAACCTATACCTATTCCTAAATTACAATTATCATTATCCTCTGTTCTTATATAACTTCCCTTAGCATTGTAGAATACTCCATTTGTTTTCTCATACTCTACTCCTAAGCTAACCTTCCCTCTAAAGTTTTCCTCTTTCTCTGATATTATATCAAAAGTTTTGCTTGAACCATTGACTTTAGCTGTTAGATTTTCTCTCCCATATCCATCTAACATAATCTCTGCTCCAACTCCAGCTATTAGATTTACCTTTCCATCTTTTACTACTGTAGATTTTACTAAGTCTACTCCTATCTCACTATCTAATGTAGTGAAACCTTTTCCATCTACTGAGATAGATAAATCTCCGTTATCTGCCTCATTTATAGAATGTTGCATAACCTGTGCTAAACTTACTCTTGCATATGGTTCAAACGTTAAATCATCAGTTAAATTATGGATATATTTTACTCCAGAATAAGCTGTTAATGTGTCATCAGTGTATTTTTTCCAAATTGTCATTAATTGATACTTATTTGACACTCTTCTATCTGCTTTATAATAGTTGTGTTGGTAACCTAATCCAGCTATCAATCTAAGGTTTCCTGCGCTGTACTTAGTATAAGCACCTAAGTAATATCCACTTCCTTTTAAGTCGCTCTCTCCTATATCTGTATTGCTATTATTTCCAGCTATTACATATCCAAGAGCTAATTTATCTGTTTTTCCATACTCTCCCATATAGTAAGCTGAATAGATATCTGACTCTATATCTACCTCTGCTATTCCTAAATCAACAGAGTTGTAATATCCTCTACCATAGTAAGAGTTGTCATCATCATAACCCTGTCCAGCTATTGCTCCATAGTGTAGCCAACTTCCTTCATCTGCTTTAAATCTGCTGTCCATTATACTATCATTTACCATATTAGCTGTTTCCCTTGAGATATCATTTGAGTAAGCATATGGTGTTGAATTATAGATTTTTCCATAGAATTCTAATTGAGCTTTGATAGCCTCATCTTCTGTTTTATCTGTAAGAGTAGAACTTGGTGCCATTAATCCAATCTTATTAGCATCAACTATACTTTGGTAAATTCTGTCAAGATGAGCATACTTCACAGCCTCATTTTCTCCTATTATATGTTCTTTAATAGTTACATTTATTTCGTTGTTATCTCTATCATAAGTTACATTGTGGTTAGCTGAACCTGAAAGGAAGATATTTTCTCCATTTTCAATAACAGAAGCATTCTCTTTTCCCATTGAGATAATAGAGTTTTTACTTGCTGTAGAAGCTTCAACTATTAAATTTCCATCATTATTATTAACTGTTATTCCATTATCATATAAAGCATGTCCTATTACTTTTCCATCTTCATCTTTTTTCTCATAGTCAATTCCTAGTATTAAATCATTTTTATTTAAGTTTATTTTTTTATCACTTCCATTCATAGAGAGTTTTAATCCTGAATCTAATTTCGTATTTTGATAAAGATTGAACTCTGAGAAATTTTTAATCTCTCCAGCTAAAGTAATTGTATCTTTTGAAGTATCTGATTTTTCTTGAGCTATTTTTCCTATATTTAAAATATTATTTCCAGTATTTCCATCTAATGTAGCAGAAATATCTGAAAGTATATTTAATATATCATCTGATTTTCCAAGAGTAATATTCATATTATTTTTAGAAATCTCTCCTCCACCTAAGGTTAAATTGATTTTTCCCTCTGATTGAGAAGCATCTATTCCTTTACCTAAAGTCACATTTC
Source organism: Fusobacterium necrogenes (assembly GCF_900450765.1). NCBI lineage: Bacteria > Fusobacteriati > Fusobacteriota > Fusobacteriia > Fusobacteriales > Fusobacteriaceae > Fusobacterium > Fusobacterium necrogenes. The sequence goes on along the minus strand of NZ_UGGU01000003.1, from coordinate 465,738 downwards.
CTAAAATAGAGATACTATTCTCAGTTCCTTTATCAACATTAACTATAAAGTCATCAGTTGTAGCAAAATCATTGAATACTATATCATTATTCTTATCTGCTACACTTTCATCAGAAGTAGTTTCTATATATATTTTACTTAGAGATAGTTTTGTATCTACCTCTCCTTTAAATGAATAGAAGTGTTGCTCCTCTGTTATCATATTTTCAACCTTATTTTTTATATCCTCAGCACTTCCATCATTAAATATACCTGTGATTACTCCATTCTCATCTTTATCACGATTGTAGTAATTAGTTACTAAGTATTCATAATTTCCTTGATATAGTGTTCCTATTCCCAACTCTCCAGCTTTTTTTATTGAAAGTGTACCATTGTTATTTGTTAAGAAATCTGAAACCATAAGATTATCTGACATTATGTTTGTATCTAAAGTTATTGTTTCATTAATATTATCAAATATAACACTACTATCTAGTGTAAATTTCAAATTGTCTATTTTTGCAGTAGTACCATTTTGGAAAGGATTATAACTACTTATCTGTCCATCTTTTCCGATCTCCATTTTTACATATCCCTCTCCTGTAAATATATTTACATTTGAATTAGATAGGATACTACTTCCATCTGCAAAAGACCAAACTCCATTATTTCCTAGATTGATAGTATCAGCACCTACTACCTTGTAAGTAAGTCTATCTCCTGTATTAACTGTTAAAATATCTCCACTTCCCTCTCCAAATGTAAGAGTTCCATCTATATCTCCACCATTTACAGTAACTTGGTTACTATTTCCATTGAATTTGATGTTATCGGCTTTTAATACTCCATTTTCTTCCAATGTGATACTGTTATTTGAAGTTAAATTTATATCTCTATCATAATTATATTGAGAATTAACTACAAATTTACTTTCAGAAGTTAGATTGATACTTCCGATAGAGTTTTGAGTTTGATTTAATAGATTTAATAATTTTTCACTCTCTTCTTTTTGGATAGCATTAGAGATTGTTATTTTATTTGAATTAGTTTTATCTCCAGAAGTAGAGCTAATCTCTCCAACAGAAGTAATATTAGATAATTTATCTATCACTAAGTTATTATCTCCACTACCAAAGGCAATATCTCCAACTGTGATATTATTTCCTTTTAAATTGATAGTATTGTTATTGCTGTTTTTCATAGAGATACTAGATATATTATTATTTTTCTCTCCAGAGATATTTAATGTTAATGCTACCTTTGAGTTATCAGCATTTATTCCCTCTGTTCCTACATTTATAGAACTCTCCTCTGTACCACCAAGAGTAAGCGTATTATTACCATTTTCAACAGCTACATCAATACCTGTAACAACTATATCATTAAATGTTAAATTGCTATCTCCACCATTGATTAAGATAGTTTCTCCATCTTTAAACACCCTAGTATCATAAGTTTTATTTTCAGAGGTATATGTAAGTTTTGAACCTAACTCATTGTCATCTGTGATATAATCAACTATACTATCCTTTGAAAAATTATTAAAGGCTGTTGTTAAATTTAAATATCCCTCTTGGTTGTACTTAGTGATAGCTGTGTTGTATCTATCTGTATAAATATCTAAGCTTGAATTACCTACAAGCTCATTCCATTTTTTTACCGATAGAGTATAATCATTTGAGTTATTTTTTTGACTGCTTAAGAAAGCTGGTATATATAACTTAGAGCTATCTCCTAGAGATAATTTTCCAAAAGATAGAGTATGAGTATTATCAATACTATCAAAAGTTATTCCTTTCACTCCATCAAAAGAGATTTTTACCTCTCCATTTAATATGGCATTACTGTTGTCAGTAATAAAACTATCATTTACTTTTATAACTCCATCATAGGTAATACCTAAATTAACCCCAGAGCTAGAGTTGATATTTACATCTTTTCCACCTATGATATTGCTTCCCTCAAAGCTCCACTCCTTATCTCCTTGTAGATTTATTGTGTTTGCTCCACTTATATGGTTACTCAATCTATAATCACTATCAGTTAAATTTACAACATTGTTACCAGAGGTTGCAAAGCTGATAGAGGTATCTACATCAGTTAATGAGATAGTGTTGTCTGTTGAATCTTTTCCAAAGGAAATATTATCAAATTTATCATTCTCTCCATTAAAAATTAAATTATTATTTGAAGCTGTTAGAGTTAGATTTTCTATGTTGCTTACATTGGTAAATATATTTGAGTTATCAGCAGTAAATCCCAATTGAAGATTATCTTCCCCATTTCCACCATCTAGTGTCATATTTATAAATTTATCTTTATCATTTCCTATAAAGGTATCTATTCCATCATTTCCTACAACTTTATTAAAGTCTATAAATTTATCTATATTTACCTTGTTGTTGGCATTAGCTAGTTTTAATTCCTCTACCCCTGTTACACTTGTAAATGGATTACTTGTTGTATTATCAAATGCACCTGATGTTATTTCTAAAACATCATTACCCTCTCCACCTACTAGTGCTTTACCACTAAGTGCATCAATAGTAGTTTTGAAATTGTCTGCTCCATCATTTCCTACAACTTTGTTAAATCCTGTTAATTTGTCTATGTCTACCTTGTTGTTGGCATTAGCTAGTTTTAATTCCTCTACTTCTGTTACATTCTCAAGAATATTATTTTCTGTATTATCAAATACACCTGATATTATTTCTAAAACATCACTACCTGCCCCACCTACTATTGTTTTATCATTAAGCTTATCAATAGAAGTTTGGAAAGTATCTACTCCACTTCCACCTAAAATATTTTTGATATGGGAATTAGAAATATCAAAGGTATTTCCACCATCAGCTAGTTGTAAATTTTCTATGCTCTTTGTCCTAAAAAAACTAATACTTCCTTGATTTTCTGTTGTAATATTATCAAGTAGGGTTAAGGTATCACTACCCTCTCCACCATATACTGCTTTTCCAACAAGTCCAGTAATATAAATTTTGAAATTGTCATCTCCATTTCCACCTCTGATAATTGGAAAAGAGGAATTAGAAATATTAAGGGTATTTCCACCATCAGCTAATTGTAAATTTTCTACATTTTTTATATTTGAAAAATCGATAGTGTTCCCTGTTGTAATATTATCAAGTAGAGTCAAGGTATCATTACCTACACCTACTATTGTTTTTCCAACAAGTCCCGCAATAGTAGTTTTAAAATTATCTGCTCCATTTCCACCTGTGATAGAATTTATATTTAAATCTGTTAAGGTAACAGTATTTTCACCATCTTTTAATTTTACATCAAAACTAGTGAATTTATCAGTTTGATTTTTTAAAGATGTCATATCTTCATCTGTATTTATATTATAATTAACTCCTAAAAATTTCTCTGTAACACTCTCATCAATAGTAATCTTCCCATTGATAGCTTGATTTTTATCTAACCAAACAGTTGTAGTAGTTCCATCTAAAGTAATATTTCCATTAATTATTGAGCCATCTTTTACATATATCTCTCCATTCTCAATAGTGATATTACCATTGATTGTACTAGCCCCTACGTTAAAGAGATTATTACTTCCTGTTATATTTATCTTTCCACCATTAGCAATAATATTTCCATTTAAAGTTGTGCTAGTCAATGTCATTTCACTATCAGTTAGAGTTGAGTTACCATTGATATCTGATTTATCCATAGTGATATTATCATCAGTAGCTATAACTCCACCATTAAGTGTAGATGATGTTAAACTAATTGTGTCAGCCCCACTTCCCATATCAATGTTACCATTAATAATTGAATTATTTGTTAAAGTTAGATTATCTGTGTTGGCATTCCCTTTAATAGTAGCGCTTGTTTCATCTATTCCGCCATTGATAATTATATTATTCCCTGTAAAATTTCCACTCTCTATATTTATAGCTGTTGTGTAACTATTTATAATGGAGTTAGAAAGAGTTAAATCTTTATTAACTTTTAAACCTTTTTTATATCCATTAATTATTAATTTTTCACTATCAGTTGATAGAGTGATATCAGTTTCAGTTATTGAAGTTAAGTTTTGATATTGATTATTTGTATCTACAAAAGTATTTTTTACTGTATATCCTTTATACTCTCCCTCTTCTGTTATCTCTCCACCAGCTCCAGCATTAACTGTTACATTATCTGTTCCAGCCCCATCTATCAATAGTCCATAGTTATTTTGAGTAGTTATAGTTCCTTGATTATTAATAGCCTTATTACTTCCTGCTATTATTCCATAGTTTGTTAGACTTCCTATTGTTCCATATCTCTCATTATATATTCCATTTCCATTACTAGTCCCTGAATAACTATTTCCTGTTATTGTTCCATTGTTTGTTAGAGTTTCTATTGTTCCATATATCTCATTATATATTCCATTTCCACTATAATTTCCTGAACTACTACTTCCTGAATAACTATTTCCTGTTATTGTTCCATTATTTGTTAGACTTCCTATTGTTCCAGATTCATTATATATTCCAATTCCACTTCCAAATTCTGAATTATTACTATTTCCTTTTATTAACCCACTATTTGTTAATGTTATTATTGTTCCAGATTCATTATATATTCCATTGCCATTTCTATTATTAATCCCTAATTTGGTAGTTCCTGTTATTATTCCATTGTTTATTAGAATTTCTATTGTTTCATATCTCTCATTAAATATTCCATTGCCACTAAAATATTCTGAATTATTACTATTTCCTTTTATTAACCCACTATTTGTTAATGTTGTTATTGTTCCAGATTCATTATATATTCCATTGCCACTATTAGCTTCTGAATAACTATTTCCTGAATTACTATTCCCTGATATTATTCCATTGTTTATTAAACTTTCTATTGTTCCTTTCCAATTAAATATTCCATTGCCATTTCCATTATTCATCCCTAATTTAGTAGTTCCTGTTATTATTCCATTGTTTGTTAAACTTTCTATTGTTCCAGATTCATTATATATTCCATTGCCACTTCCAAATCCTGAATTATTACTATTTCCTTTTATTAACCCACTATTTGTTAGAGTTTCTATTGTTCCGTTATTATATATTCCATTTCCAATATTCACTGTCGAATAGTCATTACTCTTCTTCCCTGATATTATTCCATTGTTTGTTAGAGTTTTTATTGTTCCGTTATTATATATTCCATTTCCACTATAATATCCTGAACCACTACTATTCCCTGAGATTACACCACTATTTGTTAGAGTTTCTATTGTTCCGTTATTATATATTCCATTTCCACTATAATCATCTGGACTATTACTCCCTGTGATTACACCATTATTTATTAAACTAAAATTCTGTGTAACACTACTATCTATTCTAACCCCATTTCCCCAAGCTACATCTATCTTACCATTATTAGTCCAAGTATTACCATCTAGTACCCCAGCTCCCTCTGGAGTAACTAAAATAGTTCCATTCTCCGCCTTAATAGTTACTTCTTGATTTATCAAACCATCATTAGAATAAACCACTCCTCCTGTTATCATAAAGGCCACCATCATTCCCAATGTTATTGTAACCTTTCTTTTTAGCCATCTTTTTATTGATTTTTTAATATCCTCTCTCATAGTGAGCACCTCTATTTTAATAAATATTTCCCATTATCTTTCAATAAATTTATCTTTAATACATTATCTTACAAAATATTTTTACTGTCAATAATCAAAAATTACTCTATAATTAAGGTAATTATTAAATCTTTTTTCTTACTAAAATTTTAGTAGAATCAATTTTTATTATTAAAGAAATCATAACTACTTAGATAGTGAAAATAATTTAAAGAAAACTCGAAGAATTGTATAATCTATAAAGAAAAATTAAACTAGTTAGAAAAAGAAAAAGCTACTATAAATTGATAACTAATCCCAACTATAATAGCTTTTTTCTCTCATAACTTTTATCAACTTAAGCTAGAACTTATATCCTATTCCAACTTCAAAATTATAGTTATTATTATCCTCTGTTCTTATATAACTTCCCTTAGCATTGTAGAATACTCCATTTGTTTTTTCATACTCTACTCCTAAGCTAACCTTCCCTCTAAAGTTTTCCTCTTTCTCTGATACTATATCAAAAGTTTTGCTTGAACCATTGACTTTGGCTGTTAGATTTTCTCTCTCATATCCATCTAGCATAATCTCTGCTCCAACTCCAGCTATTAGATTTACCTTTCCATCCTTTACTACTGTAGATTTTACTAAGTCTACTCCTATCTCACTATCTAATGTAGTGAAACCTTTTCCATCTACTGAGATAGATAAATCTCCGTTATCTGCCTCATTTATAGAATGTTGCATAACCTGTGTTAAACTTACTCTTGCATATGGTTCAAACGTTAAACCATCAGTTAAATTATGGATATATTTTACTCCAGAATAAGCTGTTAATGTGTCATCAGTGTATTTTTTCCAAATTGTCATTAATTGATACTTATTTGACACTCTTCTATCTGCTTTATAATAGTTGTGTTGGTAACCTAATCCAGCTATCAATCTAAGGTTTCCTGCGCTGTACTTAGTATAAGCACCTAAGTAATATCCACTTCCTTTTAAGTCGCTCTCTCCTATATCTGTATTGCTATTATTTCCAGCTATTACATATCCAAGAGCTAATTTATCTGTTTTTCCATACTCTCCCATATAGTAAGCTGAATAGATATCTGACTCTATATCTACCTCTGCTACTCCTAAATCAACAGAGTTGTAATATCCTCTACCATAGTAAGAGTTGTCATCATCATACCCCTGTCCAGCTATTGCTCCATAGTGTAGCCAGCTTCCTTCATTTGCTTTAAATCTACTATCCATTATACTATCATTTACCATATTAGCTGTTTCCCTTGAGATATCATTTGAGTAAGCATATGGTGTTGAATTATAGATTTTTCCATAAAATTCCAATTGAGCTTTGATAGCCTCATCTTCTGTTTTATCTATAAGGGTAGAGCTTGGTGACATCAAGCCAATCTTACCAGCATCAACTATACTTTGGTAAATTTTATTTAAGTGAGAGTATTTAACATTTTCATTTTTTCCTAACTCTAAATCTTTTTTAACCTTTACCTCTAATTCATTATTAGTTTTATCATACTCAACACTATGATTAATTGACTCAGACATAACAATATTTTCTCCATTTGTTATAGTAGAAGCTGTATCTCCATTTCCCATTGAAATTACTCTATCTTCATTAGCTGTAGAAGTTCCTACTACAATTTTTCCACTGTTATTATTAACCTCTATTCCATTGTCATATAGAGCGTGTCCAGTTACTTTTCCATCTTCAGTTTTAGTATAATCTACATTTAATCCTAACTCTTTTCCAGCTCCAATAGTTATTTTATTTGCTCCGGTAATCTCTAAATCGCTAGCAAGGTTAATACTCTCATTGATATTTATCTCTTCAAAAGAGTTGATAGTTCCTGTTAAAGTTTTTCCAGCTAATTTTTGATTGATACTATTTTCTAAAGTGAATATATGAGAACCTATGTTGAATATATCATCTCCATCTTTACCATCTACATTTACAAATATTTCATCTTCAAATTTAGAAGTGTCTAAATTGATAATATCAGCTCCACTTCCCATAACAAGATTAGCAATATTGCTACCCAAAATAATATTATTATCTGCTCCATTAAATGTCAAAGTTCCATTATATTCTGTATCAAGTTCTAAACCATTAGCTTGGTTAGTTACTGTGATAGAGTTGTTATCTTTGCTTTCACTTAGTCCAGCATTAGCTCCAGTAAGGACTTTATCAAATCCATCAGAATTTTCTCCAATAGTATCTATTGTAATATCTACCTTACCAGATATTGTTCCAATACTATTTACATTAGATGAGTTATCAATATTTAATTTATTATCTTGACCATTAAATATAATATTTCCAGATGAAAACTTATTATCTATATCAATAGTAGTGCTAGCTGTGGACTTACTACTGTCTATATTACCTACTGTTGTTGTTCCACCAAAAACTAATTTGGTATTCTCTGATGAACTATTGACAATATTACCATCAACTACTGTATCCCCTGTAAAAGTTACTGTTCCATCTCCATTTTGAGTATTATTTTTTATTACAAACCCTTTAGATGACAAATCTTCAATAGAGAAACCTTGTAACTCTCCACCTACACCTGTATCTACAGTTAAAGTTCCACTAGATACTATTCCATTATATTGCTCTTTATTATCTTGGAAAGTATAATCTCCCAATGTAAATCCACCATTTTCTATCCAATTAACAATACTATCTGACTCCCACTTAGTTAAAGCTCCATACACTCCATCTTTATTAAAATCTTTAACTATACTGTTATAGATTATACTGTCAGTGTCAGTTGCATTTATATCCCCTGAAAGCTCTTTCCAATCCTTAACAGTGATAGTATCTCCATCAGTTCTTAAGAAAGCATAGGTTTCAACTGTGGTATCGCCTCCTAACACCCCATTTTTATCTAGTGTTAAAGTAGTTTCTATCCCTTTTGAAAAATCTGTATCTTGACTTAAATTAAGTTTAATAGTATTCCCATATAAAATTACATTACTATCTCCAACCATAAAATCTTTACTAATAGTAACAGTGTTTCCACTTGATATAGAATTAAGAATTGCAATATTGCCATGTAAGTCAACTTTTACATTACCATTAATAAGATTTTCTTGAGTAAAATCAAACTCTATTCCACTACTTCCTCTTCCTAAATTAAGTATATTACTTCCATTTGTACCAAAATTTATCTTACTAAGATGAGTCAATTCATCTAAAAATATCTCGTTATTTATACTATTATCTAGGTTTAATTGTTCTATACTATTGGTATCAAATATAGTGTTTACTTCATCATTACTTAAGTATAGCACTTTATTCATAGTAATAGTGTCAGTACCCTCTCCACCCTTTATTCCAAATAAAATAGTAGAACCTACGTTAGTGAAATTGTCATCTCCACTTCCACCTATGATAGTTGTAAAAGGGGAAACATGAACATCAAGAGTGTTTCCACCATCAGCTAGTTGTAAATTTTCTACATTTTTTACCTTTGAAAAATCAACTTGATTTCCTTCTGTGATATTGTCAGTTAGAGCTAGAGTATCACTACCTTCCCCACCATCTATTGTTTTTCCTACAAATTCAGTAATAGTAGATTTGAAAACATCTACTCCACTTCCACCTGTAATAGAACTTATATTTAAATCTATTAAGGTAATAGTATTTCCACCATCTTTTAATTTTATACTATTAAAATTACTGCTTTGAGTTACTAGAGCTGTCATCTCATCATCAGTTACATTATAATTAACCCCTAAAACTTTCTCTGTAACACTATCAGCAATATTAATCTTATCATTGATAGCTTGATTTTTATCTAACCAAACAGTTGTCTTATTACCATTTAATGTGATATCTCCGTTGATAATTGAACCATCTTTTACATATATCTCCCCATTAGTAAGGCTAATATCTCCATTGATTGTAGTAGTTCCTACATTAAATAATCCGTTATCTGTTCTAGAGATATTTATTTTCCCCCCATTAGCTGTAATATCTCCATTTAAAGTTGTACTAGTTAAATCCATATTACTGTTAGTTAAATTTGAGTTACCATTGATACTTGATGTGTTCATAGTTATAGTATCTCCATCAGCTGTAATATCTCCATTAAGTGTAGAAGATGTTAAACTGATTGTATCAGTCCCATCTCCCATATCAATATTACCATTAATAATTGAATTACCTGTTAAAGTTAGATTATCTGCGTTGGCACTCCCTTTAATAGTAGCGCTTGTTTCATCTATTCCGCCATTGATAATTATACTATCTCCTGTAAAATTTCCACCATCAATATTAATAGCTGTTGTATAACTATTTACAATGGAATTGGAAAGAGTTAAATCTTTTTTAACTTTTAAACCTTTGTTATAGCCACTGATTATTAATTTTTCACTATTGCCAGATAAAGTAATATCACTTTCAATCATTGTAGTTAAATCCTTATATTGCTCATTTGTATTTTCAATAGTATTTTTTACTATATATCCCTTATACTCCCCCCTTCTGTTATCTCTCCACTAGCTCCAGCATTTACTTTTTCATTATCTGTTCCAGCACCATCTATCAATAGTCCATAGTTGTTTCGAGTAGTTATAGTTCCATTATTATTATAAATAGCCTTATTACTTCCTGCTATTATTCCATAGTTTGTTAGAGTACTTATTATTCCTAAATTATATATTCCATTTCCTAAACTATTTCCATTTTTGCCTTTTCCTGTAATCATTCCACTGTTACTTATTACTTCTGTATTTCCACTATTATGAATAAGAATACCTTGTCCAAAAGCTATAGACGCTCCTCCACTAATTCCTAAAATTACTCCTTTATTAAATATTTTTCCTATTTTATTCTCAAAAAGAATTCCAGCTCCAAAATTAGATTCTAAATTTTTAGGAGAAACTATTCCACTGTTAAGTATTTCTTCTATCCCTCTTCCTCTATTAAGTATTCCAGTTCCAAAAGACTCTCCAGAAGAATTACCTGAAATTACTCCATTGTTAAGTATTTTTTGAAGATAACTTTCTTGACCATGGCAATATACTCCTGCTCCTGATTCCCCTGTTGAACTACTTCCTATTATTATTCCTTTATTAAGTATTTCTCCTACTCTACTATTATAAATAAGTATACCACTTCCTGCTCTACCACCTGAACCATTTCCTGAGATTGTTCCACTATTTGTTAATGTTATTATCTCTCCACTATTTTGAATGATTCCATTTCCACTATAATTTCCTGAATTATCTGAAAAGCCAGATATTATTCCTTTATTTATTAATGTATTTATTTCTCTCAAACTATATATTCCATTTCCTAAAACGCTCCCTGTACCAGTAGCATTTCCTGAAATTATTCCTTCATTTATTAATGTGTTTATTTCTCTTAAACTATATATTCCATTTCCTAAAGAATTTATATTTAAACTATCACCATTTCCTGATATTATTCCTTTATTTATTAATATATTCATTGCTTTTTTATTAAATATTCCATTTCCAGAATATTCTCCCCTACCATTACCTATAATTATTCCTTTATTTATTAAATTAAAATCCTCATAATCTCCCTCTATTATAACTCCATTTCCATTAGTTCCCTCTATCTTACCATTATTAATCCAAGTATTTCCTTCTACTATTCCAGCTCCCTCTGGAGTAACTGTAATTATTCCATTCTCTACCTTAATACTTACTTCTTGATTTATCACACCATCATTGGAATAAACCATTCCCCCTGTTATCATAAAGGCTACCATCATTCCCAATGTTATTGTAACCTTTCTTTTTAGGCATCTTTTTATTGATTTTTTAATATCTTCTTTCATAAGTAACTCCCCTATTTTAATAGATACTTTTTCTATATTTTTAAACATATTTTATTCATTATATTATCCTATAAACCGTCTTTAATGTCAACAATTGAAAGTATATTATATAATATATACAATATTGATAAATATTTTTTTAATGAATTATTTATATTTTTAAAAATATTAATTTTACATAAAATTATATAGAAGGTTTATTTTAAAACTGTTTCGTGATAAAATTAATATAAAAAAAGATTTAAGAGAAATCTATGGGGGATAAATAAAAGTGAAGGAAATAAAAATAACAGATATAGAAGGAATAAGAATAGGAAATGCTCAAAATATAGAAGCTGGTACAGGTTGTACAGTCGTTATTTGTGAAAAAGGTGGTTGTGCTGGAGTAGATGTAAGAGGAGGAGGACCTGCTTCTCATGAAACAGAACTTTTAAATCCAATTAATACAGTGGATAGGGTACATGGTATAGTTCTTTCTGGTGGAAGTGCTTTTGGATTAGAAGCTACTAGTGGAGTTATGCAGTATTTAGAAGAGAGAGGGATTGGATTTGATGTAGGAATAGGGGTAGTTCCAATAGTCTGTGGAGCTTCTCTCTTTGATTTAAGAATAGGAGATTCAACAATTAGACCAGACAAAGCTATGGGATATCAAGCTTGTTGTAATTCAGAAAAAAATTGTATTCAAGAAGGAAATTATGGAGTTGGTACAGGGGCTAGTGTAGGAAAATATAGAGGAATGGATAGAGCTATGAAATCTGGACTAGGAATCTATTGTATAGAATTGAAAAATCTAAAAGTGGGAGCAATAGTTGGAGTCAATGCCATAGGAAATGTTATAGATAATGAAACAAATAGATTTTTAGCTGGACTTTTAAATGAAGAAAAAAATAAAATCATAAGTACTAAAGAAGAAATGTGGAAAAACTTAGATATAAATTACAACACATTAAAAAATACTAACACTACAATAGGATGTATAGTGACTAATGCTAAACTTACTAAAGCTCAAGCTACAAAAATTGCTTCTATGGCACACAATGGATATGCTAGAGCTATATCTCCAGTACATACATCATTAGATGGAGATACTATTTTTGCATTAGGAACTGGAAAAATAGAAACAAATACAGATATTCTAGGAACTTTAGCTGCTTATGTTATGGAAAAAGCTATACATAAAGCCGTTACTCAAGCTCAATCTGCTTATGGATTAAAATCTTATCGAGATCTAAATGATACTAAAGTTATTTAACAGAGAAAAAATGAGCTCTCTATAATATAGAAAGCTCATTTTTATTCAACTCCTAAAAGTAAACTCTTTGATATTACAATCATTTTTCAATTATATCTAAACTTCTCACATGATAAACAATAAATTTTAGATTATTTCTCATAAATTAATTTATCCTATTTTTACCACTGTTCTTCCACTATGTTTTCCATCTTGAATAGCCTTAAATACCTCGGCTATATTATCTAACTTTACCTCTTGAAATGGAAGTTCTTTCATTATATTCCATTCATTTATAAATTTTTCCCATATCTCATCTCTTTTTTCTCTTGGAAAATTTACAGAATCAATTCCTAAAATATTTATCCCACGTAATATAAAAGGAAGTACAGTTGTTTCGAACTTTATCCCAGCAGCATTTCCACACATACTCATACTACCACCATAATAAATATTTCCAAGCAATCTAGAAGCTACTAATCCTCCTACTGTATCCAATATATAGTTAAATTTTTGTTTTCCTAATGGTTTTCCTTTCTCTGATTCTGGAGAGATATCTTCTAAATTATATATATTTTTTACTCCTAAAGATTTCAAAAATTCTCCCTCTACATCTTTATCTTTACTTAATACTGAAATATTTTTATATCCACTTTTCAGAAGTAATTGAGTAGCTATGCTCCCAACGCCCCCTGATGCCCCTGTAACTAATATTTCAGGTTGATTTTTTTCACACATACCTCCTTTTTCCAAAGCAATTATAGATAAAGCCGCTGTGAATCCAGCTGTTCCTATTATCATTACTTCTTTTGATGTAAGTCCATTTGGTATCAACACTACCCAATCAGCAGGAATACGGGCATACTCTGAATATCCTCCTGTATGAGTCATTCCAGTTTGAAATCCAGTAACTAGTATGTGATCTCCTATTTTAAATCTCTCATCTTTAGAATTAACAACTTCTCCAGCTAAATCTATTCCAGGAATCATAGGGTAATTTCTAATCACTCCTCCATTTTTCTTCACCGCTAACATATCTTTATAATTTACTGAAGAATACTCTACTCTTATTATAAGTTCACCCTCACTCAACATATTAATATCTACATCCTCTATAGCATAGTTAATCTCTGAATCCATATCCCTTACAACTAGAGCCCTAAATTTTTTCATTATATACCTCCCAAGAATATTACTTTTTAAAAATATTACTTAATAAGAAATATTTTTATACTATGAATAATAACATATCAATGTTATAATGTCAATAGAGATGTAATATTAAGGAGAATATAAATGGAAATTAATGAATGTATAAACTATCTATTAACAATTTCTCAGAATAAGGTTTTTCAATATTTCAGTGATGAACTAAAACAATTTAAACTCACTCCATCACAATACGGAGTTTTAAAATGTATTTGGGAAAATTCACCGCAGACACCAAAACAGATTGGAAAAGTTTTATTTTTAGAGGCTTCTTCAATATCTGGTGTCTTAGATAGGATGCAAAAAAATGGCCTTATTATTCGAGAAATAGATAATAATAATAGAAGAAATATTTTAATCTATCCTACTGAAAAAGCTCTTGAGCTTAGAGAAGAGGTGGAAAAAATTGTAAATAAATTAAATAAACATTTCTTGGATAAACTTTCAGAAGAAGAAAGAAAAAAATTTAGAACTTTTCTATTAAATATTGCTAATCAGGAAAACTAATAAAATTTAAAAGGAGAACTTATGAAATCAAATTTAGATGAAATAGATAAAAAAATCATAAAATTTTTACTAACAGCTGGAGTATATAGCGACTTAGCTATAATAAAAAATCTAGGAATCACTTATGAGAAATTAAAAAAATCCTATTCTAAACTTTTAAAAAGTGGTTATCTCGAGACATATGAAGATTATAAAAAAAGAGAAATAGAAAATTGTTCTTCACACTCTGATTGTAGAAGTTGTACAAAAGTTAATGATTCCTGTGGAAGTTGTTGCTCAAGACATAGTGAACATTCAGATGTCAAAGTAATAACTTGGAAAGCTATTAATGAGTTCCAAGAATAAATAACTCTACAATAATAAGAGGGGGAAATAAATGTTTTTAAAAGCAGTAGAAATTTTTGGTTTTAAATCTTTTGGAGAAAAAGTATATATAGAGTTTAATAGAGGTCTTACATCAATAGTTGGACCAAATGGAAGTGGTAAGTCTAATATATTAGATGCTGTACTTTGGGTATTAGGAGAACAATCTTATAAAAGTATTAGAGCTAAAGAGAGTGGAGATGTCATTTTTTCAGGTGGAAAAAATAAAAAAGCTATGAATTTTGCTGAAGTTTCTCTCTATATTGATAATTCTGATAATTTTTTAGATACAGAAAATACTGAAATAAAAATTACAAGAAAATTATATTTATCTGGAGAAAATGAATACTATATAAATGATTCTAAAGCTAGATTAAAAGATATAGCTAATCTATTTTTAGATACAGGTATCGGAAAAAGTGCTTATTCAGTTATAGGACAAGGAAAAGTAGAACGTATAATAAGTTCTTCTTCCAAAGAAATAAAAAGTATTATAGAAGAAGCTGCTGGTATAAAAAAATTCCAGAACCAAAAAAATGAAGCTATAAAAAATCTAGAAAATGTAGATACAGAGCTTGATAAAATAATAGTTGTTTTAAATGAAGTAGAAGGAAATAGGACAAAAGTTGAAAAGCAAGCTCATATAGCTAAAGAATATTTAGAATTAAAAAACCAAAGAGATGCTTTAGCTAAAGGAATATATGAGTGTGAATTTACAAATAAGAAACAAGAGTTAGAAAAAAGTAATCAAAATAAAGAGATCCTTAATATTGAAAATAATAAGCTTCAGAAAGAATTTGAAACAGTCGATAAAAGGTTAGATATAATAGATCATGAAAAATTTAATTTAAAAAAATATATTGAAGAAAATGCTATTAAAAATGAAGAGCTAAAAAAAGAAATAGAGACTAAGGAAAAAGAAAAAGTGAGAGTAACTGAAAGATACTGCAGTTATAAAAGAGAATTAACAGAAAAAGAAAGTAGAGTAAAACAGAGTGAAAAAAAAATAAGTGAAAAAGAAAATTCATTATCTAAACTAAAAAAAGATATTATTTCAATAGAAGAAAAAGCACAAAGTATATCACAAGAAAATCTAGAGTTTGAAAAACAAATAAAAGAGCTTGAAAAATCTAAAGAAAACTTTGAAACTACTAAAGAAATAAAAAAGAAAAAAATAATGGAATTAGAATTAGAAAGAATGAAACTTATAAATGAAATAGAAAATTCTAATAGAAGAATAAAAGGAAGTACTAATAAAATAAATTCACTCAAAGATGAATTAGAGATAGCTATTAAAAAGAAAAACAATGTAGAAAAAGAATTACTAAATTTCCAAGAGATTAAAAATGAAAAATTTAAAAATCTTGAAGCTACTAAAAAAAGAGGTGAATTTCTAGAGCTCGAAATTAGTAAATATAGTCAAAAAATAAATAAACTATCTGAAATAATACGAATTTCCGAATATGATGAAAAAAGATATTCAGCTAAATTAGAAGCACTTCTCAAAATGGAAGAAAATAATGATGGTTTTTTTAAAGGAGTTAAAGAAATACTAAATAGTAAAATCCCTGGAGTAGAAGGAGTCTTTATATCCTTAGTTAATATTCCTGAAAAATATATGAAAGCTATTGAAGCTGGAGTACCAGGAAATATACAGGATATCATTGTTTCTACTAGTGATGTAGCAAAAAAAGCCATCTCTTTGCTCAAAGAAAAAAAAGCAGGAAGAGCTTCTTTTTTAGCTTTAGATACTATAAAAGTAGTTCCTAAAAAAGAGCCTACTATAAAATTGGATGGAGTAATAGGTTTAGCCTCTAACTTGGTTGAAACTGATATTAAATATAAAATAATAGCTGATTTTATACTAGGAAATTTATTAATTGTAGAAAATATGGATGTAGCTCTTAAAATTATAAAAAATTCCCTTTTTACAGGAAATGTAGTTACACTTGCTGGAGAACTTCTTAGTTCAAGAGGAAGAATTACTGGTGGAGATTTTGGAAACTCTACAGCTAGTCAATTATTTGAAAGAAAAAGAGAAATAAAACAACTTCAAAATCAATGTGAAATTTTAAAAAGAAAGATTACTGAAGGAATATTCGAACAAAATCTTTTAAGCAAAGAATTAGAAAATTTTGAAAACGAATTAGATAAGATAGATACTACAGAAGAAGAGTTAAGAAAACAACTAAGAATGGTTACTGAACAACTTGAAGATTGTAACTCTAAAATAGAAAAAATTAACAAAGAAATAAGAACTATCAAAGTTGAACTTGATGAAGAAATAAAATATAATGAAGAATTTGAGAAAAAAATTACAACTTCTAATAATGAAATGGATAAAATCTTCATTATTATAAACGAATTAAAAAAAGAAGATGAAGAAAATATAAAAAAATCTCAGAAAATAAATGAAGTTATTTCAGAAAAAAGAAATGAATTTTCAGATAAAAAAATAATTTATTTAAATATTCAAAATAAAATGAGTCAGTTAGAAAATGAAAGAGAAAAAGAAAAAAAAGAACATAAACTTCTGTCATTAGAAAAAGAAGAAACCCTTCAAAAAATAACAATTCTTACTAATGAAATAAAAGAATTAGAAAAAATTGAATCAATATTAACTCAAGAAATAAATGAAAAATTAAAAAAATATGAGAATGAAAACAGCGAGATAAGTGAAAAAAAGCAAATAAATGATAAATTAGATACAGAAGAAAGAACACTTATGAAAAAGAGAAAAGAATTAGATAGTTATCTTCTACATAAAAAAGATAGTATTAACAAATTAAATGAATCAATTGAAAAGCTTAAAATTGATTTAGAAAAACTTACTGAAAATCTAGATAATCTTAAAGAAATAGTAGCTAATGAGATCCTATTCACAGCTATAAAAGAAGAAAAAGAAAGATTAAAATCTCTTGATAATAGATTAAAAAATTTCCAAGCAGTTAATCTTTTAGCTATTGAAGAATTTAATGAACTAGATCAAAAATATACTTTTTTAAATACTCAAAGAGAAGATTTAGTAAGAGGAAAAAATATTCTACTTGATTTGATAAAAGAAATAGATGAAATTATCCATAATAGATTTTTTACTGCTTATACAGCTATTGATGAAAATTTTAATAAAATGTGTATAGAAACTATTAATAATGCTGAAGGTAAGCTTATTTTAAGCAATTCAGATAATTTTGATGAATGTGGTGTTGAGATTTTTATAAAGTTTAAAAATAAAAAAAGACAATCTTTATCTCTCCTATCTGGAGGTGAAAAATCTATGGTAGCTATTGCTTTTATCATGGGAATATTCATGTTTAAGCCTAGCCCTTTTACATTCTTAGATGAAATAGAAGCAGCATTAGATGAAAAAAACACCAGAAAACTCATTGGAAAATTAAAAGAATTTACAAATAAATCCCAATTTATCTTGATTACCCATAATAAAGATACTATGAAAGAATCAGAAAGTATTTTCGGTGTTACAATGAATAAAGAGATAGGAATATCAAAAATAGTTCCAGTAAAGTTTTAATACATAAATCTTATTCTCTCTAAATATTTTAAAATTTATAAAAAAGTAAGCTTCCTCTTAAATATAGAATAAGTAATTTTAAAATTCCTTGACTTTTTACTTTTACTAGGAGTAAAATATAGAGTAAAACATTTTTATTTGAGGAGTAATAATGAGGATATTAGCATATATATATTACCTCATCACATCTTTGAGGAATTTTCTCTATGATAAGAGAATGCTTCCTATAAGGAGGGTAGAGGGTGTAGAGATTATCTGTATAGGTAATATTACTGTAGGCGGTACTGGTAAGACTCCTGCTGTACAATATTTTGTAAAAAGATTACAGAAAATGGGGAAAAATGTCGCTGTTGTTTCTAGAGGATATAGAGGTAAAAGAAAAAGAGAGCCTCTTCTGGTAAGTGATGGTTATCAACTTTTTGCTACAGCTAAAGAAAGTGGGGATGAACCTTATATTCATGCACTTAATTTAAAAGCTCCTATTGTTGTCAGCTCTAATAGATACAAAGGTTGTTTATTTGCTAAAAAACATTTTGATGTAGATACAATAGTTTTAGATGATGGATTTCAGCATAGAAAACTTTATAGAGATAGAGATATAGTCTTAATAGATGCTACAAATCCTTTTGGTTGGGGAGAAGTTCTTCCTAAAGGAATGTTACGTGAAGATTTCAAAAAAGGAGCCAAAAGAGCTTCAGAATTTATAATAACAAAAGCAGATTTAGTAAGTGAAAGAGAAGTTGAAAGAATAAAAAAATATCTAAAAAAGAAATTAGGAAAAGAAGTTTCTATTGCAAAACATGGAGTTACTTCTCTATGCGATCTAAAAGGAAATCAAAAACCACTGTTTTGGATAAAAGGTAAAAGAGTTTTACTTTTTTCAGGTCTAGCTAATCCTTTGAACTTTGAAAAAACTGTAATATCTTTAGAACCTTCCTATATTGAAAGAGTTGATTTCATGGATCACCATAATTTTAAAAGAAAAGATATAGAGCTTATTCAAAGACGTGCTAATAGTATGAAAGCTTCATTTATCATAATGACAGAAAAAGATCTAGTTAAATTACCATCTAATATATCTATGGAAAATTTCTTTGTTTTAAAGATAGAATTCACTGTTTTAGAAGATAATTGTTTGAAGAAAATTGGAGGAAATGTTAATAATGCAGTATGATATACTTGATATAATAAAAGAAAAAAAAAGTTCTAAATTTTTAAATTTTTTAAATGAATATGGAAAAATAGAAACTCTAGCTAGATGTGCTCAATTTTTAAATAAAAGAGCCTATGTAACTATCGATAAAAATGGAAATATCAAAAGAAAAAAAGAAAGTATTATACTACCTTTAGTAGCTTTTCTTAATGATACAGATATACTAATAGAAGAATTTTTTCATTCTTGTGATATCAAAGAAAGACAAGTATTAGATAAAATAGAAAGATACTCCAATTTAAATATTGAGAAAATAAAACTTAATTATATCAAAACTCTTTTTAATGGAAATTTAGAATTTTCTAAAAGATATGGTAAAGAACTTTTTTTAAGATCTAAAGATGAATTTTTTAAAATATCCTCTAATTTTGCTCTAATAGGCGACGACAATATAAAACCACTCATGGTTTTAGGATTAAGAAAACTTATGAAAGATTATAATGAAAATATTTTCTATCTTTTCATACAATATATGACAAAATATAGGGATAATACCTCTATCTATGAAAATACTCCTGAATATGAAGGAAATATAGACGAACTAAACCATCTTTTATTTTCTAATAAAAAACTTTTAGACAGCTTTGAGGGATTACAAATACTCTCTTCGCTTAGACTGATAGAAGATGTAGACATAACAAATAGAAAGAAATTTTTAGGAAAGATAAAATATACAATAGAGAATAAGAAAATATATACAAAGCTTAGAAATACTGAGAAAAAGTTACTGGAGATTTTTTTATAGGAGGTAATAATGTTAGAGTATTTTAATAGTAAACTAATTACCTATATAGATGGCAGGCATACAAAAGCTGAAGTTCTAAAAATCTTGGTAGATTTAATTGGAAAAAATTCTGACATCTTAAAGGATGAAAAACATTTCTATGAAAGTATCATGGCAAGAGAGGAATTAGGAAGTACTGGGATAGGACAAGGTATAGCTATTCCTCATACTAGAAGTGAGCAACTAGATAAAATAGTTGTAGCAGTTGGCTTACTCGAAAACAGGATAAACTTTAACGCTCCTGATGGTGAAGATGCCAAACTAATAGTTTTAGTCGGAGCTCCTAAAGGAAAAAATAGAGAATATCTATCTTTAGTATCAGATCTTACTAGAACTTTTAGGGATAAAAAATTTAGAGAATCTATAATTTGTGCTTCTAACTATCAAGAGTTATTAGGATCACTTGCTGAACTAAAATGAAAATAGGAATTTATGGTGGTAGCTTTAATCCTATACATAAAGCTCATGTAGAAATTGTAAATTATATAACAAGAGAATTAAACCTAGATAAAGTAATCATTATTCCTGTTGGAAAACCTTCCCATCGAAATGACAATATGCTTAGTGGAGAACTTAGAAAAAAGATGTGTGAATTGGCTTTTGAAGGAAAAGAAAAAGTAATTGTTTCAGATATTGAAATAAAAAATAAAAAAACCTCTTATACTATTGATACCTTAAAAAAAATAATATCCTTTTATGGTGGACACCATGAATTTTATGAAATAGTTGGAGAAGATTCTGCCTATACTTTTCCTAAGTGGAAAGATTATAAGCAAATATTAACTCTTAGTAAATTAGTGATTTTTCGTAGAAAAGGTTATGAAAGTGAAATAAAAAATAAGAACATAATATATCTCAATACTCCTTACTATGATATATCATCTACTTTAATTAGAAAAAAATTATCCAATAAGGAAAATATTGATGATTTACTCCCCAAAAAGGTAGCAGAATTTATCAAATATAACAATCTATATCAATAAACCAGTTATAATGATGACTGGTTTTTCATTTTAAATTAAACAATCAATAATTTTAAAATATTTTTTAAAATCTTTAAAAGAAAAATAAAAAGGTTTACAATTATCTGGAAAATATGATACAATATATCATACTGTATTAGAAAAGTATAGGCTTATTCTCTGAATTATAAATTATTAAATTTATCAGTCTTTTTATCCGCTAAATGCTTGTATAAAATTTGAATAGAGGATTCCTATAATATAACAGTTGCCTATTTATTATAGGATATCAATGTGGACAATAAAAAAATTTTTATTATAAGGACGTGAATAATGGAAAAATTAGAACAATTTAAAAAATTAGGCCTAAGTGATAAAACGCTAAAAGCTCTAGCTAAAAAAGGTTATGAACAGCCTACACCTATACAAGCTTTAACTATCCCAGCTCTATTAAATGGAAATAAAAATATAATTGGTCAAGCTCAAACTGGAACTGGTAAAACTGCTGCTTTTTCTCTTCCTATCCTTGAAAGTTTTGAAACTACAAAAAATGTTCAAGCTATTGTACTTGCTCCTACAAGAGAACTAGCTTTACAAGTAGCAGAAGAGATGAATAGCTTAGCTCATGGAAAGAAAATAAGAATCACACCAGTATATGGTGGTCAATCCATTGAATTTCAAATTAAACAATTAAAAAAAGGAACTGATATCATAGTTGGAACCCCTGGAAGAGTAATTGATTTAATAGAGAGAAAACTCATTCATTTACAAAATCTAAAATATTTTATTTTAGATGAAGCAGATGAAATGTTAAATATGGGATTTTTAGAAGATATAGAAAAAATTTTAAGCTTTACAAATGAAAATAAAAGAATGCTATTTTTTTCAGCGACTATGCCTAATGAAATTATGAAAATAGCTAAAAAGTATATGAAAGATTATGAAATATTAGCTGTAAAAGCTAGAGAGCTAACTACAGATTTAACTGATCAGATATATTTTGAAGTACATGAAAAAGATAAATTTGAAGCCCTTTGTAGAATTATAGATTTAACAAAAGATTTTTATGGAATAGTTTTTTGTCGTACTAAAAATGATGCTAATGATTTAGTTGGAAAATTAAACGATAGAGGTTACGATGCTGAAGGTTTACATGGAGATATCAGTCAAAATTATAGAGAAATTACTCTTAAGAGATTCAAGAGTAAAAAAATAAATGTGCTTGTTGCTACAGACGTAGCTGCTAGAGGAATAGATGTAAACGATTTATCCCATGTCATTAACTACTCTATTCCTCAAGAAGCTGAAAGTTATGTACATAGAATAGGTAGAACAGGAAGAGCTGGAAAAGAAGGCACCGCAATTACTTTTATTACTCCACAAGAATATAGAAGATTACTTCAAATCCAAAGAATTGTCAAAACTGAAATAAGAAAAGAAAGAGTTCCTGATATTAAAGATGTTATTCAAGCTAAAAAATTTAGACTTATGGAAGAATTAAATAGTATTCTTGTTGATAATAATTATGATAATTTTAAAGAGTTTGCTAAGGAACTCCTAAATGGAGAACAAGCATTAGATCTAGTCGCTGCCCTATTAAAACATGCTTATGATGATATTTTAGATGAAAATAGCTATAATGAGATTAGTGAAGTGAAATTAGAAAAATCAGGAAAAGTAAGGTTATTTATCGCTTTAGGTAGAAAAAATGGTATGACACCTAAAAAGCTTGTAAATTACGTTATAAAAAAATCTAAAATTGATGATAAAAAAATCAAAAATATTGAAGTGTTTGATAGTTTTTCATTTATGTCTGTCCCATTCACTGAAGCTGAAATTATATTAGATACATTTCATAAAGATAAAAATGGTAAAAAACCTCTAGTTGAAAAAGCTAAAGATAAATCTACTGAAGAAAATAAAAGAAAAGAAAAAAATTTCTTGGAAAAAAAGAAAAATAAATAATTATAACTACTAAAAAATCTTTAAGGGCTGCTATAACAGCCCCTTTTAATTAATTATTTGCTCTTTTAGCATACATATCAGCTTCTACTCCTATAAAAATATCAGCTATTACTCCATAGGCTTCTGCCCAAGCATTTATAATATCATCAGTTGCCATATCCCCTAGTACCTCTTTAATTGCCCCTAAAAGATACTTCCCTACTATAGGATAATGTTCTGGTTTAACATTTAAATCAACATGAACTTTTCCAATTTTTTGTACAGCTGGAGCTAGAACAGCTAAATTTTCTATATTTTGAGCTGCTGCTAATACTGTCATAGCCAAAGCTTTTGGCTGAGATCCATCTTTTTGTTTCTCTGGATCAAACATAGCTCTTATATCTGGATTTTCTCCTAACATATTTTTATAAAATACTTTAGTTATATCTTCTCCCCTTTCTTTTAAAACAGGTACTGTTGCCTTTACTATATCTATTGTTTTTTGTGATAACATTTATTTTCCTCCTTAATAAATTTAGATATTTCTAGTATATTATATTTTTTAAAAAAAATCGGTAACATATGTTACTGACTAATTTTATTTTTTTTAGTAGACTTTAGATAAAAATATGAAAGGAGTTCAATTTAAATGAAGAAAATAATTTTTATGATTTTAGCTGTAAATATTGTAGCTTTAGGAAATGAAATTCGATTATCTCCAACAAGTATTACTACAACTTCTGGTTTAAATACACCATTAGTTGAAACTAATAAAAATATTACCTTAATTACAAAAGAAGAAATTTCTAAAAAGCAGTATAATGATGTTGAGAGTATTTTACGAGATATTCCCAATATAGTTATTACAAATTCACAATTTGGTCCAACTATCAACCTTCGTGGAAGCGGAGAACGTTCAATGAGTAGAGTAAAAGTCATGATAGATGGGATTAGTTTAACTCCACTAGAAGAAACAATGGGAAGCTTACCTATAAATTCTATTCCAATTAGCTCTATTGAAAAAATTGAAATAATTCCTGGTGGTGGAGCTACTTTATATGGTAGTGGAACAACTGGAGGAGTAGTTAATATAATCACATTAGCAGATAGTAGAAATAATTTTTTCTCTGCAGACTTCAAGTTTGCTTCATATTATAATAAAGATTTAGATTTTGCAATTGGACAAAATATATCTGAAAAACTCTACTTAAGTCTTGCTTCACAGCATTCTAATAAAAAAGGATATAGAGATGGAGATGATTTTAAAGGAAAAAGTTTTAATGGAACATTAGACTATATAATTAATCCAAAACATAGATTTAAATTCCAGGGACTTTACTTTGAAGATGAAGGGAACACATCTACTGAAATAAAAAAATCTCTAATGGTTTTAAATAGAAAAGCAAAAGGAGAAAATATTGATTTTGATAATAAAAGAAGTTCTTTATCTTTGGATTATGAATATAAGCCTAGTGAATCTTTGACCTTATATGCTAATATTTTCCAAACAGAATATGAAAGAAATTTTTTACAAAATGATACTAGAGATTTTACTATTCCTAGATTCTCACCTAACATGCCCTTTTCACCTGTAATAAAAAATTTAAAATCTACTTTAAATGGAAAATTTATTGAAAAATCGCAAGGAATTAAATTGAAATCAAAATTTGAATATGATAACGGAACTTTAGTAGCTGGATATGATTACATTAATACTAATGTTAAAAGAGATAGTTTAGTCACAACAGATAGATTTAAGTTTTCAAATGCAAGTATTGGGAATTTTCCTATTCCCCCTAATCTCCTTGGTACTCTTGAAGGTGTAGTTACTATAAAAAATAATTTAGATATTGACAAAGAGACCCATGCACTATATCTGCTTAATAATTATAATTTAACTAAAAATCTTGATTTTACTACTGGACTTAGATATGAATACTCAAAATATAGTGGTTACAGAAATTCTTTAGGTAATATAGAGGGCTATAATTTAGAAAATGGTGGAAGCTTAGGTGGATTACTATTTCCAAATAATACCCCAAGTAGAAATCTTATGAATAATCATTCAAATATAAATGAAAACACAGATAATCTTGCTGGTGAGATTGGATTCAATTATAAATTTAGTGATGTTAGAAGCCTCTATACAAGGTATGAAAGAGGATTTATTTCTCCTCTTCCAAGTCAATTAACAAATAAAGAAAATCAAATCTATACAAATAGTAATTTAAAATCTGAAACTATTGATAGTATTGAATTTGGAGCAAAAGATGTTATTGGAGATACACTTATCACAGCTTCATTTTTCTTTTCTCAAACTAATAATGAGATAACAACATTAGATAGAAATGCTAATAATCCAGCATTAAAAGAATGGAGATTTGAAAATATTGAACAAACAAGAAGATATGGAAGTGAAATTTTTGCTCAACATTATTTTAATAAACTTACTTTGACTGAATCTGTATCTTATACAAACGCTAAAATAAATAAAGTTAATAACAATGAATGGTTGAAAAAAGGAGATAAAGTTCCAATGGTTCCTGAATGGAAAATAACCTTAGGTATTGATTATAATCTCACTAATAAATTTTTACTAGGAGCAACTTATATATATAATAGTGGTTATGAAAAAAGAGAATTAGAGTCTTATGTAAAGCATAAAATTTCCGACTTTGGAGTAACCGACATATATGGAAAATATAATATAAAAGACTACTTATCATTGAAAGTTGGAATTAATAACATTTTCAATGAACAATACAACTATTTTGAAACAGAAACAACAGCTATTCCAGCCCCTGAAAGAAACTATTATGTAGGGATATCGCTAAAATTTTAAACTATATAATATATAATAATTTCTATTTTCTTTGATCTTAATATTTAATTATTAGTTAACAAGGATTGATTCCTGTATTTTCCAGGTGTTAATCCTTGTTTTTTATTTTAATTATTTTTTAGATACTAACCTTTATCTAAAGTATATTAAAAAATTCTTTTATAGCAACTGATTAATTATATACTCTAATATTTATAAAAAATACTTCCCCCAATAAATTCTTTTAAAATAGAATCATCTGGGACCAAATCTGGCTTTATATCTACAAAACAATATAAAAATCTCATTATTCTCTTTGCTTCTTCATAATATAAACTATTTGGACTTATTTTTATAAGCTCTCTTAGAGCATAACTTTTTAATACTCCTAACTCATATACAAGATTGCTATTAAATAAGGCATCAGCTTCTTCCTGGTAAGGAAAGATATGCTTTTCTTCACCTCTTCTTACAGATTGCCACATAGCAAGAGTCCCTTCTCCTTTTTCCTCTCTTGAGAGACTATCTCTAACTAATCTTCTTATCTCTCTTACATCACTTGTAGATATTCTATTATGTTTATCTATATTTAATTGAGTTAGACAACTGATATATATTTTAAATTTATTTTCTCTAGGAATTTCAGAAGTAAGTCTTTCATTTAATCCATGTATTCCCTCTATTATGATTATTCCATTTTTCTCAGGAACTTTCATCATATTTCCTATTTCTTCTCTTTCTCCTGTAATAAAATTATATTCAGGTATCTCTACTTCTCTTCCTGCTATTAACTCTTTCAAATTTTGGTTTAAAAGTTTTAAATCAAGAGCTTCTATTGTTTCAAAATCTTTTTGCCCATTTTCATCTAAGGGAACATTAGCTCTTCCAATATAATAGTTATCTAGTGATATTACTATTGGATTTATTCCATTAGCTCTCAAATGGATGTATAATCTTTTACTAAATGTTGTTTTACCAGATGATGATGGTCCTGCTATTGTAACTAATTTTATCTTATCATTTTTTGAGATTTTCTCTGCTATTTTAGCTATTTCTTTATGATGTAAAGCTTCATTTACTCTTATTAATTCTCCTATCTCCTTGTGTAAAACTTTTTCATTTAGACTTCCTAAAGTATCTACTCCTAATATTTGATTCCATCTTCCTGCTTCATCAAATATTTTTGCTATCTTAGGGGTATCTATTCTAGGCGGTAATACTTTTTCCTCTGTAAGGGGATATTTTAAAATAAATCCATCATTATATTTTGTTAATTCAAATAAATCTACATCTCCAGTAAATTTATATGGTCTTTCATAAACATAGTCATGATAGCCATCTATTTCATATTCCATTATACTTGTCCAACCACTATTATCTAAAAGCTTTCTTACATCTTTCCTAGTAATCTCAGAACTTTTAGCTTTTAATTTTTCATTGTTATTACTAATTAACTCTATTGGATAATTTTTTTCTATTATCTCTTTCATTCTATTAGAAATTTTCTTTACATCTTCTTCTGATAAAGAAAATTCTTCTATATAACCATACACACCATTATTTAAGGAGTTATCAATAATTACCTCTTTATTTGGAAAAATATCATTTATAGACTTTAACAATACCAATTTTAAAGTTGTAGAATATTTTTTAGCTTTAAATTTTACCATATATGTTTCACTCCTTCTTATTCTTTTCACTTTTGAATAATTTTTAATATCTAAGTAAATTATAAATCTCATTGAAAAAGGTTATTATAGTTTTCAAATTATAATAATCCCTCATTTAATTTATTTCTCTACAAATCCTAACTCTTTAGCTAGATGACAAGCAAAAAAATGTCCTTCGCCTATCTCTTTTAATACTGGCTCTTGCTGTCTACAAATATCTTTTGCATATACACATCTTTTAGCAAATCTACATCCTTTATCCGGATTAATTGGAGAAGTAATCTCTCCTTGAAGTTTTATTCTTTCCATTTTTTTCTTTACACTTGGTACTGGTATAGCCGATAAAAGTGCTTTTGTATATGGGTGTATTGGGTTTTTGAAAAGCATCTTAGATGGCGCTTTTTCAACTAATTGTCCAAGATACATTACAGCTATATCATCAGAGAAGTGTTTTACAACTGATAAGTCATGGGTTATGAACATATATGTAAGTCCAAACTCTTCTTGTAGATCTTTCATTAGGTTTAGAACTTGAGCTTGAATTGATACGTCAAGAGCTGATACTGGCTCATCACAAACTATAAATTTAGGTTTTAATGCTAATGCTCTAGCTATACCTATTCTTTGTCTTCTTCCTCCATCTAGTTCATGTGGATAAGTATTCATAAGTCTTTCACTAAGTCCAACTGTATCCATAAGCTCTTTTACTCTAGCTTCTAATTCTTCTTTTGATTTACACATTTTATGTATAATTAATGGCTCAGCAATTATCTCACTTACTGTCATTCTTGGATTAAGAGAAGCAAATGGGTCTTGGAAAATAATTTGCATCTTTTTTCTCATCTCTCTCATTTGCTCTTTTGAGTAGTTTCTGATGTTTTCTCCTTCAAATAGTATCTCTCCATCTGTTGCCTCAAGAAGTCTTAAGATAACTCTTCCTGTTGTAGATTTTCCACAACCAGACTCTCCAACTACTCCTAGAGTTTTTCCTTCACAAATAGTAAAGTTGATATCATCTACTGCATGTAAAAGTCCTTTAGGAGTATTAAAATATTTCTTTAGATTTTTTACTTCTAATAATACTTTGTTTTCCATTATTATTTTTCCTCCCCTATCTCTTTTACTTTTCCTTCACAAATAAGGCATCTTACTTTATGTCCTTTCTCTATTTCAGTAACTTTTGGTTGCTCTTTTGAACAAAGTTCTGTAGCATGTGGACATCTAGGGTGGAATTTACATCCTGATGGTAAGTTAGTAGGGTCTGGCATAAGTCCTTGTATTGGTTTTAATCTATCACACTCTTCATCAAGGCTAGGAATAGAACCAAATAATCCAAGAGTATATGGGTGTTTAGGATTTTCAAATACATCTACTAAGCTACCTGCTTCTACAATCTCTCCAGCATACATAATAGCTACCTTATCACATACTTGAGCAACTACTCCAAGGTCATGTGTTATAAGTATCATAGCAGTTTTAAATTTCTCTTTTAAATCATTCATAAGATCTAGTACTTGAGCTTGAATAGTAACATCTAGAGCAGTTGTCGGCTCGTCAGCTATTAAAAGTTTTGGGTTACAAGCCAAGGCAATAGCTATAACAACCCTTTGTTTCATTCCACCAGAAAATTGGTGTGGGAAATCATTAGCTCTTGCACCAGGTATTCCAACTAACTCTAACATCTCTTTTGCTTTTTCAAAAGATTTTTCTTTTCCCAATTGCTCATGTATCTCTATAACCTCAGCAATTTGCTCTCCTACTGTCATAACTGGGTTTAATGATGTCATAGGGTCTTGGAAAATCATAGAGATTTTATTTCCTCTGATTTTTCTCATCTCTTCTTCATGTAATGAAAGTAAATCTTTACCTTCAAAAGTTATTTTTCCACTTAATATTTTTCCAGGTGGGTTAGGAACTAATCCCATTATTCCTAGAGCAGTTGTAGTTTTTCCTGCTCCAGTCTCTCCAACTAGTCCTATTGTTTCTCCTTCTGCTAACTCTATTTCTAATCCATTTACAGCAGATACTACTTCATCTTCAGTAACATACTGTATAGTTAAATCTTTTATCTCTAATAAATTACTCATCGACACTTCCTCCTAAATTAACTACTGTTTCAACCTTGGGTCTAAGGCATCTCTCAATCCATCTCCTAATAGGTTAAGAGAAAGAATTGTTATCATTATAGCTACTCCTGGGAATGTTGTTACCCACCAAGCATATCTTAGGTATTGTCTACCTCCAGATAGCATAGAACCCCACTCAGGTGCTGGTGGTTGAATTCCTAGTCCGATAAAACTTAGTCCCGCTGTTGATAAGATTGCACTTGCTACTCCTAATGTAGCTTGTACAATAACAGGAGCTAAAGAATTAGGAATTATATGTCTAAATATTATTCTTGTATTGCTTGCTCCAATAGCCTTGGCTGCTTCTATAAACTCTTGGTCTCTAATAGAAAGTACAGAAGCTCTAACTATTCTGGCATAACTAGGTACACTTGAAATACTAATAGCTAACATAAGGTTGATAATACTTGGTCCTAATGCTGAAACTATTGCTATTGCAA
Organism: Fusobacterium necrogenes; assembly: GCF_900450765.1. NCBI lineage: Bacteria > Fusobacteriati > Fusobacteriota > Fusobacteriia > Fusobacteriales > Fusobacteriaceae > Fusobacterium > Fusobacterium necrogenes. The sequence goes on along the minus strand of NZ_UGGU01000003.1, from coordinate 435,524 downwards.
GTAAGATACTTGGTACTGCTAGGAAAATATCCATAACCCTCATTATAGTATTATCTAATTTTCCACCATAATATCCAGCTACTGCTCCTAAAATTCCTCCAATAACTATTGATATTCCAACAGCTACTATACCTACTTGTAATGATACTCTTGTTCCATGTACAAGTCTTGCAAATATATCTCTACCAAACTCATCTGTTCCAAGCCAGTGTGCTGCACTTGGTCCTTGTAATCTATGAGCTAGATTTTGTTTTATAACTACATTATCATAGTTGGCTATAACATCAGCAAATACAGCAAGTAAGACAAGAATAATTAAAATAATTAGTCCTAAAACAGCCATCTTATTTCTTTTTAGTCTTCTCCATACCTCTACCCACTGACTTCTCTTTTTATTTGAAGTATTTATATTCGACATTATTTTTCCCCCTTATTACTTATATTGAGATTTAATTCTAGGGTCAACATAAGCATATAATATATCTACCAATAAGTTTACAACACTGAATGCTGCAGCTAAGAAAACAACAGCTGCTAATACAGTAGGTGTATCTTTTTGTCTAATTGCATCTACCATCAATCTTCCTACACCTGGCCAAGAGTATACTGACTCAGTAAGTACAGCTCCTCCTAATAGATGTCCAAATTGTAATCCTACAACTGTAATGATAGGAATAAGAGCATTTTTAAGAGCATGTTTATTGATAACAACTTTTTCTGCCACTCCTTTAGCTCTAGCTGTTCTAATATAGTCTTGTCTTATTACCTCTAGCATAGATGAACGAGTCATTCTTGTAATAATAGCTGCTGAACCAACTCCTAGAGTTATAGCTGGTAGAATAATACTCTTCAAACCATCAAATCCTCCAGATGGTAGCCATCCTAATTTTACAGAGAAAGTTAAGATTAACATAAGCCCTAACCAGAATACTGGCATAGAAACTCCTAAAAGAGCTATTACCATACTAAAGCTATCTAAGAAAGAGTATTGTCTAGTAGCTGAAATTATACCTATTGGTATACCAATACATACAGATATTATGATACCAATTACTGCTAATATAAGAGTATTTGGGAATCTAGCAAATATCTCTCCAAATACTTCCCTTCCAGTAGTATATGATCTTCCAAAATCTCCCATAATTGCATTTTTAACAAATCTAAAATACTGTATAAAGAATGGATCATTTAATCCCATCTCTTCTCTTAATTTTAATACAGCTTCTTTTGGTGCATTTTCCCCTAATATTAACTGTGCTGGATCTCCAGGTGTTAATGACATTATAGCGAAAACTAATAATGATACTCCTAATAATACAGGAATAAGTAGTAAAATTCTTTTTAATACATACTTGTGCATATTCATTTTGACACTCTACATCTTAGGTGCCTTCTCCTTTCTCTATTGATTTTATAAAAAGGCTGTGTCAATTAAGACACAGCCTTTTTATTAACACTTCATAACCTAATTTGATTTAAATTTTACTCCATAAAGTCTGTGATGTCCTGCTGGTTTAAGTTTGAAGTTTTCTATATTTTTTTGTAACGCTGCATTCTGTGATTTGTATGCCGTTACATAATATGGAACTTCTTCTTGAGCTATAATTTGAACATCTTTATATAGCTCTTTTCTTTCTTCTTGATTTACAGATACTCTAGCCTTTGATAATAATTCATCAACTGTTGGATTATCATAAAATGCTCTATTTCCAGCTCCCCCAAAACTTGAAGAATGAAGTAATGGAAATAATCCATAATCAGCATCTCCAGTTACAGTTACCCATCCTAACATAAATAATTCATGATCTCCTCTAGCTGTTCCATCTAAATATGCCCCCCATTCAAGAGTCTCAACAGCTAAGTCTATTCCAATCTCCTTTAATTGGGCTTGAAGAATTATAGCTATATCTCTTCTTTCAATATTTTCATTTATCCATATTTTTGCTTTAAATCCATTTGGATATCCTGCTTCAGCTAATAATTGTTTAGCTTTTTCTACATTATACTCCCATGCTTTAGCCTCAGTAGTGTATCCAAATACTTTTGGACCTATTAATGAATTTGCTTTCTCTCCAGAGCCTTTATATACAGCTGTTATAAAATCATCTGCATTAATAGTTGTGGCTATAGCTTGTCGCACTTTTACATTATTAAAAGGAGCTTTTTTCGTATTAAATCCAATATAGTCTATTCCAAAAGATGGTTCCTCTAAGAATACGATTGAATCATCTGTTCTTAATTTTTCTCTATCTAATCCTTCTATATCATAAGCTAAATCTAATTCCCCAGTTTCTATTCCAATAGTTCTATTAGATGCTTCAGTAACTGGTCTGAATACTACATTTTTTATAGGAGTTACTCCTAGAAAGTAATCAGGATTAGCTTCTAGAGTAATTTTATCTCCTGATTGCCAAGACACAAACTTATAAGGTCCAGTTCCTACTGGATTTTGTCCGTAAGAATCTCCTGCTGCTTTTACAGCTTTCTCACTCATTATAGCTGCTGTTGGGTGAGTTAAATGGTTTAATAGAGCTCCAAAAGGCTCACTTGTTATCACTTTTACTGTATAATCATCTACTACTTCTATTTTATCCACAGTTCCTATGATATGAGATACTTGAGGTGATGCCTTCATTCTATCTAAAGAGAATTTTACGTCTGAAGCTTTTAACTCATCTCCATTATGAAATTTAATTCCCTTTTTTAAATGAAATATAGTAGTCATTCCATCTGGCTGCTCCCAAGACTCAGCAAGACTTGGCACTATATTCATATTGTCATCCTGCTCTACAAGTCTATCATAGATTTGTACTGTTACTCTTGAACTTGGTGCGTCATTAGTTGCATGTGGGTCTAATGATTTTGCATCAGCTCCATTTGCTACTACTAATGTGTCTTTTATTCCACCTTTTTTAGCTGTTTCTTTATTTCCATTACAAGAAACAAACATAAACATTGACAATAGAACCGCCAATATTGAGTAAAGCTTTTTTCTCATACCAATTTCCTCCTACTTCTCTAGTACTTTTTATATTTTAGTTTTTAAAAACTTTTTCGAACAAGTATATTTCTAATTAATTTTTGTACATTAATGATACTTTTTTGGTATTTTCTTTACATTTTTACTATTTTTCAAGTTTAATACAAGCTTATTTTAAAATTTACTATAATATTATAATTTTGTCAAATTAACAATATATATTTATATGATATATAAAATAAATTATGTTCTGTTATTTTATTCTAAAACTCTAAAATCAGATTTCCCACCTATTTTCTCTATCACTTCTATATCTCCTATTATCATATTTTTATCTACTGCCTTACACATATCATATATAGTAAGAGCTGATATAGATACAGCTGTTAATGCTTCCATCTCAACTCCTGTCTTTCCTACCGTTTTAACCACTGCTTCTATCAAAATTTTATCATATTCAAACTCAAATGAAATATCTACTCCTGTAAGGAAAATATTATGACACATAGGTATTAAATCCCAAGTTTTCTTAGCTCCACATATTCCTCCTATTTGAGCTACTGAAAGTACATCTCCCTTTTTCATTTTTCTATCAACTATCAACTTTATAGTTTCAGGATTCATTTTAATATATCCTCTTGCTATTGCTCTTCTTTTAGTTTCATTTTTTTCACTTACATCAACCATCTTAGCTCTACCTTTTTCATTAAAATGTGTAAACTTCATATCTATCCCTGCTTCCCAAAAGAACAATTTGGATAATGACATATTTCACAATCTTGACATAAACCACCATTTCCATATAACATAATATCTCTTTTTTTAAGTATTTCTCCAGTCATTACTCTAGAAAGAATTATATCAAATATAGTCCTTTTAGAAAACATTACGCATCCTGGAAGTCCCATCATAGGAATATCTCCTAAATATGACAACAAAAACATTGAACCAGGTAAAACAGGTGCCCCATAAGTTACTAACTCTCCTCCCATCTCTATAATAGAGCTAGGTGTTAAATCATCTGGATCTACTGACATTCCTCCTGTAAATATTAACATATCTGCTCCTTCATTTAATAATTTTTTAGCACTAGACTTTATAATTTCTTTATCATCAGGACACAAACTCTGTCCTATTACTTCACATTTATATTCTGAAAGCTTATTTTTTATTATTTCTCCAAATTTATCCTTTATTCGTCCATAAAAAATCTCATTTCCAGTAGTTATAATACCAACTTTATAACTTCTATAAGGAACTACCTTTAGAATTGGAGTTTTAATTAAAGAACGTGCCATATCCATCTTTTCTTTCGATATAACCAACGGAATTACTCTTGCTCCAGCTATTAATTCTCCTTTTTTTACAGAATAATTATTAGGCAATGTAGCAAAGGAAATTTCACCTAACATATTTAATTCCAATAATTGTTCTGTATTCACTTTTAAAATCCCATCACAATCAGCTCTAAAATTTATCTTTCCTTCTTTTATTTCAACATCTGTAAAAACATTTTTTCCTTTTCCTAATTTTCCAAGTATAAGAGCTGCATCATTTTCATGTACTCCTTTTTCCCCTAATTCAAAAACATATATATGATCTTTTCCTAAGTTCAAAAGTTTCGGAATATCCTCTTCTAGTATTACATGGCCCTTCTTAAAAATTCTTCCTTTAAATTCTCCTGGAAGAATCTGAGTAATATCATGTTGAAGTACATACCCTACAGCCTCTACTGTTTTTATCTTTTTCATATATTCTCCCTTTCTTTTCTAAATAAATAATTATAAACTAACATTACAAAAAAACTTATTCCTAAAATAATTACTAAAAAAAAGTTAGCAGTACCTGTATCTCCACTTTCAGAAGCTGAATATATAACCATAGATATTGTTTGAGTTCTCCCTGGAATATTTCCAGCTAACATAAGTGTTGCACCAAACTCTCCTATAGCTCTTCCAAATGATAATACCATTCCTGCTAAAATGTTTCTTTTTATGAGTGGAAGAGTGATCAATCTCAAAATTTGAACTTCACTAGCTCCTACTTCTTTTCCAGCTTCAAAATACACTGGATTAAGTGAAGCTATTCCTGTCTTTATACTATTATACATAAGTGGCAAAGAAACTATAAAAGCTGTAATTATTCCTGCCCACCAAGAGAATAAAATCGAAATATTAAAATATTCATAAAGATATCTCCCTATTATTCCTCGCCTTCCTAAAATTAAAATAAGTATATATCCTAATACACTTGGTGAAAGAAAAATAGGTAGATTTATAAACATTTCAAGTCCAATTTTCAATTTTAAATTAACTTTATTTAATAAATAAACTAAAATAATAGAACTTATTGATACTAAAATAGTTGAAATTATTGCTATCCTTAAAGTTAAAAATATTATCCCTATATTCAAATTCATCATATTTAATTTACCATTTCAAAACCATATTTTTCATATACTTTTCTAGCTATGCTAGATTTTAAAAATTCATAAAATTTTATTGTATCTTCAGTCTTTTTATCTTTTATAATTCCATAACTATATGTGATAGGAGTATATAAATTTTCAGGAATAACATATACTATCTCACTATTTTTTAAAACTTTAGCATCAGTTTTATATATAACTGCATAATCTACTTCATATAAGTCAACATATTGAGCTGCACTTCTTACATCTTTGGCATATATTAAATTATTTTGAATTTTATCCCAAAGTCCACTATTTGTAAAAGCTTCCTTTGAATATTTACCAGCTGGAACAGTTTCAGGTATTCCTATAGCAACAGTATTATTCAATAATTTTTTCATGGAGTCTATTTCTAGCCTTCCAGCTACTACTAATTTATTTTTCAGAATATCACTTTTGTAATTTTCATCTATAAATCCTCTTTCATCTAAATCTTTTAAATCTTTTTGAGAAGCAAAAAAAACTAAATCTACTGGTGCTCCAGCTAAAATTTGATTTTTCAAAGCACCAGAACCGCCAAAATTTAATTCTATTTTTATATTTTTATTATTACTCTCAAACTTTTCTTTTAATTCTTCCATTACTTCTTTTAAACTCGCAGCTGCACTAATTATTACCTCTTTTTTTTCTACCCTAGCAAATCCCATAGTAGATAAAAAAAACATAAAGATTACTACTAATACCAAACCTTTCTTCATCTAATCACTCCATATTTTAATATTTCTCAATTAATAATAACAAATTTGATAAAAAATATCAAGAATAATTAAAATCTTATGATATAATAAATCTAGAAAAAATAACTTTTATGAGGTGAGAATATGTTTAAAGTTGCAATTGTATGTATGAGTGATAAAGGTGCAGAAGGAAAGAGAGAAGATATTTCTACACAGATTATTGAAAAAATAATGTTAGAAAATAATTATTTGATAGAAAAAAAGATATTAATTCCAGATGACTTTCAAATAATTAAAGATACTTTACTAGAGATATGTGAAAATAATGAAGCAGATTTAATCTTGACTACAGGTGGAACTGGATTTTCAAAAAGAGATATAACACCAGAAGCTACTGAAGAAGTTATAGAAAAAAGGGTTCCAGGTATCCCTGAAGCTATTAGAAGTTATTCTTTAAACATTACAAAAAGAGCTATGCTATCTAGAGCTACAGCTGGAATTAGAAAAAATACTCTCATAATTAATATGCCTGGAAGTCCTAAAGCAGTAGAGGAAGCCTTATCTTATATTATCCCTGAATTAAAACATGGACTTGAAATAATGATTGGTTCTGCTACTGATTGTGCTAGAACATAAAAAATATTAAAAAACTCAAGAATAACAAATTAATGATTAAACTTTGATCTTCATTTTTTAATAAAAGTTATTCTTGAGTTTTTTTAAATTCACTATTCTATTTTAGTCTCTAAGTGCTAACGGCATAAGTATATATATATAATCATCATTTTCAGCTTCTTTTATTTCAAACATAGAAGACGCATTATTTCCGCTGATAATGACATTGCCCGAAATATTATCTATGTATTCAGACAAAAATTTACAATTTAAAGAAGCTTTAAAATCCTCTCCATCTTTTAGCATATTAACCTTTTGATTTATTTTAGCTTTTCCAGAAACAGCATTTATAAGCATCATCTTTCCTGCAAAAGTAAAAATTGCTCCAAATTTAGCATCCAAACTAGTTTTAGCTACTGTAATAACTCTTTTTATAGCACTTCTTAGCTCATCTCTATTAAATTCCATTCTCTTTTCAAAAGCTGAAATTCTAAGAATAGTTTTAAAATCTGGATACTGAAGCCCTATAGTCTTACTTGAAAAATAAGAGTTTTTCCAAGTAATAATTAATTTTTCTCCATTATATCCTATATTAATTTCTTCATAACAATCTTTCAATAGCTTACATAACGTATTTACACTCTCCATAGGAATTGATATCTCTCTACTCTCTTCACATTCGACTCTTTCTTTTAAAAATAGAAGCCTATATGAATCAGTAGAAACAAGATTTAATTCATCTTTTTTAAATACAGCTCTTACACAATTTATCTGTATATTATCCGTACTTTGAGAAGCTGCAAATTTGGCTTTATCTAAAAGTTGCACAAAATGATTCCCTACTATTTTTAAAAGAACATTTGATTTTAATTCCGGAATAGTTGGATAATTTTCTCCTTCCAATATAGAAAATTCAGCTCGATGAACTATAATAAACCCATTTTCACTAGAAAATTCAAGTTTTTCTTCTTCTAATAGTTTAATATACTCAAGAAGTAAGAAAGGTTTTATTACAACTTCCCCCTCCTCTTCAATATCTGCTTTAATTTTTTTTACATGCTCTATTTCTAAATTTGTCCCTATAAAGATTACTTTCTTCCCTTTAGCACAAATTTTTAAGCCAGAAACAATTGGTTTTATAGGATTTTCCTTTAATATATTTATATATTCAGAAAGTACAGAGATAAACTCTTCTCTCATTATAGAAAATTTCATATTCTCCTCCAAATTATTCAGCGATTAATATCTCCTGCCAATACTTATTTTGTAAATCTAAAGTTGTATTTATATCTCTTAATACTTGAATATTTTTCAAATCAGAAATTTCAAATAAAGGTTTTATTTTCATTAATTCTCTTGCTTGAAGATTTACAGATGGAGTTTCTAAAGCATCAGCTATCTTAGCTGCTACTTCTGCTCTTAGAGTATATTCTAAAAATTTATATGCATTCTCTTTATTAGCTGCTGTTTGTAAGAGAACAAATGAATCAACATAAGCTGTTCCACCTTTTTCTGGAATTATCATCTCTACATTTGCTCTATCCTTTTCATCTAGCTCTTTAAAAATATTATCAGGATAACCTTGCACCACCCAAAAATCTCCACTAGCAAAACCTTTTCCAAAAGATTCGGAATCAAATTTTGCAATATTTCTTTTCCAAGTCTTCACCAATTCAGCTGCTTGTGCTATTATCTTTTCATCACTAACTGTCTGTGGATATCCTAACATTCCTAAAGCTGATGTCATTACTTCTCTCATATCATCAAGTAAAGTCATCCTTCCTCTCAAATTATTCATTTCATATATTGAATAATCTTTTGGATACTCGGAAACATATTTTTTATTTACAGCTATAATTGTAGCACCAATTAAATATGGAACTTCATAATCATTTTTAGGATCAAAATGATGTAATTTTTCTAACACCAATGGATCAAGGTTATTATAATTTGGTAACTTAGTCTTATCTAATTTTTCAATCATCCCCTCTTTCATCATTATTTCAACATAATCTGCGGATGGCATAACTATATCATAACCATCTCCTCCAGCCTTTAATTTTGTAAACATTTCTTCATTAGATGAATAAATATCTTCCACCACTTTTATTCCAGTTTCTCTTTCAAAATCATCATATATGGTTTGTGGAATAGTATTAGCCCAACCATATACATATAATATATTTTTATTCTCTTCCTTTCCTCTACAACTTATAACAGCCATAGCTAAAGTAATTGCTACCAATATTTTTTTCATCTACTAACCTCCTAAAAATAATTCCAATATATTATATTTTAATATGAAAAACTCTCTAAGTCAATTAATTACTCTGATTAATTATAACTTCTAACTCTTCTAATATTTGACTTAAGTCATCACTAAATATAGTATTTTTATTCTTTGTTTTTTGAGCTAATTTCTCCAAATATATGAAGGATTTAAAAATTGGATAAATCTCTTCATCAAAGTTCATTCCAATATTTATAGCCTCTTTAAAAGCAAGCATAACTTTTGCTATTACAGGGACTTTTTTTGAAATCTCTGATAACCGTATAAACTCTATATTCTTGACTAATTTTCCTAGTTCTTCCTCTGATAACTTTTGATTTGAAATAGAATTTAAGAAAAATACTGCACTCTTATACTTTTTTTCAACTAAACATCTCAAAATATTATATAAAACACTCCTTAATTCCAGTTTTAAAATTGATATTGTATTACAATCTAAAAAATATATCTTTCCCTCGTCACTTAATATCAAATTTCCAGAATGTAAGTTATTATGAAATATTCCTATTTTAAAGATAAAAAATAATTGTATCTTTATTAAATCTAAAACATCTTTATATAGTAATCTCTTATACTCTAATAGTTCGTAAAAATATGTACCATAAATATACTCTGTAACTATTAAATTATCTGATGATAAGTAGGAATATATTTTGGGAACTCTCATCCTTTTTAAGAATTCTACATCCGTGTAAATATTTAAACTTTCTTGCATTATTTTTGTAAACCTTATCTCATTTCTCAAGCTAAATTTTTCTTGACTATATTCATCTAGTTTATCTAAAATATCATTCACTTTATACTTTTGATTTAACCAAGGCATAAAAATTTTTCTATGTTTTAGTGATGTTTTTAATTTATGCAAATTTTTGAAATAATTATTTTTAGAAGTCGGATTTATACCTTTTATAGATATTTCTACACCAGTTTTCAAACATCCTTTAAATATGCAACTAATATCAGAATATGAATATGGATAGTTATCATAATATTCCATCAAAGAAAAAAGCGGATCTTTAGTCTTTACTAAGTTTAAAAGGTGTTTTTCGGATTTTTCTAATTGTGGAGTTTGAAAATCTGAAAGATATAAGCATTGGTCTATCTCTAACAAATCAATTCTAGTTGAATATTCCTCAGATATACGAACTCCAATTCTTCCTAACTCCAATATAGTAGAAAGCTTTTCATTATTTTCCATTTTTAAAGCTCTCATAAACTTTATAAATTTAGATGATAACATCTCACATCTCCTTACTAAAGTAATTTATCAATTAAAATTATAATACATATTTTTAAATCTGTAAATAATAAGGTTTTTATGTTATAATTGAAAATAGAGGAACTATTGGAGGAAAACGTGGAAATTATAAATAGCTTAGATAACAATACTTTAAAAAAAATTAAAAAACTAAAGCAAAAAAAATATAGAGAAGAAGAAAAGAAATTTTTAGCTGAAGGTAAAAAATTTTTAGATTTTAACTATCCAACTGAATTAATAATACTTAAAGAAGGTTGTGAAAATATAGAAGATATCTCAACTAAACTTATTAATTTTGATTGTAGAAAATTAGTAGTAAATGAGAAACTATTTAAAGAATTAAGCTCTCAAGAAAATTCTCAAGGTGTTATTATTGTATATCCATACTGTAATAGCGACATAACAAATTTACAAAATAATATCATAATATTAGATAGAATACAAGATCCAGGAAATTTGGGAACAATTATACGTGTAGCTGATGCCTCTGGATTTAAAGATATTATTCTTACAAAAGGAAGTGTAGATTGCTACAATGAAAAATGTGTTAGAAGCAGTATGGGATCAATTTTTAATATGAATATTATATATATGGAAGAAGAAACACTCTTAAGGTACTTAAAAGAGAATAACTATAAGTTACATGTTACAGCTTTAGAAAGTAACTCTATTGAATATACTAAAATGAAATTAGATAATAAAAATGCTATAATTTTTGGCAGTGAAGGCAATGGAGTAAGTAAAACTTTTTTAAAGTCTGCTAATGAAATTATAATAATACCAATATATGGCTCTGCCGAATCTCTCAATGTAGCTATTGCTTCTGGTATTATTCTCTATAAAATAAAAGAACTTAGCTTAAATAAGGAGTTGAAGTATGGACAAATATGAGGAGCTAGAAAAAAAAGAGATATTTAAAAATGAACATATTCAAGTATATAGTAAAAAACTAAAACTTCCTAATGAAAAAATTGTAAATTGGACTTTTACTGGTAAAAAAGATGCTGTTGGTATAGTAGCTGTATTTGAAGATAACTCTATACTTTTAGTTAAACAATATAGACCCGCTGTAAAGATGACTACACTTGAAATTCCAGCTGGACTTTTAGAAGAAGGAGAAGCTCCTATTGAAGCTGCACTTAGAGAGCTCGAAGAAGAAACAGGATACAAAGCTCAGAAAATAGAAAAAATTTGTGAATATTATATGAGCCCAGCTATCTCTGAAGGAAAATTTTTTCTATTTTATGCAGAAGAGCTAATTAAAACAGAGCAACATCTTGATGAAGAAGAATTTATAGATATAGTAAAATTAAACTTAGAAGATTTAGATATAAATTCACTTTCAGATGGTAAAAGTATAATTGCTGTAGAATATGCAAAAAAAAAGAGGGAAATCAAACTATGAAAATAAAAAAAAATTTCCTATTTTTTCTTGTTCTTTTTCTAATATCGGCTTGTTCTTCAGTTAATATTAATAGAAATGAAAAAATATCTCGTTATTTTACTATGGGAGAAGCTATCCATAGCAATACAGCCATTAAAAAGAAAATAAAAAATTTTCCTAATTGGGAAGAACGAACAAATATAAGATATACAGCAAAGAGATTAGATGAAGTAAGAAAAATCTTAGGACGTCCTGTTATTGTGAGTAGTTGGTTTAGGAATAAAAAACTTAATAAAGCAGTAGGAGGTTCATCCTCATCTAGCCATAGAAAAGGTATGGCTGTAGATATTATTCTAAAAAAAGGTCAAGCTGGAAAGAGAGAATTTAATAAAATAAAAGCTAATCTTAAAAGTTTTGATCAACTAATTTATTATACAAAACGTGGACATTTGCATATAGGATTTAAGCAATATAAATTATTAGAAAGAAAACAAGTTATGATTAGATAGGAGATAATATGTCGGAAAAAATAAAAAAAATTTTAAATCAAGAAGAATTTTCAAAATCTGATTTGATTGAGCTTATGAAAATTGATAACAAAGAAGACTTAATTTTGTTATTTAAAAAAGCCTATGATGTCAAAAGTAAATATGTTGGAAGAAAAGTATACTACCGTGGACTTATCGAAATTAGTAATCAATGTATAAAAAATTGTAAGTACTGTGGGATTAGAAGAGATAACCATAAAGTTGAAAGATTTGCTATGTCAAAAGATGAAATAATGCAATCCGTGAAGTGGATTTATGATAACAACTATGCCTCTTTAGCTCTACAGGCTGGTGAAAGACAAGATGAAGAATTTATAGCATTTATAGAGGATTTATTAAAAGAAATTAAAATACTTTCTAATGGAAAATTAGGTGTCACTCTATCACTTGGAGAGCAAACAAAAGAAACATATAAAAGATGGTTTGATGCTGGTGCACATAGATATCTGCTTAGAATAGAATCGACAAATTTAAACATTTATAATCATCTACATCCAATGGACAATAAACATACATTTGAAGTAAGGAAAAAGTGTTTAGAATACTTAAGAGAAGTTGGATATCAAGTTGGAACTGGTGTAATGATAGGTCTTCCCAATCAAACAGAAGAAGATTTAGTAAATGATATCTTATTTTATAAACAAATGGATATTGATATGATAGGGATGGGACCATATATTTTACATAAAGATACCCCACTTGGACAAGAATGGGAAAATATTGTAATCAATGAAAAGAAAAGAGTAGAACTAGGATTAAAAATGATAGCTATTACTAGAATTTTCTTAAAAGATGTAAATATAGCTGCTACAACTGCTCTACAAGGATTAGATCCACAAGGTAGAGAAAAAGGTCTTTTAGCTGGAGCTAATATACTTATGCCTACAGCTACTGCATTAGAACATAAAGGAAAATACTTACTTTATGATAACAAGCCTGGAATAAAAGATAGTGTTGAAAAAGCTAAAGAAATCATGGATAATAATGTAAAAGCTATTGGTGATGAAATTGTATATGGAAAATGGGGAGATTCCCTTCACTTTAAAAATAAACACTAATTAATAAATTATTAAATATTTTTTACAAATAATAAGAATTATTTTTTCTTTTGAGAAGTTAATTAACTAAAGCTCCTATCTTTAAAACTTAAACACTCAATTCATAATTTTTAAAAATTCCAAATATTTGATTTTAGCAAGTTATTTTAACTTCTCATCATTTTACCATACAATTCTTACAATCTCTCTATCTATATTTTTCTAATCTTTTCATAGCTTTCTCTAAAGTAGATATATCTACTGTTAAAGCAAATCTTACATACTTTTCAACTCCAAAAGCAGCGCCAGGAACTACTGCTACTTTTGTTTTTTTCAGTACATCTATTGAAAACTCTAATGAATCCAAATCAGACAGTTCGGAATAATCAGCAAATATATAAAAAGCTCCTTTAGGCTTCAACACCCTAAATCCAATTTTTTCAAGTTTCTCTGTCAAATATTCTGCTCTAGCTCTATATTCTGCTACTAATTCATTTCTATCCTCATATTTTATAAGAGCTAATTCAGCTCCTTTTAATGAAAGAGTCATAGATGAACTAACTGTATAAAAACTAGTATTTAAAAAATACTTTCTATATTCTTTAGGACATATAGTATAGCCTATTCTCCATCCTGTCATTGAATGTGATTTAGAAAATCCATTTATAATAATTAGTTTATCTCTTATACTCTCAAACTCAGCAAAAGAATGATATTCATAAAAAGCTAGTGAGCTATATATTTCATCAGAAATCAAAAATATATCCCTTTCACTTACAAATGTAACTATTTCTTGCATTTCTTGATAGCTCATAACATTCCCAGTTGGATTACATGGATTACTTAAAAGTATAGCCTTTGTCTTAGATGTCACATAGTTTTCTAATAATTCTTTAGTTAGTCTAAATTCGCTCTTACTAATATCTACGAATATTGGCTTAGAATAACAAAGTTTTATCATTGCTGGGTATCCTGGATAATAAGGTATCGTCATTAAAACCTCATCATCTGGGTTTAATATCGTCCTCATAGCCGAAGAGAGAGCTTCAGTAGCACCAATATTTGTAATTATATTTTCTTCACTATAAGCTCCACCATAAATCCTATTATAGTAGTCTGCTATTAATTTTCCAATTAAAGTTCCTCCACCAGAAGTAGCATACTTTAATTGATGATTTTTTCCATATTCCATAGCTTCATATACTAATCCTCTTGGTGTAGGAATATCTGGTTCACCTATTGTTAAATCTATAACATCAGAGTACTTACTAGCTTCATTTTTTAAGACTCTAATCAAGGAAAACTGTAAACTCTCTACTTGACTATTCAGTTTCATTTACTTCAACTCCCTTATTTTCTTAAATCATCTACTAATTGAGTTTTACTTAAAGTTTTTTCATCTACATTTTTTATTATTTTAGCTGGATTTCCTGTTACTACTGCTCCAGCTGGTACATCTTCTATTACTACTGCTCCAGCTCCAACTACTGCTCCAGCCCCTATTCTAACTCCTTCAATAATAACAGCATTAGCTCCAATCAAAACCCCATCTTCTACTACAACTGGTTTAGCTGATGGTGGCTCTATTACTCCAGCAAGAACTGCTCCAGCTCCTATATGACAATTTTTTCCAACAGTGGCTCTTCCCCCTAATACAGCCCCCATATCTATCATTGTATTTTCTCCTATAACAGCCCCTATATTAATTACAGCTCCCATCATAATGACAGCATTAAGGCCTATAGTTACTTTATCTCTTATAATTGCCCCTGGCTCTATTCTAGCATTTATATTTCTTAGATCTAAAGTAGGTACACCTGAATTTCTCCTATCATTTTCTAAATAATAATCAATTATATTCTCTTTATACTCCTCTAAAATTCTTTCTATTTCTTGATTATCTCCAATTATTATATATGAATTTTCACCTTTAAAAACTTTTGCTGAAGTTTTTAATCCTAGTAAATTACCATTTATATATGCTTTAACTGGCGTTTTTTTAGTTGAATTTTTTATGTATGTTATTAATTCTTCTGCTGTATTTAATTTATTCATAGTCATCTCCTTATTTATTAAAAATATTTTTCATCGTATACAAATTTGGCTCTTTTCCTAATAAAAATCTAGCTGCTTGTATAGCTCCTTCAGCAAATATCTTTTTAGAGAGCGCTGTATGCTTTATCTCTATTAATTCATCATTTCCGCAAAATAAGATAGAATGTTCTCCTATAATAGTCCCACCTCTTAAAGAGTGAACTCCTATCTCATTTTTCTCTCTTTTCTCCACTCCAACTCTACCATACTTTCTTTTCATATCATTCATCAAAGTTTTTTCGATTGTTTCTAATAATGTTTTTGCTGTTCCACTTGGAGAATCTATTTTTTTATTATGATGTTTTTCTATTAATTCTATATCATAGCTAGCATATAATAAAGGTGTTATTTTCTCTAAAATATCTTGAATTAAGTTTATCCCTAAGGACATATTTGATGATAAAAGTATAGGAATTTTTTTACTTGCCTCTTCTATTTTAACTAAAATTTCTTGTGAATAGCCAGTCGTAGCTAAAACAAGTGGAATATTTTTTGAAATCGCAAATTTTAATAGATTCTCTATTCTCGAGTAATGAGAAAAATCTATTATAATATCTCCAATTTCAACTGATAGCTCATCAGCAAAACCACTGACAGAAATATTTTGTTCTTTACAACACTGAGCTACTATGCTTGCCATTGTTCCTGTTCCATGTATTATTACTTCCATGCTTCCACCCCGTGAAGGTCAATAACTTCATGTAAAATTTTTTTATTTGTCTCATACATTTCACCTAATGGTAGTCTACACTTCCCTACATCATAACCTAAATAATTCATGGCCTCTTTTATAGGCACAGGATTTACCTCTATAAACAATGCATCTACTAAATTATTATATCTAAGTTGTAACTCTCTAGAGATTTCAATTTCTCTATTAAAAAAATTTATGCACATATCATGTACTTTTTTAGGAATTATATTCGCAGACACAGATATTACTCCTACACCACCTAAAGATAATATAGGTACTGTCATATCATCATTTCCAGAGTAAATATCTAATTTAGGAATACTCCTCGCTATCTCTGCTGCATAAGATATATTCCCACTTGCTTCTTTAATAGCCACTATATTCTCTATTTCAGAAAGTCTTTTTAGAAGATTAATAGATAAATTAACTCCTGTTCTAGACGGAACTGTATAGAGTATAATAGGACAAGTTACAGCTTCTGATATTGCTCTATAATGTTCATAAATTCCATTTTCATTTCCTTTATTATAATAAGGAGTTACTATTAGCAAACCATCTACTCCTAATTCACACGCAAGTCTACTCATTTCAACAGCATGTTTCGTATTATTTGAACCTGTTCCAGCTATTACCGGCACCCTTCTATTAACCTTTCTTAATGTATATTCTATTAATTTTTCTTTTTCCTCATCTGTAAGTGTCGCACTCTCTCCTGTTGTTCCATTTATTATTATAGCATCAGTTGAATTTTGAATATGATATTCTAATAATTCTCCTAATTTTTCAAAATTTACTGTATTCTCTTTTGTAAATGGAGTAATAATAGCTACTCCAGAACCTCTAAATATGCTCATTTTATCCCCCCTTTAAAATCTATCTTTGAATAATTCAGCTATCTGTATAGCATTAGTAGCAGCTCCTTTTCTTATATTATCAGCTACAGTCCATAAATTAACTCCATATTTTACGCTTTCATCTCTTCTTATTCTTCCTACAAACACTTCATCTTTTCCTGTTGCATTTACTGGTAATGGGTATACATTTTTTTCAACCTCATCTAAAAGAATTATACCATCAAGTGAAGCCAACTCCTTTTTTAATTCATCTATATCAAAATCTTTTTCAAGTTCTACATTTATTGAAACAGAATGAGAATTTATAACTGGAACTCTTACACAAGTAGCTGTAACTGGAAGTTCAGGAAGATCTAATATCTTTCTTGTTTCATCTATCATTTTTTTCTCTTCTTTTGTATACCCATTATCTAAAAACACATCTATGTGAGGAAGACAATTATTAACTATTTGATGGGGATAAGTTTTTGGTGGATTTCCTTTCAATCCTTCCTCTAAATCTACTATTCCTTTATGTCCTGTTCCAGATACAGCTTGATATGTACTATATACAACTCTTTTTATTCCATATTTATTAGCTAATATCTTAAGAGGTGCCATACATTGAATTGTGGAACAATTTGGATTAGCTATTATTCCCTTATGTTTAAATGCCTCTTGTGGATTAACTTCTGGTACAATTAGGGGAACTTCTTTATTCATCCTCCATGCTGATGAATTATCTATTACCAATATTCCTTCCTGAGCTGCTAATGGAGCATATTTTAAACTTATTTCTCCTCCTGCAGAAAATAATGCTATATCGATATCCCTACCTTTAAAACTATCCTCTCTTAATTCCTCTACTAAACACTCCTTTCCTTTAAAATCAATTTTTTTTCCAGCACTCCTACTACTTGCAAATAAAAATAACTCAGTTATTCCTAAATCTCTCTCATTTAATACTTTTAAAAATGTACTTCCTACTAACCCTGTTGCTCCAACTACTGCTACTCTCATTTTTCCCTCCTACAATGAAAATTCTTGTGCTACTGCCTCTACAGCTTTTTGAATATTTTCTCTATCTATACTACAAGATATACTTATCTCCGATGTTGTTATTTGATAAAAATTAATTCCATTTTTACTCAAAACTGAGAAAAATTTCCCAGCTATGCCAGAGTTATTTATCATTCCAACTCCAACAATAGATAACATTCCTAAATGTTCGCATAAATTGATATCACATTCTGGGAAATCAGCTCTTATTTTATCAATAATTTGGTTTAGAAGATATTTTTCACTTAATTGACTACTAAATGATAATTCTGCTCTCATATATTTATTCAAATTTTGTGTAATCATATTTATATTTAAGCCACATCCATCTATTATCGAAAATATTTTAGCTATATTCTCAGATGAAAATGGTATATTTGAGATAGTTGTAACTACTATCTCCTTTGTTATACTTATTCCTGTTACTAGTTTTTCTTCCAAAGCTACATTTTTTTCCATTATATATGTTCCTCCTATTTCACTCAAACTTCTGCCAACAAAAATTGGTATCCCAAATTTTTTTCCTAGTTCAACTGCTCTTGTCTCCATTACTCCAGCTCCTAGATTAGCCATTTCCATCATCTCTTCATAAGATATTCTATCTAAAAATTTTGCTTTTGGATAAAGTCTTGGATCAACACTATATATTCCATCTACATCTGTATATATTCTACATTCACAATTAAGAGCTGCAGCTAATGCTACTGCACTTGTATCTGAACCTCCTCTTCCTAATGTAGTAATATCTCCATTTTCATTTATTCCCTGAAATCCTGCTACTATAACTACATTTCCATTTTTTAAATATCCTTCAATACTGTCAGATGAAATACTTTCTATTTTATTTTTAGTATGTACACCAGAAGTCCTTATTCCTGCTTGAAAACCTGTAAGAGATATAGCTTTTTGCCCCTTAGAATTAAGTGCTATCGAAAGTAATGCTATACTCTGTTGTTCTCCTGTTGCCATTAAAGAATCTAGTTCTCTTTGACTTGGATTTTCTGTAATCTCTTTAGCTAAACTAATTAATCTATCAGTTGTTTTGCCCATAGCTGAAACAACAACAACAACATCTTCATATTTTTCCTTCAATCCAATAATATACTCAGCTATTTTTTGAATTTTTTCAATTGTAGCCACACTTGAACCACCATATTTGAGAACTACTCTCATTTTTCCCTCCCTTATAATTACTAGAATTTTTTGGTAAAAAAAAACAGCAGAGGTTCTCTGCTGGTACAATTCTAAAATAAATACATCAAAATGTAAAAATTTTTCTTACCTCACAGAAAGCACAACATTGAAAACTCAATGACAGTTATATGGATATTCTCCATATCCCCAGTAAAAATCTCTTTCCAAAAGATTTAAACTTCGGCAATTTTACCTTTCAAATCCATTCATAGCTTGGATAGCTCCTGAATTTTACTCTTATCAATTGCACCTCAATCTGTTTTATTAACTTGAAATTATTCTACTTCAAATTTTAAAAAAAGAAAAATATAAAATTTAAATAATTTTTGCAATAAAAATATATTAATTATCTGAAAGAAAATATAATTCTTTTAGAATTTTATTGTATCTTCTCCAATACATGAGAAAGTCCATCGAAAAATATTCTAAAACCAATGGACATTATAAATATCTGCATTACTTTTGAAAGTATATACAGTACTAATTTTCCAAAGATCCTTTCTAAATAGTTTCCTATCATAAGTACTAAATATATCAAAATAAAAGCTATAAATATAGAAAAACTATTTTTCAACAATCCATGTTCTGAACGTCCTATTAAAGCTGTTGTCAAACTTCCAGGTCCCACCATCATTGGAAAAGCCATTGGAATAACAGCTTGTTTTATTTGCTCTTCTGGTGAAAGCTTATTTTCAGATTTCCTCTTTTTTGAAGAAAAAATTAAGTTTTTTATTGCCATTAATACTAAAATTAAACCACCAGCCATTTTCAATTCATTCATATTTATTTTATAAAAATTTATCATTAGAAATTCACCAAACAAACTAAAAATCCAGGTTATAAAAAAACCCGTAATAGCTATCGTCTTAAAAAGTTTATTTCTTATTTCTTTTTCCATTCCTTCTGTCATTCCAATAAAAAGTGGAACATTTCCAAATGGGTTCAAAACAGCAATCAGTGTTAAAGCATTTATAAATACTGTACTTAAATTCATTTTCTCTCCCCTAATATAAATATTATAATCTTCAAGATACTCTTTTATTATAGTCCTTTTAATTTATCTTGTCAATTTTTCTAAAGATATTTTTGAGCCCAATAATTTTATTTCTATATACTTATTATTTTTCATCGCAATAACCATTTATATTAATTGCTGTTTCCCCTCTAAATAAAGTTTTTACTATTTCATTTTTGATAAAAATGATGTATAATATGAATCGAAAAATGAGTATTTATAAGTTTGAGGTGGAAATATAAGTGTTAGATAAAATAATTATAAAAGGTGCTAGAGAACATAACTTAAAAAATATAGACATAGAGATTTCCAAAAATAAATTTATAGTAATAACTGGAGTAAGTGGAAGTGGAAAATCTTCTCTTGCTTTTGATACAATATATTCAGAGGGACAAAGAAGATATGTAGAAAGTCTATCTGCCTATGCCAGACAATTTATTGGACAAATGACAAAACCAGATGTAGATAGTATAGAGGGATTAGCTCCAGCTATATCTATTGAGCAAAAAACAACTAACAGAAATCCTCGTTCTACTGTTGGAACTATTACAGAGGTATATGACTATATGAGACTTCTGTTTGCTCATATTGGTATTGCTCACTGCCCTATATGTAATAGACCTGTAGAAAAACAGAGTATAGAAGAGATAGTAGAGGGAGCTTTAGAAAGATTTCAAGAGGGAGATAAGATGATAATTCTTTCTCCTGTAGTTAAAGATAAAAAAGGTACTCATAAAAATCTTTTTCTTAATCTTTTAAAAAAAGGTTTTGTAAGAACTAGGGTAAATGGAGAGATTTTATATTTAGAAGATGAAATTATCTTAGATAAAAATAAAAAGCATAATATTGAAGTAGTTATTGATAGATTGATTCTAAAAAAAGAGGATAAAGAGTTTCAAAGTAGACTTACTCAAGGAGTAGAAAGTGCATCAGAGCTATCTAACGGAAAAATAATACTAAATATAAATGGAGAGGATTTTAGCTATAGTGAAAACTACGCTTGTCCTGAGCATGATGAAGTAAGTATTCCAGATTTAAGCCCTAGACTTTTCTCTTTCAACGCTCCATTTGGTGCCTGCCCTGAATGTAAAGGAATAGGAAAAAAACTTGAAGTAGATGAGAATAAACTTATTGAAGATGAGGAACTCTCTATTCTTGATGGTGGTATGTATATTCCAGGAGCTTCTAGCAGAAAAGGATATAGTTGGGAGATTTTTAAATCTATGGCTAAAGCTTTCAACATAGATATATCTAAGCCTATCAAAGAGATGAGTAAAAGAGATTTAGATATAATTTTTCATGGAGCTACTGAAAAATTTAGATTTGATTATGAGGGAGATGACTTCCAATTCCATGGCTATAAAGAGTATGAAGGAGCTGTAAAAAATTTAGAGAGAAGATACTATGAAACTTTCTCTGATGCTATGAAG
This sequence comes from Fusobacterium necrogenes, assembly GCF_900450765.1. NCBI lineage: Bacteria > Fusobacteriati > Fusobacteriota > Fusobacteriia > Fusobacteriales > Fusobacteriaceae > Fusobacterium > Fusobacterium necrogenes. The sequence goes on along the minus strand of NZ_UGGU01000003.1, from coordinate 413,946 downwards.
GAAGAGATAGAAAATAAATATATGATAGAGAGAGTTTGTAAAGTTTGTAATGGTAAAAGATTAAAACCTGAAGTCCTAGCTGTAACAGTTGGCGATAAAAATATTATGGAACTTTGTGATATGAGTATAAAAGATGCTCTAAATTTTTTCAACGGAATAACTTTAACATCTAAACAGGAAAAAATTGCTAAAGAGATATTAAAAGAGATAAAAGAAAGATTATCCTTTATGATAAATGTAGGACTTGATTACTTAAGTCTTGGAAGAGAGACTAAAACTCTTTCTGGAGGAGAATCTCAAAGAATAAGACTAGCTACTCAAATTGGGTCTGGTCTAACTGGAGTACTCTATGTATTAGACGAGCCAAGTATAGGGCTACACCAAAAAGATAATGACAAATTACTTGCTACTCTTGGAAGATTAAAAGATTTAGGAAATACTCTAATTGTTGTAGAGCATGATGAAGACACTATGATTCAAGCTGATGAGATAATAGATATTGGACCTAGAGCTGGAGCTTATGGTGGAGAGATTGTAGCTCATGGAACTCCACAAGAGGTTATAGAAAATCCTAACTCTCTTACTGGAAAATATTTAAAAGGTGAATTAAAAATAGATATCCCTAGTACTAGACGTAGTTGGGATAAATCTCTAAAAATTATTGGAGCAAGGGGAAATAATCTGAAAAACATAGATGTTGAGATTCCTTTAGGAGTGATGACAGTTGTTACTGGTGTAAGTGGAAGTGGGAAATCTACTCTTATCAATCATACTCTTTTCCCAGCACTATTTAATAAATTAAATAAAGGAAAGCTCTATCCTCTTGAATATAAATCTATTGAGGGAACTGAATATTTAGAAAAAGTAATCAATATAGACCAAAGCCCTATTGGTAGAACACCTCGTTCTAACCCTGCTACATATACAAAACTATTTGATGATATTAGAACTCTTTTTGCTGAAACAAAAGATGCAAAAGCACATGGATTTACAAAGGGGAGATTCTCTTTCAATGTGAAAGGAGGAAGATGTGAAGCTTGTCAAGGAGCTGGTATTATCAAAATAGAGATGAACTTTTTACCTGATGTATATGTAGAGTGTGAAGTATGTAAGGGAAAAAGGTACAACAAAGAGACTCTTGATGTATTTTATAAGGGTAAAACTATATCTGATGTTTTAAATATGAGTGTGTCAGAAGCTTATGAGTTTTTCCAAAATATACCTGCTCTTGAAAGAAAGCTAAAAGTATTAATAGATGTAGGACTTGATTATATAAAACTTGGACAACCAGCTACTACCCTATCTGGAGGAGAAGCACAAAGAATAAAACTGGCTACAGAGCTCTCTAAGATGACTAAAGGAAAAACTATATATATTTTAGATGAGCCAACTACTGGACTGCACTTTGAAGATATTAGAAAACTTTTAGAGGTTTTAAATAGACTTGTAGAAAAAGGAAATAGTGTAGTTATTATAGAACATAATCTAGATGTAATAAAAACTGCTGACTATATAATTGATATTGGACCAGATGGTGGAGATAGAGGAGGAACTGTTGTAGCTTGTGGTACTCCTGAGGATATAGCTATGGTAGAGAAAAGTTATACAGGAAAATATATAAAAAGAATGCTAGAGAGTGCAGTAGAAGATAGAAAAATTATCCCTGTACCTAAAAAAAGAGGGAGAAAGAAAAAAGAAATTTTAGAAGTAGCAGAAGATAAACTTACTTTAAAATAAAAGAAAACAAAGAATTACTTCATATTCAAAGAAGTTGATTAACTATAGCTTATTTCATTAAAAACACAAAACTCGCTTTCGCTCAAACAGTTGTGCTTTTCAGCATTCAATTTCGCTGAGTTAATCTAACTTCTCTTCATAACTTCCGTAATTCTTTAAGTTTTCTTAAATAAATTTGAGTATAAGCTACTTTAAAGTAACTTTAAAAAAGGAGAAAGAATAAATGTTCGAATATTTAAAAGGTAAGGTAGAATATAAGAAACCTGATTACTTGGCTCTTGATATAAATGGGGTTGGATATAAGGTAAATATATCCCTTAGAGTTTATGATAAGATTAAAACTGGAGAGAGTGTTAGACTTTATATTTTTAACTATATAAAAGAAGATGCTTTTAAGTTAATTGGATTTTTAGAGGAAAGAGAGAGAAATCTTTTTGAGATGCTTTTAGGAGTGAAAGGAGTAGGTGTATCTCTTGCTCTTTCTATTATGTCTACTTTTGACGTAGAGCAACTTAGAAAAATAGTAGCTGAAAATGATTATGCTACACTTAAGAGAGTTCCAAAACTTGGAGAGAAAAAAGCTCAACAAGTAATTTTAGATTTAAAAGGAAAACTTAAAGCTATTGGGAATCTATTTACTCAAGATGAAAATCTATTTGAAAGTTTTGCTATTGAAGATGAATTATATGAAGCATTAGAAGCTCTAGGGTACAGTCAAAAAGAGATAAATTCTCTTGTATCTAAAGAAGAGATAAGAGGATTTGCTTCTATTGAAGAAGCAATTAAATGTGTATTAAAAAAGGTTAAATATTAAAACTAAAAATATTAGGAGGTATTATAATGGAGTACAAAGAATTATTTGAAACAGGAATGAGTTATGAAACTTTTTTAAGTATTGCAAGTGCTAGTGAAAGAGAAGAAATTGCAGAGATAACTAAGGTTATTTCTATTTGTGAAGAGTATACTAATAAAATAAAGAGCCTTGATAAACCTTATAATTTTTTATTAAGTGCTGAATCTTGGTGTCCATATGTAAGAGCTACTATACCTGTACTTGTTAAAATGACAGAGATTAATCCAAATATAAAACTTGGAATAATCACAGAAGGAAGAGGCTTCAAATTTTTAAGAGAAAAATTAGAAATTCCAGAAGAAAAATATGTAGTTCCTACTCTAGCTATATTAGATGAAAACTTTGACTTTGTCGCAAGATACATTGGAAGACCTAAAAAATATAGAAATATTGGATTTGAAAATGTGAGTAAAGAGTATTTTGCTGGATATCGCTCTGATGATATTATAGAAGAAATACTTGAAAAGATGGGAAAATAACATTCCTTAGAAATATCTTTATAAACAAAACTCTTTATCAAATAATTTTCAAAATAGTAACTATTTGGACCTAAATTAGTTTAAAAAATATATACTCATAATTGAAGTATAAGATAATTTCAATTTTTTAAATACCTAAATAGTTACTACTTAATTCTTTCTTATTAATTAAATAATTTTTATATCTTATAAACTTATACTATTTTTAAAAATAGCCCTTGCAGTCGTTCCTCTTTTTAATTCACTTTCAACTTCTACATAAATATCTAACATATCCGCTATTTTTTTTACAATTGCAAGCCCTAGACCATAACTACCTTCACTTCTACTCCTTGCCTTATCCTCTCTATAAAACTTTTCAAAAATTTTATTTAAATTTTCTTTATTAATTCCCTTTCCTCTGTCAATTATCTCAATTGTGATATTTTTATCTTTTTTTAAAATAATTGTTACTTTTTTCTTATTTCCGTATTTTACAGCATTTTCTATTAAATTTATTAATAGTTGTTTTAGTAAAAAATTATCTGAAATTATAGTGTGCTCTTCAGAAATAATTATTTCTATCTCTTGAAGTGGATACAAAATTTTTAAATCTTTAACTATATTTATTATTAAATCTTTTAAATTAATCTCTTCTTCATTTATATAATTTTCTTCATCTTTAGCTAAAAATAATAATTTATTTACTAAATTAGCCATATTTTTACTTTCTTCTCCTATTGCATCTAAACTTTCCTCTACCAACTCTTTATTTAAATATCCCCATCTTTTTATCAGATCTACATATCCACTTATTACAAAAATTGGAGTTTTTAACTCATGGGAAGCATTATTTACAAAATCTATCTGCTTTTTTGCCTGTTCTTTTAATCTTTTTAACATATTATTATACGAAATAATAACTTGTTGAAATTCATAATATTCATTTTTTTTTAAATTTGTATCTAAACTTTCTAAATTTATCTCATTAGTTAATCTCTGAAGTTCATTCAAAGAGAATGTAAATCTATTATAAAATCTTTTTGAAATAAAATAAGCTAATAAAGTTGTAAAAATTAAAATTAATGTAGATAAACCAATAATATTTAACATCAATCTTTTTTCTGCTTTTAAATTTTTTATAATATATACTTCTAAATTAGGGTATTCCTTTATATTTATTTTTCTTTTTAAATATTGAAGATTATAATATCCACAATCTTTCACAATATCATAATAATCTTCATTCTCTACTTGTTTTAACTCATTTTCCGAATAACTTCTTGATAGTATTTGTCCATTTAATTTAAAAATAATAGAACTTCCTAATATTTTAGGAGCTTCATCTAAAGCAGAATCAATTATATCATTTATTTTTCTACCACTTTCTAACTTTTCCTTAAACTCTTTTGTTTCATACTGTAAAAAACTATCGATAGCATATAAATCATCAGCAGAACTTCTCTTTATATATGCTTCAACAGTTATAAAAATCACTACACTTGAACAAGTAAAAATTAAAATTAAAATCATGTAGCTTTTTAAAAGCATTTTAGATATCTTTTTCATAAGAATCTCCTCTTTTAAGCTTTAACATATACCCAAATCCTCTAATATTTTGTATATATTTTTTCTCCTGAGTTTCTATTTTTTTTCTTAAAAAATTTAAATATACATCTACTATTTTCTCTTCTCCATCAAAATCATAACCCCATATTTCAGTTATAATTCTTTCTCTTGATACAATTAATTCTTTATTTAAAATAAATAATTCTAACAACCTATATTCTGTCTTAGTCAAAGATATTTTTTCCTCATTTATAACCAATTCTTTTCGAGTAATATCTAAAACTAAGTCTTCATACTTTAACTTCCCAATCTCTTGATAATTTTTTTTATTTCTTAAAGCAACCCTCATTCTAGCAAAAAGTTCCTCTATATTAAATGGTTTTGTTATATAATCATCAGCTCCCATATCTAAAAGTTCAACTTTACTTTTAATATCTTCTTTTGCAGTCAGTACTATTATAGGTATATCAGAATTTTTTCTTAATTTTTTACAAACTTCCTCTCCTGAAACTTCAGGTAACATTAAATCTAATAAAATCAGATCATACCTCATTAATTTAAATTTTTCTAAGCCTTCTTTTCCATCTTTAGCTAAATTAACTAAGTATCCTTCATGTTCTAATTCTAGTTGTAAAATTCTTCTTATTCTCAAATCATCTTCTATAATTAAAATTTTTTTCATTTTTCACCTCTTATATATTTTAGCATTTATAAGATAAAAATTTAAATAATTTAAAAGATTTTCGTTAATATAATTTCAAAATAATTTTCTCCTGATTTAATAATATTTAAAAAAATTTCTATTTTTCTTTTATCTAAATAATTATAAAATAACTATCTAAGTTATTTCCTATCAAGTTTATTATTATTCTATCTTCTCTTAAAATAAACTTATATATAAAATCACCTAAATCTTATTTCATCAGCAAATAGTTGAAATTTTGTCAATTTTATTTTTTTATATTAATTTTAACTTTTTAATACTATAATTAATTATATATTAATTATAACTTAGGAGGAAAAATGTCCAGTAAATTATTATTTAAAAAATTTCTTCAAGCTTCTGATATTATGAAAGAGTGCCAAAAAACTGTCATCGAAGATTTCAAAAATTATAGTTTTTATACAGAACTTACCTTGAATTACTACGATACAAATTTTATTAGTTTATTTAAAAAAAATTTTTTTACTATTCTTATGTTATCTCTTATAAATGAAAGTAATATTCCTAAGTCTAGAGTTATTTCTTATGGAAAAATAATTATGTTCTTAAGACAAATAGTAACTTCTATTGATAATATTCTAGATGATGAAAAAAAAGGGAATATTTTTATAAACTCTCTTAATAATCCATTAGTAGAAAATAGTTTTATTTCTCTTATTACACAAGAACTTCTGACTAAAGAAATTTTAAAATTAAATTGTAATAATAAAAAAATTAATACTATTCTTTTAGAAGAGATTTATTCAATTGCGAAAGGAGAAAGTATTAGAAAAAGAGAAATATATAATAAATATCCTTCATCTAATTTTATCCTTGAAAATGTTCATAAACAAATTGGAGGAAAATTACTAGAAATAAGTTTAACTATCCCCAAAATAATAGAAAACAATTTAAAAATATCCGAATTTAGTGATGGACTATTTATTATAGGAATGAGTTTACAAGCACTTGATGATTTTTTTGATATGGAAGAAGATTTCCAAAATAACAATATAAATCTTGCCATTGCCAAGTATTCTGAAATTTTTAAAGTAACTGAATCTCAAATCGATTTTAAAAGCATCGATCCATATTTCACTGCAAACTATCTTACACATACTATAAATACAGCCTATTCTGGTTTTTCTAAACTACAAAATGCAGGATTTCCAATCAATTTAAAAGAAGTTAAATTCATTTTAAAAAAATTATTTATTTTAAGAGGTTTAGAAAATTATATACATTATATTGTGTGATATTCTATGAACAAAATTATAATTTTATTTATCTTAATTACTTTTACTTTATTTAGTAAAGAATTACCTGATCCTTATATAGGATATTGGCTTCTTCCAAATCAAAAAGTTATTGTAGAAATTCAGAAAAAAGAAAATGAATATGTTGGTTATATACGTTGGCTAAAAGATTCTAAGTATCCTATTGGAGATAAAATGGCAGGCAAGGAGCAAATTGATAGAAATAATCCAAGTCCACTTCTTCGAAATAGAAAAGTTCTAAATTTACAAGTTGTTGGTGGATTAGTTAAAAATGAAAAAAATCAGCTAGTCAAAGGTTGGATATACGATTCTTGGAATGGAAAATTCTATTATGGTTCCATAACTACTTTAAATACTAATACCTTAAAACTAAAAGGCAGTATTGATAAATTTGGAATATTATCTCATTCGTTAAAAATAAAAAAAGTTAATTTAGAGAGATATATAGATTACTCTAATAATAAAAATAACAAGGATTGATTCCTGTAAAAAAACAGAAGTCACTCCTTGTAATTACTAAACAATAATCATCATTTCTTTAAATTATATCAAATTTTATCAAAATTATTAAATAATTTTAATTGTTTGTCTATTCTTTTAAGGACATATTCTGGCTTGATATCCTTATAATCACAACCATTTACATCTTTTACAGTAATACATTGATTTTTATCATTCTCATTACTTAACCATTCCTCTTTACAAGTTTGAGGAGCTACTATACATAAATTAGCAAGTCCTACTGCCTCAGCTACATGTCTAGTTCCTCCCTCATTTCCTACAAATAGATCACAATTACTGAATATACAAGCCAACTCTCTTACATTTTTAGTCTTTAGATTGATAAATATATTTTTATTACAATCTAACTTGTTATAAAACTCTTTAGCATAAGTTTCCTCTGATGGAGAGTAGAATAGTATAATTTGAGCATCATATTTATCTATAAGAGTTTTTGTTATTTGTAACATATACTCCTCTGGATATTTTTTATTACTTTGTCTAGCATTTACAGCCATAGGAATGATAAGCTTAGACATATCTATTCCTTGAGCTTCCATTATTTTTTTCCACTCATTCTTCTCCTCATCTTTTAAGCAGATAGCATACCCTGTACTTACCTCTTCTATCCCTAATGGTTTTAGAAGTTGATGATATTTTTTTATCTGGTTCATCTTCTTTGTAAACCCTTTTATAGCATGATGATATAAGAAAAATCTATACTTATGATATTTTCCTATTCTAAGCTTTGCTCCAGAGAAAAAAGAAAGTAAAGCTGTAATAACTATTGTTCTACAGTCAATTATTACATCATACTTATTTTTTCTTATCTCACCCAAAGTTTTAAGCCAACCTTTTAATCCAGCTTTTCTATCCAATGTTAAAACATTATCTATAGCTCTGTGATTGTAGAATATCTCTGTTAAATTTTCATATACCAAATAATCAACTCTAGCATCTGGATATTTTTTCTTTATACTTTCACAAAGAGTAGTTCCTATTATTGTATCCCCTACACTTTTTTTGTATCTAATCACCAATATTTTTTTCATTTTAATTTCTCCCTAAAATTAATCATTTAATTTTAATACTGATACGAAAGCTTCTTGAGGGATCTCAACATTTCCTATACTCTTCATTCTCTTTTTACCCTCTTTTTGTTTTTCAAGAAGTTTTTTCTTTCTTGTGATATCTCCACCATAACATTTAGCTATAACGTTCTTTCTATATGCCTTGATAGTCTCTCTTGCTATAACCTTTGCTCCTAGTGCTGCTTGTATAGGTATTTCAAATTGTTGTCTTGGGATAACCTCTTTTAATTTTTCACAGATAGCTCTTCCTCTACTGTAAGCGCCATCTTTATGAGCTATAAATGAGAAAGCATCCACAGGTTTTCCAGATACAAGTATATCTACCTTAACTAAGTCTGATTCCTTATATCCTACTAATTCATATTCAAATGAAGCATATCCTTTAGTTCTTGATTTTAATTTATCATAGAAATCTATCACTATCTCTGCAAGTGGTAATTCATAGGTAAGCATTGATCTATTTTCATCAATAAAGTCCATACCTATAAATATCCCTCTCTTCTCTTGACAAAGTTCCATCACATTTCCTACATAGTCCTTAGGAACTATTACCTTACCTCTTATAAATGGTTCCTCTACTGATAATCTCCCTCTTCCACCATCTGGGAATTCACAAGGGTTATCTATTACAAGTACCTCGCCCTTATCCATATTTACTCTATACTCAACTGATGGTGTAGTAGAAATCAAGTCTATATTGTACTCTCTTCTAAGTCTTTCAACTATAATCTCCATATGTAGTAATCCTAAGAATCCACATCTAAATCCAAATCCTAGAGCTATTGATGTCTCAGGTACAAATGTTAATGAAGCATCATTTAATTGTAATTTTTCTAATGCCTCTCTTAAATCTTCATAGTCATCTGTAAATAATGGATATACTCCAGCAAATACCATTGACTGAGCTGGTTTAAATCCCTCTAATGGGAATATACAAGGGTTATTTGTATGAGTGATAGTATCTCCTACTCTTGTATCATGTATTGTTTTAACTCCTGTTATTATATATCCAACTGAACCAGAAGAAAGCTCATCTTGAGGTTTCATAGTAGGAGAAAATACTCCAACCTCTAAAACATCAAAATCTTTCTCTGTTGACCAGATTCTAATTTTATCTCCCTTTTTAATACTTCCATCTAAAACTTTTACATATGTGATTACCCCTCTATAATCATCAAATTTAGAGTCGAATATTAAAGCTTTTAAAGGAGCATCCTCTTCATAATTTGGAGCTGGTATTCTCTTTACTATTGCTTCTAATAAATCTTCAATACCTATTCCTGTCTTACCTGAACACATTACAGCATCATCAGCTGGAAGTCCAATAACATCCTCTATCTCAACTTTTACTTTTTCTGGATCAGCTGCTGGTAAATCTATTTTATTGATTACAGGTACTATCTCAAGATTATTCTCTATTGCTAAATATACGTTAGCTAAAGTTTGAGCCTCTACTCCTTGAGCAGCATCTACTACTAGTAAAGCTCCCTCGCAAGCTGATAATGATCTTGATACCTCATAGATAAAGTCTACGTGTCCTGGAGTATCAATTAAGTTTAATTCATACTCTATTCCATCTTTTGCCTTATAATATAAAGTTACAGCTTGAGCTTTTATAGTTATTCCCTTCTCTCTTTCCAAATCCATTGAATCAAGAAGTTGCTCTTTCATCTCTCTTTTAGAAACAGCACCAGTATACTCTAATAATCTATCTGCTATTGTAGATTTTCCATGATCTATATGAGCTATTATAGAGAAGTTCCTTTTATGTTTTTGTAACATTCTTACCTCCTACTAAATCCTATTTATTCACATAGTATTATAAAAGATAATACAAAAAAACTCAATATATTTTTTATATGAAGAACTCTCTTTATTTCTCCAATTTTATAAAAAATAATTTTGAAATATGATATAATAAAAACTATGAAGATAAAAATAACTAGAAAAAAAATGAAAAATATTACAATCAGAATAAATAGTGATGGAGAAGTTCTTGTATCTGCTCCAATAAAAGTTCCAAATTCATATATAGAATCTCTCTTAAAAGAAAAAGAAAAATGGATAAGAGAAAAAATAGCTCTAATAGAAGAGAGGAAAAAGTTAGAAACTAAGTTTGAAGAAGGAGATAAATTCTATTATCTTGGATTTCCATATATTATCAAGATAGAAATATCTCCTCAAGAAAGATGTGAGATTAAAGATAATAACTTTATAATCTCTCTTAAAGAGAATAGCTTTGAAAAGAGAAAAAAATTAATCAATCAATGGATATATGATAACTTTTATCCCTATGTTATCAATAGAACTATGGAGATAGGAAAAAGTATAGGATATTCTCCTAAAGTGATAAAATTTAGAGATATGAAGACTAGATGGGGTTCTTGTAACACTCTCTCTAGAAGTATAACCTTTAATCATCAACTCTATAAAAAGTCAAAGGATATAATTGATTATGTCATTCTTCATGAACTATCTCATATTCCATATCCACATCATCAAAAAGAATTTTGGGATTTTGTAGAAAAATATATGCCAAGTTGGAAAGAAAAAAGAAAGCAATTAAGAAATAATATTTAAGGAAGTGAAAATATGAATAGTCAACTAAAAAGTTTAATTTTAATGGGATTTTTAGGTTTAGGGGTAATTGGACTTTACAACTATATAAATAAAGAAGAGAAAGTAGAAATTAAAATAATTAATTCTAATAATTATAGTTCTACTCTTTCAGAAAAAGAGAGAGAAAAATTAGACGGAATAACATCTGCTTCAGTAGTTCCAGCTTCTTATGTTTCAAAATACATACCTCATGGATTTACAAACTCTAATAAGAAAAAAGCTCTCTTTGTAGTAGGAGATAATAGAGATAACTCTATACTTTTTGATATGGTATATACCTCTATGAAATATTTTGAAGAAAATGGTATAGAGGTAGAGATTAGAGATTTATATAAAATGAATTTTAACCCTATTTTACATCCCGATGAGTTTTATTCTCAAAAAGATGGGGTAGGAGCTACTCCTGAAGATGTAATCATTGAACAAAATTTTATTACAAAAGCCGATTATATAATATTTGCTTACCCTAACTGGCACGATAGTGCTACTTCTATAGTAAAGGGATATCAGGAAAGAATTTTTGGAAAAAAATTTGCATACGACTTTAATTCTGATGGACATATAGGACTACTTAATGGAAAATCTATTTTTACTATAATGAATTGTGGATATTTAGGTGGAGGAAGAGGGTTCATTGGAGATGGAGTAGGAATAGAAGATAAAAAATGGGATAATTATATGAAAGCTTATAAAGTTTTTGATGATGACATGGCAAATTGGTGGGGAATGAAAAATTTAGGTAGATTTGTAAATGATAGATATCCTAAACCTTCAACTCAAGAGTATTTAAAAGAATTAAATTTACTTAGAAATGATTTAAAAAATTATCTTAATCAAAAATTCTTTAATTATGAAATCTAATCTTATAGATATAAATATTTTGTCTTACTAAAATAAAAAAGTCAAAAATCTTTATTTGACTTTTTTACCTTTCTTTAGTATATTTTTAAATAAATATCTAAAAATATAAGGAGAAATATCATGAAGAAAAAAATTTTTTTTGTTGTTGGAATACTCTCTATTATTTTAGGAAGTATAGGTATTTTTCTTCCAATACTTCCCACTACTCCTTTTTTACTTCTAAGTGCATATTGTTTTAATAAATCTTCAGAAAAATTTCATAAAGCTCTCTTAGAAAATAAAATTTTTGGAAAATATATCAAAGATTATCAAGAAAAGAAAGGTGTTAGTAGGAAAAATAAATTTATAGCTATCCTTACTTTAATCATTAGTGTTACTTTTTCTATAACAAAAATATCTAATTTATATCTTAAAATCTTTTTAATAGTAATATTGATAGTAGTTTCTTTTCATATTTTAAAATTAAAAACTTTGAATTAGTTATTATTTTTTAGTTTGATATTAAAAATATTTAAATAAACAAATTTTTTCTTGACTTTTATTTAACATTCATGTATAATTCAATTAATCCTTTCTTTTAAAGTATTTTAATTTACTTAATTAACAACTAATATAAAAGCTGTCAGTGAATTAACGATCTGACAGCTTTTATATTTCTATAATGATAAAATATTTAAGATAACAACTTTTAATTTCTTAGATAATTTTTGCTTTTTAAAATAAATTAGCTAATAACATCTATTAAATTTAAACCACTTCATAAATTTAATTTTGTTTTATTATTATAAAAAAGCTTCTATACCTGAGAAGCTATATATCATAATTTATTTATTAATTCTTTAAAATAATTGTAAGCCATATCTAAATCATTTTCATCTGGATGCTTACTTGCATCTTCCCATCTTTTTATTCTTTCAGGGTTTGGTCCATGAGGATGATCTGGTCCAAATTTTGTTTTCATCATCTCTATAAGTTTTGGATCAATAGCTCCTTGACAGTGATAGTGTCCTACTACTTCATTTTCATTGCCTTCAAATAATTTTTTTATTCTCTTTATACAATCCATAGCGTGTTGTGAGTCTGGATAAGCTCCTAATGTAAATATGAAAGCTGTTTTCTTTTTCTTTATTGTTTCGATAAAATTAAGAGCCTTTGTATCTGCAGTCCCTTTATCTATCCAAGTTCCGACAACTATTAAATCATAATCTAAAGTTGTTACTTCACTTATATCTTTTATTTCTACCTCAGTAAAAGCTTCTGCTGCTGCTTCACAAACTTTTTTAGTGTTCCCTGTTAGTGTTGAATAAGTAACCAATATTTTCATCATATTCCTCCTACTTTTTTTATTAAAACTTATATCATATTTTAATTATAAAGTCAAATTATTAGATTTTATTTATTTTTTATTGACTTTATATAAAAAAAATATTATTATATCTATAATAAAATTATTTTGAATTTCAAAATATAATTGAATGTTAATAATTGGCTAAATATGTATGCTTTAGAGGAGGATTTGGATGATTAACAATTTATTATTATTTAATAAGAGGCATAAATCTCATCATGATAGTACTGGACTTATTAGCAAATATGTTCCTAGTGAAAAAGCTGATAAATCAAGTTTTAAAGCTATGCTTGAGATAAAGCCGGATGATAGAAAAAAAGCTATTTATGTACATACACCATATTGTGATAAAATATGTTCATTTTGTAATTTAAATAGAAAACAACTAGATGGTAGTCTAGATTCCTATGCTGAATATATAGCTAGTGAATTTGATAAATATGGTCAAACAACATATTTTAAAGAGAGTACTTTTGATGTTATTTTCTTTGGTGGAGGAACTCCTACTATTTATAAACCTAAACAACTTGAAATTATACTTCAGAGTATTCAAAGAAATGTAAAACCTGGAGAGAACTATGAGTTTACTTTTGAAACAACTCTTCATAATCTTACTAAAGAAAAATTAGAAGTAATGATGAAATATGGAGTAAATAGACTTAGTGTAGGAATTCAAACTTTCTCAGAAAGAGGAAGAATTTTCTATAATAGAACTTATAGTAAAAATGAAGTTATTGAAAAACTTAAAAAACTAAAAAACTTCTTCAAAGGAGAGGTATGCGTAGACATTATCTATAATTTCCCTGACCAAACTATTGAAGAGGTTGTTGAAGATGCTAGAATTGTGAAAAAATTAGAACTTGGAAGTGCTAGTTTCTATTCCCTTATGGTTCATGAAGGATCTAAGCTTTCTAAAGATATTGAAGCTGAAAAAGTAATAATGGAAGAGGATATGAAAAAAGATTATCTTCTTTACTCTCATTTTGTTGATGAAATGTTAAGAGAGAATAAGTACCACATTTTAGAACTTACTAAGATAGCTAAAAATGGTGGAGATACTTACCAGTACATTCAAGTTAGAAATAGTGGTGGTGATACTTTCCCTATTGGAGTAGGTGCTGGAGGTAGTGTTCAAGGAATTGAAGTATTTAGAATGAATAAAGAGATGAGCTTTTATTCTAAGCAGACTGAATACCATGCCAAATTTGCTAAACTTTCTGGAATAATGCAGTTCCCTATCATCTCTAAGGAGAGTATTAAAGCTATTTTAAACGAGGAAGAGTATACGTACTTCTGTGAAAAAATGAAGAATTATGGGGAAGAAAAACTTGTTATTGAAAAAGAAAATTCCTTTAATTTTACTAAAGATGGGGTTTTCTGGGGAAATAATCTTTCAATAGATATTATTGGATATATTTTAGATAAAGTTTTTAATAAATAAATTTATATAATTTTATTTTATTAATCTAATAATTAATTTAATGTAAAGGAGAGATATACATATGAATAAGAAAAAAGCTACATTGCTTTGGGCTCTACTTGCTGTATGTGCCTATGGAAAAACAAACAGTATTAACTTAGGAAAGAGTCTTATTTACTCTACTACAGGATTTGCTACTGAGATGAGAGAGGTTGCTGCCAACCCTACAATCGTAACATCTGAAAAAATCGAAGAAAAAGATTATAAAAGTGTACTTGAAATTTTAGAAGATATTCCTAGTGTTTCTATTACCAAAGATACTTTTGGTTCAACTGTTGACTTAAGAGGTCAAGGTGGAACTATAGCTAAAAGAAATGTTCAAATTCTTATTGACGGAGTAGCAGTAAACTCTTTAGATACTTCTATGACAAGTACACCTATCAATACAATCCCTGTAAGTTCTATCGAAAGAATTGAGGTTATTCCTGGTGGAGGAAGTGTTCTATATGGAAGTGGAACTGCTGGTGGAGTAATCAATATCATCACTAAGAGAGGAAAAGGGCTTAGAGCTAATGTAGCTTATGATTATTCTAGTTTTGGTGGAAATAAATATGACATTTCTGCAGGGCAAACTTTTGGAAAATTTAATGCTAATGTAATTTATAGTAAAACTGATACTGATGGTTATAGAGATGAATCTCATGATAATACGGAATTTTTCCAAGGGAATTTAAAATATAATATCAGTGATAACCAATCATTAGAATTAAAATATTCTAATTATGAGTCTGGTATTCTATCTCCTGATATGCTAACTAAAAAACAAGTGGAAGAAGATAGAAAACAATCTGGTTCTTCTATTACTAATATCCACACTGAAAAAGAAGACTATGTTTTAACTTATAATACTAAAATAAGTGATAACTTAGATTTTAACTTAGTTGCTTTCCAACAAGAAACAAATATGAATATAGCTAATAAAGGTAAAAAGCCATATGGATTCTTTGATGATAAAAAAGTTGGAGTAAAACCTAAATTAAAATATTTTTATGGAAAAACTGGAAGCTCGATAGTATTTGGATTAGATTATATTGATAATGAAGCTAAAAGATATGCAAATATGGACCAAATGGGAATAAGTGTTACTCAGAATAAATTTAATAAAGAAACCTTTGGAACTTTTATTATGAATAACTACAAAACTGGTAGCTTTGAATTTAACCAAGGAATCAGATATGAAAAATCTAATTATGATATTTGGAGAAAATCAACAACTACTCCTCCAGGGATGCCTTTTCCTATTATAAAAAATTTAGATAAAAATAAAGACATAGATAATTTTGCAATAGAATTATCTGGAAATTATTTATACTCTGATACAGGGAAAATTTATACTAGATTAGAACAAGGATTTACTTCACCACCACCAGCACTTTTAACTGATACAGTGCCATATATAAAGCAGACTCCTATGGGAGAAATGAAAGGAACAAATTATGAATTAAATAACTTAGAGTCAGAAACATATAGAAGTGTAGAATTTGGAACGAGTGACTATATTGGTAATACAGCTATTAATACCTCTATTTTCTATACTCAAACTGATAATGAAATTTATACTAATATGATAGGAATGGGAACACAAACTTTAAATTACAATATAGATGAAACAGAAAGATATGGAGCTGAAATCTCTCTAGAACATTACTTTGGAAAATTAACTCTTTCTGAATCTTATCAATATATGCATGCTGAAATAAAAAAAGGTATTGAAAAACAGTATACTGATAGTGGTGATAGAATTGATGGAGCTAATTTAGCTGGTAGAAAAATTGAAGGGGTTCCTACTCATAAGTTTACTTTAGGAGCTAGATATGATTTTACTTCTAGATTCAATATCAATGGTGAGATGGTATATACTGGAAGTTCATACATTGAAAATAGTAATGAATCTGGTAAAAAAGGTAGTTATACAGTTACAAATATTAGAGCAGGATATACTTTTAATAATGGTTTAACTCTTTACGCTGGGATTAATAACCTGTTTGATAAAGAATATTATAGCTCTATTAAATATAGTCAATCAGAAGGTTACACTTATGACCCAGCAGCTGAAAGAAACTACTATGTAGGATTTAGATATAGTTTATAAGATAAAAAGAGATTAAAATGTGAGGAATTATATGAAGAAAATTTTACCTATCGTGCTTACAATAGGAATTATCATAACAGGGATACTTGCTATACCTATGGGGAGTGTCCCTATTCCTCTGGAGTATATATTTTCTCCAGGAAAAGCACCTGATTATATAAAAACAATAATTTTTAACCTAAGATTACCTAGAATAATTATGTCTCTATTAATTGGAATGATGTTAGCATCTAGTGGAGTAGTGGTACAAACAGTATTTCAAAATCCTCTTGCCGATCCTTATATTATTGGAATTGCAGCAAGTGCTACTTTTGGAGCTGTAATTGCCTTTGTGCTAAATCTTCCAGATTTTATGTATGGTGTCTTAGCTTTTATAACTTGTTTAGCTAGTACTCTTCTTATTTTTAAAATGGCTAAAAAGGGAAACAAAGTAAATGTTGCCACTCTGTTAATAGTTGGAATTGCCGTTTCATCTTTCTTAGGAGCATTTACATCTTTTACTATGTATCTAATTGGAGAAGATTCCTTTAAAATAACAATGTGGATGATGGGGTATCTTGGAAATGCTACTTGGAAAAGAGTTATCTTTATCTTAATTCCACTTATCTTATCACTGGTATATTTCTATTCTAAAAGACATGAATTAGATGCTCTATTATCTGGTGATGAAGAAGCCCACTCATTAGGAGTTGATGTAAATAGATTGAAAGTGAGAACACTTACTGTGTCTGCTCTTATTGTAGCTTTTTCAGTGGCTTTTTCTGGAATGATTGGCTTTGTAGGGCTCATTGTACCACATACTATTAGAATGATTGTAGGTCCATCTAATACTAAGGTGCTACCTAGCACAATTTTAGCTGGTGGATTTTTTCTACTCATATGTGATACCTTTGGAAGAATAGTTCTTGCTCCAGTAGAGATTCCTATTGGTGTAATTACTGCATTTTTTGGAGCTCCATTCTTCCTATACTTAGCATTAAAAAATAAAAGGAGAGATTTCTAATGGAAGCTATAAAAATTGAAAACTTAAATTTCTCCTACGGGAACAGAAAAATACTTCAAGGTATTAATTTAGAATTAAAAAGAAATAAATTAACAGGAATTTTAGGTCCAAATGGTTGTGGAAAATCAACTCTTTTAAAAAATATTTTAGGATATTTAAAAAGTGAAAGTGGGAATATTTATATAGATAAGATTCTAAGTAAAAATATATCTCAAAAAGAGAAAGCTAAACTTCTTTCTCTGGTTCCCCAAAAATCTCAACTTGTATCTGCTATGGATGTAGAAGAGTTTGTACTTATGGGAAGACTTCCCCATTTAAAAAATAGTTGGGATGGGTATTCAAAGAAAGATGTTGAAATTGCTCAACATCATATTAAAGAGCTAGACTTAGAAAAATTTTTACATAGAAAAGCTGTTAGTCTTTCTGGTGGAGAGTTTCAAAGAGTTCTTTTAGCAAGAGCTCTCACTCAAGAAACAAAAATTATTTTATTAGATGAGCCTACATCTGCTTTAGACTTAAACCATGCTTTGGATTTAATGAAAAAAGTAAAGGATAGTATCATTGATAAAGAGCTTACTGCAGTAGCGGTACTCCACGATCTGAATCTTGCTGCCATGTTTTGTGATGAAATTGTCATGTTAAAAGATGGAAAGGTATTTTGCCAAGGAACTCCTAAGGAAACTTTAACTAAAGAAAATTTAAAAGCTGTCTACGATTTAGAATCTCAAGTTTGTTATACAGAAGAGGGAATTCCTTATATCATTCCTAAATTAAAAGGAGGAAAATAAATTGAAAAAAATAATTTTTTCTTTTATGTTTATACTATACTCTCTATCTTTTTCTGCTCTAAAAGTAGAAAATAATCAAGTTATAGATAGTTATAATAATAAGATTGAACTTAAAGAGTATAAAAAAATAGTTGTTTTAGATCCTGCAGTAATAGAAACTCTATATTTAATTGGGGCTGAAAACCATATTGCTGCTATTGGAACTATAGCAAGAAGCAAAATTTATCCTGAAGAAAAGGTAAAATTACTACCAAATGTAGGACATATTAATAATAGTAGTGTTGAAAAAATACTTTCTTTCTCTCCTGACTTAGTTTTAATAAATGCTATGTCTCCAAAACTAGGTGATACATTAAAACCTTTCAACATTCCCTATATAGTTGTTGAGGCTAATAGTTTTAATGATATTTTAAATAATATAAAACTTTATGGTAAGCTTACTGGAAATGAAGAAAATGCTGATTTGCTTTACGATAAATCTATTGAAAAATTAAATAATATAAAATCTAAAATTACTGCTCAGCCACTTAATATGAAAGGAACAGTACTATATTCAACTTCTCCTATGATGGCTTTTAACTCTAAATCTCTTCCTGGACAGATATTATCTCTTCTAGGAATTGAAAATCTAGCAGATAATTTAGTTGGGGACAAACCTATTATATCTCCTGAGTTTTTATTACAACAAAACCCAGACTTTTTAGCTGGAGCAATGAGTATTTCTAAACCTGAAGATATTTTAAATAGTAATATAATAGTTAAGGAAACAACTGCTGGAAAAAACAATAATCTTTTTATTGTAGATTCTACAAAAATTCTTAGAGGTTCTCCAAGAATTTTTGAAGCAGTTGAAGAATTATATAAAGAGTTAGAAAATTTAAAAAATAATTAAAGAGATGGAACTTTACAGTTCCTATTTCTTTATATAATTATTTCGAAATTCAAAATTTTAGTTTTCGGAAAGGAATGATACTATGAAAAAAATTACAATTTTACTTTTTACTATACTTTCTTTTTTCTCTTTTGCTGAAGAAAAAATAAAAATTGGAGTTACTCTACAACCTTACTATAGTTTTGTAGCTAATATTGTTAAAGACAGAGCAGAGATTATCACGCCTGTTAGATTAGATATTTATAATTCACATAACTATAGTCCTACAGTTGAAGATATGAAAAAAATATCTTCCCTTGATACTATAGTTATAAATGGACTGGGTCATGATAGTTTTATCTATAAGCTGCTTAAAATGAGTGGAAAAAATATCCCAATTATTGAAGCTAACAAAAATATAAAATTAATGCATACAGAAGGAATATGTACCCACGAACATAATCATGATGTGCATGAAGAAGAACATCATCTTGAACATTCACATAATGAGGAAGTAAATTCCCATACCTATATCTCTATAACTGAGTCTATTGAGCAAATAGAGTATATTGCAGATCAATTAGGAAAATTAGATCCTAAAAACAGAGAATTCTACTTAAAGAATGCAAAGGAATATACTGATCGTTTAGCTAAACTAAAAAAAGATGCTCTTAATGAAATCAAAGATATAGATATCTCTAACTTTAAAGTTGTTACTTTTTATGCAGGTTATGACTATCTTTTTAAAGAATTTGGAAAAAAAGTCGATATAGTTATTGAGCCAGCACATGGAGTAGAGCCTAGCATAGTACATTTACAACATATTATAAAAAAATTAAAAGCTGAAAATATTAAAGTTATTTTTGGTGAAAAACAATTAAAAAATAAATATATGGAAATTTTAAAAAGAGAAACTAGAGCAGACATCAAAGAACTTTATCATATGACTGGTGGTTCCTATTCTGCTGAAAGTTTTGAAGAGATGATTTCTCAAGACTTGAATGAAATTGTCTCTGCTCTAAAAAAAGAAAAATAAAAGGATAAAAAATGGAAAAATATGAACTAGAAATTAAAAATTTAAACCTTTCTATTGATAATAATTCTATCTTAGAAAATATTAATCTCAAGATTAAGAAAGGGGAAATTCATTGCTTAATTGGACCTAATGGTGGAGGTAAAAGTTCTCTTATAAAATGTATTTTAAAAGAACTTAACTTTCAAGGGGATATTACCTTCCAAAATAATCATAAAAATATCATTGGATATCTCCCTCAACATATCAATCTTAATAATTCTATCCCCTTGACTGTTAATGAATTTATATCTATTAATTCTCAAACGTCCCCCTGCTTTTTAGGTTTTGATTTTAAAAAGCAAAGGCAGGTTGATAATCTTTTAAAAAAATTTAAACTATATGATAAAAGAAATTCAATTTTTACAACTTTATCTGGTGGAGAAAGGCAAAGAGTATTATTATTACAATCTCTTCTCCCTACACCAAATTTTTTAATTTTAGATGAACCTTTAACTGGTATGGATAAGCATGGAGAAGATTTCTTCATTTCGCTTATAAAAGAACTTAAAGAACAAGGAATTACAATACTATGGATAGAACATAATTTATATAAAGTAAAAAAATTTGCTGACACTGTTACTTGTATAAATAAAACAAATATAGCTTGTAATCTTTTAGATAGTAATTTTTTTGAAAAAGAAATCTCAAATATTTTTTGTAGGTGATTTTATGTTGGAAATACTTAATTATTCTTTTATCACAAATGCTCTTATTTCAGCTTTTTTTATAGGACCACTGTTAGGAATTATTGGAACACTTGTTGTAAGCAAAAAAATGGCTTTCTATTCTGAAGCCATAGGGCACGCTGCAATGACAGGAATAGCTATAGGAATAATATTAGGAGAAAATTATTTGACTCCTTACCTCTCCACCTTTGGTTATTCTATCTTATTTGGAATTTTGATTATATATACAAAAACTAAAACTGATATAGCCTCAGATACTCTAATTGGAATTTTTTTAGCAGTCTCTATTTCCATTGGAGCTTCTCTTTTAACTTATACAGCTGGAACAATTAATCCACATATAATTGAAAATATTCTTTTTGGTTCAATACTAACTATTGAGAAAATAGATATATATATTCTAATAACTATAACTGTTTTAGTTTTTATTATTTTATACCCTTGTTACAATAAATTTTTATTAATCAGTATAAACCCTAGTATTGCCTTAGCTAGAAAAATAAATATAAAATTTTATGAGTATCTTTTTATTATTCTGCTAAGTATCACTACAATAGGAGCAATAAAAATAGTTGGTTCTATTTTAGTTGAAGCATTACTTTTAATCCCAACTGCTTCAGCTAAAAATATCTCTAATTCAATGAGAGGCTTTATAGGATACAGTATTTTATTTTCAACTCTCAGCTGCATATTGGGAATAACTCTTCCTGTTTATCTTACTCTTTCTATTCCTTCTGGTGCTGCTGTAATTTTTTCTTCAACAATTATTTTTATAATAAGTATAATTATTAAAAAATTTAATTAATACTCTAAAAATATATAACTTTTTAAATATTAAAAAAAGCTGTTATCACTAAAAAATTTTACAATTCTAGTTTTTAACAGCTTTTTCTCTTTTTATTAGCACTTTTATATCAAAGAGTAAAAACAATCTAAATACTCTTTAATTAATTCTTTCTTATCATCTCTTGGGACATATATAGCAAATATTTCCTTCTCATCTTCCCCATAGAATCTTATTGAACAACTTTTTCTTCCAAACATATTATCCTCTACTAAGAAAATCTCTTTTATTTTATCAACACTTAAATGTCCTCCTATTGAAGATTCTGGATCATGGAAATTTAAATACCCATGGGCATAAAATCCCTTTGGAAACTTATCTTTTATTTCCAAAACAAAGTTAGGAGTTACTACTAATAGAAAAACTTTTTCCCATCCTCTTAATATTTCAAAAAGTTCTTCTCTTTTCTCAAGAGGATATTTTCTTGCTGTTGGAGCTTCTCTTAATACCTCTATTAGAGATATTCCTAACTCTTTAGCTATTTTTTCTAAAGATATTTTTTCATTTTCAGCTATTAATTTTTCAATTTCTTTTCTCATTTTTCTACTCCTTAAAATTTATTTTAATAATTATCTATATTCTTCATTCTTATTACCAACTAACTGAAAAACTTCTCCATAATTTTATATTCTCTAATATTACCAATAAAAAAATACACCTAAATCTTAAATAATAAGATTTTAGGTGTCCCTTCCTGTTATAAAATATAAATTACATTCTTTCTAATGTTCTAATTCCAAGTAAATCCAATCCATCTTTTATAGTATCTCCAGCTACTTTAGCAAGTAATCCTCTTGAGAATAAAATCTCATCTTCCTGATTAAGTATTGGACAACTATTGTAGAAGCTATTAAACTTCTTAGCTAATTCAAATAGGTAATCAGCTATCACATTTGGCTTAAATGTTTCAGAAGCTTTTATTACTGCCATAGGGAAAGCAGCTATATGATTAGCTAAAGCTCTCTCTTGAGGAGTTTTTATTAATATAGTTTTAGTAAAATCTATTCCTTTACCTTCTGATTCTGCCTTTCTTAAAATAGATTGAATTCTAGCATAAGAGTATTGAAGATATGGAGCAGTATTTCCTTCAAAACTTAAAATTTTATCCCATTCAAATATTATTGGACTTTGTCTATTTTGAGATAGATCAGCATATTTTATAGCTCCTACTCCAACTATTTCAGCTATATTATCTTTTTCTTCAAATGATAAATCTGGGTTTTTCTCATTTACTATATCATAAGCTCTCTTTTTACCCTCATCCATTAGTTGCTCAAGTCTAATTACATTTCCTTTTCTTGTAGAGAATACTCCATCAGCAAATCTCATTATTCCAAACCAGATATGATGTTTAGGAACATTCCATCCTAACATATCTGTTATTTTAAAGAATTGTTTAAAGTGGTCTTGTTGTCTCTCATCTGTTAAATATATTATTTTATTAATATTATAGTTATCTTTTCTAAATTTTACAGTAGCTATATCAGATGTAGAATATAGAAAAGCACCATCTTTCTTTTGTACTATACATGGGAATAGGTTATCTTCCTCTGGGAAGAATACTACTTTAGCTCCATCATCTTCTACTGCTATTTTCTTTTCTACTAATTCTTCAACTACACCTTGCATCATATCATGATAGAATGACTCTCCATAATAAGTATCAAAATGTACATCTAATCTTCCATAAAGCTTTGCATACTCATCTAATGATACTTTTATAAACTCTTTCCAAAGAGCAAAATTTTCTTTATCTCCATCTTGTAACTTTTTAAGCTCAACTCTAGCTTCTTCTTCAAGTTCTGGATGCTCTTCAGATTGCTTTGTAAACTCCACATATACTCTTTCAAGTTCCTCTATAGCATTGACTTTATAAGCTTCTCTATCTAACCATCTTCTATATCCTATAATAAGCTTTCCAAATTGAGTTCCCCAGTCCCCTATATGATTATCTGCTACAACATGATAACCTAAATATCTATAAATTCTTGCTATAGAATCTCCTATTATTGTTGAACGTAGATGACCTATATGCATTCTTTTAGCTATATTTGGAGAAGAAAAATCTATAACTACATCTCCTTTTCTATTTAAAAATGAAAAATCATATTTTTCCTTTCTTGATTTTTTTAATAGCTCTCCTAAATATTCACTCTTTAAAAATATATTAATAAATCCTGGCCCAGCTATCTCAAGTTTCTCTATAACATTATTTTTTACTAAGTTATCCATTATCTTTTGAGCTATCATTCTTGGATTATTCCCTATTATTTTAGAATTCATCATAGCAAAATTGGTTTGAAAATCTCCAAATTTTTCATTTGTAGCTACCGATATTTCTATCTTTTTTAACTCCTTATCATTGTATAATTTAATAACCGTCTCCTCAAAAATTCTAGCTATCTCTCTATCCACAATATGCATCTCTTCACCTTCTTCTCAACACATTTCATAATATTTTCAAATAAAAAAAAGGGACAAAGTCCCATAAGAAAAGCTCCAACCTACCGTCTTCAATACGGTTTTAGTCGCCAAAACCATAAGTGGTAGTCAGTTACTAACAGCATACAGAGTCCGTAATCAACTTAAGCTCTAAGTCATTCGTGACTTTGCTGAGCTACTGAGAGCAGCGCCAACCCCATGACGACATTAGGCCCAAAACCTCAAGAAATAACGTGTAGGTCAGAAATCTATTCTCGTTAAGGAAATTATATCACTTATTTATGAATTTTTCAAGTACTAATATTTTATTTTCTATTACTTTTCTATTTTTTCTTCTTCTTTATAAGTTACAGCAATATTTAGCTCATCTAATTGCTCTTTGTCAACAAAATTTGGTGCTTCTGACATTAAACATTGCCCTTTATTTGTTTTAGGAAAAGGAATAACCTCTCTTATAGAAACCTCTTTTAACATTACCATTAGCCATCTGTCTATTCCAAAAGCAAGTCCTCCATGAGGTGGTGCTCCATATTTGAAAGCATCTACGAAGAATCCAAACTTCTCTCTAGCTTCTTCATAAGATAATCCTAATCTTTCAAACACTTTGTTTTGGATTTCAGGATTAAATATTCTTATAGAACCTCCTCCTATTTCAAATCCATTTAATACCATATCATAAGTGTTAGTTCTAATACTTTCAGTTTGTCCACCTAAGAAAGCTTCCATATCTTCTCCTTTGATAGAAGTGAATGGATGGTGCTCAGCTTTGTATCTTCCCTCTTCTTCATCATAAGTAAACATTGGGAAATCTACTACCCATAGGAATTTAAACTCATCATTATTAATTAAATCTAACTCTTTTCCTATTCTAAGTCTCATAGCTCCTAAAGCTCCATATACTACTTTTGCTTTATCAGCTATTATTAAAATTACATCTCCTGGATTTGCTTCAGCCTTAGCTATGATAGCTTTCATTTCCTCTTCTGAGAAAAATTTAGCTATTGGAGAAGTTATAGCTCCATCTTCAGCTATTTTTATGTATGCCATTCCCTTTGCACCAAAATATCTCTTAGCATACTCTTCATACTCTCCAAGAACTTTTCTTGAGAATTTTTCAAAAGCTTTTGGAGCTGTTATACATTTTACAATTCCACCATTGTCAGCTACATCTTTAAATGCTTTAAATCCGCAATTTTTAACTATCTCTGTTAAATCTTTTAGCTCCACTCCAAATCTTACATCTGGTTTGTCAGAACCAAATCTTGCCATAGCTTCAGCATAAGGCATTCTTGGGAATTTATAATCAGCTACTTCTCCTGTTATTGCTGTAAATACATTCTTAGCTAATCCCTCTATTGTATTCATTACATCATCCATCTCAACAAATGACATCTCTACGTCTAATTGAGTGAATTCAAATTGTCTATCTGCTCTTAAATCCTCATCTCTAAAACATTTAGCTATTTGGAAATATCTCTCTACTCCAGCTATCATTAAAAGTTGTTTAAATAATTGTGGAGATTGAGGTAATGCATAAAAAGTTCCTGGATTGATTCTACAAGGTACTAAAAAGTCTCTTGCTCCTTCTGGAGTAGATTTATTTAATAATGGAGTATCCACATCGATAAATCCCTCTTTATCCATATAATTTCTAATAGCCATTATCATCTTATGTCTCATTCTAAGATTATTTAACATCTTAGGTCTTCTGATATCTAAATATCTATATTTTAATCTGATATTTTCGTTTAAATTATCCTCTGTTCCAGTTATTTGGAATGGTAATACATCACAGTTATTTAAGATAGTTAGTTCAGTAGCAAATACTTCTATCTCTCCAGTTGGGATATTCATATTTTTGCTATGTCTTTCTCTTACAGTTCCTACTACTCTTATAACTGCTTCATTTCTTAATTTTTGAGCTTGTTCTACAACATCCTTTGGAGCTACATCTATATCAAAAACTACTTGAGTTTTTCCCTCTCTATCTCTTAAGTCGACGAAAGTTAATCCTCCTAAGTCTCTAGTTGTATCTACCCAACCAGATAGTGTAACTGTCTGTCCGATATTCTCTTTTCTTAATTCACCAAGATTATGAGTCCTGTAAATCATTCTTACCCTCTCCTTAATATACTTGAAAACTAAAAATTATTCTATATTACATAACTCTTAAGTTTCCATAGCTAATTACAATATAATTATTATTTACTTTTTAATTATCTCAATAGCTTTTTCTAAGCTCATCTCTTCTTGAGTTCTAGCACTAAAATCTTTTAGCACCACAACATCTTTATTCATCTCATCTTCTCCAACAATTATACAGTATTTTACTGCTAATTTGTCAGCTTTTTTCATATGAGATTTCATTCCTTTAGAATTAAAATCAACAAAAGTTTTTATTCCATTATCTCTTAAAATTTTAGCTATTTTTAATCCAAACTCTTGAGTATTTTCTCCTAACCAAGCTACATATACATCTGGATTATTTTTAGGATAATCTTCAAGAAGCATCATCATTCTCTCTACTCCAGCAGCAAATCCTACAGCTGGTATATCCTTATCTCCTAACTGCTTTAATAGATTATCATATCTTCCACCACCTAATACAGTTCCTTGAGCTCCTAATTTATTAGTTACTATCTCATAAACAGTACTTGAATAGTAGTCAAGTCCTCTTACAAGTCTTGAATCTTCTACATATTTCACTCCAAAAATATCTAAGTATTTTTTTACAGTTTCATAATGAGCTCTTTCCTCTTCATTTAATGAATCTATTATACTAGGAGCATCTTTAGTAAGCTCTTTACACTTGTCAACTTTACAATCTAGAACTCTTAAAGGATTTTTCTCCATTCTCATTCTACAATCTTCACAAAGTTCTTCTTTCATTGGCTCTAAGAAGTTTAATAGCATCTCTCTATACTTAGTACGAGAAGCATTAGTTCCTACAGAGTTAATGTGTACCTCTAAATCTGTAATTCCTAATTTTTCTAATAGAGAGTAACTCATAGCAATAACTTCAGCATCTAATATAGGTGAGCTTTCTCCTAAAACCTCTACTCCTATTTGGTTAAACTCTCTTTGTCTTCCTGCTTGAGGTCTCTCATATCTAAACATTGAACCATTATAGTAATATTTAGTAACATCTTCTTTTCCATAGATAGCATTCTCTAGATACGATCTTACAACAGAAGCTGTATTTTCAGGTCTTAAAGTTAAGCTTCTATCTCCTCTATCTTTAAAAGTATACATCTCTTTCTCTACTACATCTGTTCCCTCTCCAATTCCTCTTTTGAATAAATCAGTCTCTTCAAATATTGGAGTTTTTATAAATGTATATCCATAACTTTCAAATATTTCTTGAGCTGTCTTAGATATATATGTATATTTTACTGCATCTTCTCCAAAAATATCCTTTGTTCCTCTAGCAGCTTTTATAAGTTTCATTACTTCACCTCTTCTATTTTCCCCATAATTTTTCTAACTTTTCTTTTATGAGTTTTTCATTTTTATTATCTCCAGGAATATAATATTTCCTTTTTTTATTACTATATTTTTGTTTTACAAAATTTCCTTGATAATCATGTGGATATAAATATCCTTTTGGATTATGACAAATATTTTGTGGAACAGCTTCCATATCTCCATTTTCAATATCCTCTAAAGCTTTAGCTATTCCCATATAACAAGAATTACTCTTAGTAGAAATAGCTATATAGATTACAGCTTGAGCTAAAATTATTCTAATTTCTGGCATACCTATTCTTTCACTTGCCATCATAGCACTATTTGCTACAAGCATAGCTTCTGGATTAGCCATTCCTATATCTTCGCTAGCATGTACCACAAGACGTCTAGCTATATATCTTGGGTCCTCTCCACCAGCAAGTAATCTCCCTAGCCAATAAAGAGCTGAGTCTGGGTCACTTCCCCTCATACTTTTTATCATAGCTGAAATTAAATTGTATTTATCTTCAGCTTTATGATATGAAACTTGTCTTGTTCTAAAAATTTCTAATACCTCTTCTAGTTTCAAATTTGTACAACTATTTTTATAGAGCTCAAGATAATTTAAAGCTATTCTACTATCACCTTGAGATATATCTAAAATACACTCTATTATTTCATCTGATACATCTTTTAACTCTAATTTTTCTATTCCTCTTCTAACTATTTTCTCAATATCCTTTCTCTCTAAAGCTTTAAATTCAAAAATCATAACTCTTGAAAGTAAGGCATTATTAAGAGAATAATAAGGGTTTTCAGTAGTAGCTCCTATAAGAGTAATAGTTCCGTTTTCACAATAAGAAAGAAGGGCATCTTGTTGCATCTTATTAAACCTATGTATCTCATCTAAAAAAAGTATTGTCTTCTTACCATAAAACTCTATACTCTTTTTAGCCCTCTCTACTACTTCTCTCAAATCATTTAAAGAAGCTGTAGTGGCATTTAAAGTTTCAAAATTACTATTGATACTTTTAGAAATTATCTCTCCTAGAGAACTTTTCCCACAACCAGGTGGTCCATAAAAAATTGAATTAGAGATATTTTGTCTTTCTATAAGTTTTCTAAGTATTCCTCCCTTCCCTAAAAGTTTTTCCTGTCCTATAAAATCATCTAAATTTTGTGGACGCAACTTCATAGCTAGAGGCTTTACCACTTCATAATTATTTCCAAATATATTATTTGTCATTCTATCATCTACCTATAAAAAAGACGTATTGGACCCAATACGTCTCTTACTTTATTTTACTAAGTATAATAAAAGTGCACTAATAATAAATAATGTCGCTACAATCTCTGTTGCTCTAGCTAAAGGACCACCATCTTTTGATATTCCAAATACTGTATTTGATGCTCCTAAACCCATACTTGCAGATGTTCCGTGACTTCTATCTGGTTGTATCAACACTAATATTATTAATGAAATAGCAAAAATGAATAATAAAACTGTAAACAAAGTTTCCATTCCATGCCTCCTAGAATTTTCTATAAATATCCACTAAATTATAGCATAATTTCTTAAGTTCGGTCAATAATAATTTCCCTGTAATATTAAAGGATAATTGTAATTATATTTTACCCTACTATTTTTTTAGGTTTTATCCAATCAAATTCTTTCCCCATATTATAATTTCTTATAAACTCTTCTTTAAACTCTGTAAATCTATCTTCTAAAATAGCTTCTCTAGCATTTTTCATAAGTTTAATTAAGAAATATAAGTTATGATATGTAGCAAGTCTTTGTCCTAGTATCTCTTCTGCCTTAAATAGATGTCTGATATATCCTCTTTTAAAATTTCTACAAACATAGCAATCACAATCTTCATCAAGAGGTCTATCATCTTCTGAATACATAGCATTTTTTATTACTAATCTACCATACTTTGTAAATACTGTTCCATGTCTTCCTATTCTTGTTGGTTGTACACAATCCATCATATCTATTCCAGACTCTACTGCTTCTAACATATCTAGTGGCTCTCCTACTCCCATTAGATATCTTGGCTTATTCTCTGGACATTTTTCTACTATGTAATCTAAAATTCTATACATATCTTCTCTTGGCTCTCCTACAGCAAGTCCCCCTATTGCATAACCAGAGAAATGTTCGTCCATTTCACTTAATTCTCTCAAGCTTTTATCTCTTAAATCTTCATATATTCCACCTTGAACAATGGCAAATAATCCTTGTTCATCTGGTCTTTTATGAGCCTCAATACATCTTTTTGCCCATCTTGTAGTTCTTTCTATTGATGGTATCATATACTCTCTACTTGATAATCCTGGCGGGCACTCATCAAATAACATAACAATATCTGAACCTAAATTATTTTGAATATTGATAGATTTTTCTGGAGTTAAGAAATGTTTTGAACCATCTAAATGAGAACTAAATCTTACTCCCTCCTCTGTTATCTTTCTTAGAGCACCTAAACTGAATACTTGGAATCCTCCACTATCTGTAAGTATAGGTTTTTTCCAATTCATAAACTTATGAAGTCCACCAAATTTTGCCACTAATTCATCACTTGGTCTTAAATACAAATGATAAGTATTTCCTAAAATTATTTGTGAACCAATAGCTTCTAGCTCCTCTGGTGTCATTGCTTTTACTGTAGCTTGTGTTCCCACTGGCATAAATACTGGTGTTTCTATCTCGCCATGAGGAGTAGTTATTTTTCCTGCTCTAGCTTTACCAGACTTCTTTTGTAACTCGTAAGTTACAGGTAATTTTTTTGTCATTTTCTCTCCTATCTAAGTCCTATCTACTGATATTATCTCTTTCATTTTTAGCATATTATTCAATAGATATTTATATTCATTTTTATTTGAAATCTCTATTGTAATTTGGAAATTCATATATCTTTCACCATTTCTATTTACCTCATTACTATTTATTGTAATTAAATGGATTTTATGATTTGCTATCAAATTTATGATATTCATAAGTATATTTGGTTTATCATACACAAGTACATTAAATGTAAATTTATATTTATTTTCCTTTTGTTCCACTACTTTGCTATCCCATTGTACATCTATCTCTCTAGTAGGATCTTGAGCTACCATACTTTGAAAATTTTTACAATCTCTTCTATGGACAGTTATTCCTGTAAGTTTAGTTACATATCCTCCAATTTCATCTCCTGGTAAAGGTGTACAACATCTAGCAAATCTAATTAAGGTGTTATTTATTCCATCAATTATTATTCCATAGTCATTTTTACTTGAAGAATTTTTCTCTTTCTCTTTTTTCTTCTCCATTAACTCTTCAATATTTATATTTTCAATTTTTCTTTCCTTTTCTATTTTTTTTCTAAGTTTATCAATTATTATATCTATCTTACTTCGTCTTTCACCAACATGATAATAAAATTCATCTAAAGATGTAATATTATTCTTTTCCATATGCTTTTTAATAATTGGGTCATCTTCCATTTCTTTTAAAGTTATTCCAAGTTTTCCCAACTCTCTTTCAAGATTTTCTCTACCATTTTTTATAGTTTGGTCTCTTACTAAATCTTTTAAAACTTTCTTAATTTTACTTTTTGCACCATGAGTAACAACAATGTCTAACCAATCTTTATTTGGTCCCTTAGAATTTTTAGAAGTTATAATTTCTACTCTATCTCCATTTTGTAACTTATAATCAAGTGTCACTATTTTTCCATTAACCTTAGCACCTACACACTTACATCCTATTTGAGTATGTATTGAGAAAGCAAAATCAAGAGGTGTAGCTCCTTGAGGTAACTCTGTAATATCCCCTTTAGGTGAAAATACAAACACTGTTTCATTTATTATATCTTTTGTTACACTATCGATAAACTCTTGAGCTGTTTCTGTTTCTTTTTGTAGTTCCAAAATATTTCTAAGCCATCCATACACCTGATCACTCTTCGTCACTTTACTGTGCTCTTTATAACTCCAGTGTGCAGCAATCCCTTCTTCAGCTACCTTATCCATCTCTTCTGTTCTTATCTGTATCTCTATAAATTTCCCTTGTGGGCCTACTATAGTAGTATGAATAGATTGATAGTTATTAGATTTTGGTACAGCAATATAATCTTTAAATCTTCCAGGTACAGGTCTAAAATGACTATGAATTACTCCTAATGTATTATAACATTCTCCCTCTGTATCAACTATTATTCTTACACCCATTAAGTCATAAATATCATCAAATTCTTTATTTTTTTCATACATCTTTTTATAAATACTGTAAAAATGCTTAAATCTTCCTTTTACACTTCCTTTTATGCCAGTTTCATGTAATAAATTTACTATCTTTTCAATAAACTCTTGAATATACTCTTCTCTTTCTTTCTTTTTAGAATCAATCAAAGATTTTATATTTATATATTCTTTTGGTTTTAAGTAACGTAAAGCTAAATCTTCTAATTCCCACTTAATCTTAGCTATTCCTAATCTATGAGCAAGAGGTGCATAAATATCTAAAGTTTCTTGGGAGATGGATATTTGCTTTTCTGGTTTCATATACTTCATAGTTCTCATATTATGAAGTCTATCTGCAAGTTTTATAATTATTACTCTTAAATTTTGAGCCATAGCTAAAATCATTTTTCTTATATTTTCATCTTGCTTTTTAGTACCATTAGGAAGAGTTTTTAACTTAGTTACCCCGTCAACTAATGTTGCTACTGCTTCTCCAAAATTATATTTTATATCAGCTAAAGTAATTAAAGTATCTTCTACTATATCATGAAGTATTCCAGCGACTATAGTATCTGTATCCATTTTCATATCTATTAAGATCTTTGTAACCTCTACTGGATGCATAATATAATCTTCCCCAGATTTTCTATATTGTCCTTCATGGCACTCTTCAGCAAAGAAAAAAGCTAATTTTATTTTTTCAATATCAACTTTTAGATTATTTTCCTCTATTTCTTTTAGTATCTCTTCCCAATAATTCATAATCTCCTCTTTTCTATCTACAATTAAAAAAGTAATAAATAAAAAATCTAAAACAACCTCATATTTTAAATTTAAATTTCATAAGAAGTTGCTTTAGACTATATTACTTACTTTTTTACTCTAATATTTCATCAATGTTAAAACTGGATAATCTTTTAATTTCTCTCTTCCATTTAACTCTTCTAACTCAATTAAGAAAGCCAATCCTACTACAACTCCACCTAATTCTTCTACTAACTTTACAGCAGCTTCCATAGTCCCTCCAGTGGCTAAAAGATCATCTACTATAAGTACTCTTTGACCAGGTTTTATAGCATCTCTATGCATACATAAGGTATTTGAACCATATTCTAAATCATAAGAAAATTCAACTACCTCTCTAGGTAATTTTTTAGGCTTTCTAACTGGAACAAATCCTATCCCCATAGCATATGATACTGGACATCCAAATATAAATCCCCTTGCCTCTGGGCCAACTATTAATTCTGCAGCTTTTTCTTTAGCAAATTTTACTATCTCATCAGTAGCCATTCTAAAAGCCTCTCCATTATTCATTAAAGGAGTTATATCTCTAAATAATATTCCCTTTTTTGGAAAATCTTTTACATTTGCCACATATTTTTTTAAATCCATTCTCTTCACTCCGTTACTCTTTATATTTTTATCTAAAACGCTTCAATAAGATATTAACTCTAAAATATCCTCTGATTTCTTTTTATCACCATTTTTTAAATATAGATTACTTAATTTCAAAATTATACTTTCATCTTTTCCCTTTTCAGCAAGATATCTCAATAATATTTCCTCTGTTTCTCTATTCAATAAATAAACCTCTGATAAATTCTCAGCATAATTTAAAATATAATCTCTATCCTCTTTAAAAAAAGAATAACCATTTTTCATAAAATAGTATAGTTCATTTTTCTTAGATAAAAACTTTAAAATTTCCATATATTTTATTGAGCTATATACATCAAAATCCTCTATATTCATTTTTTTAAAAATATTATAAGCTTCAACTTTATCTGTTTCAGCTACAATTAAAGCCTTTAATTTTAAATAATAACCATCGTTTATATTATAGGCTTCCTCCATAACTTTTAAACTTTTATCAAATTTTCTTTGCTCATAGTAAAGAGTAGCTAAATTTTTAATAATATTCTCATCTTTTTTAGATAATTTTAAGCCTTCTAGCCAAAATTTTTCAGCTTTTTCAAAATCACCAAATTGATAATAACAATACCCTAACTCTTTTAATAAAACAAGATTATTTGGATCTATTGCATAAGATTTTTCATATTCAAACATCGCTTTAGAATATTCTTTCTGTTGTGAAAAATTTACCCCCCTTATCAAAGCATACTCGGCTTCTTTAGATATTTTCCTATTACTACATCCTATCATAAAAATTAATATCCCTAGAAAAATCAGTTTACTCTTCAATTTTTTCTATCTCCTTTTTCTCTGGAGTAATTACACCTCCTGAGATAATTAATTTTACAGCATCATCTATCTTCATATCAAGTATTGTAATATCTTTTTCTGGAACCACTACAAATACTCCAGAAGTCGGATTTGGAGAAGTTGGAATAAAAACATTACACACTTTCTCTTTGGATGAAATTACTTCACTTACAATCTGATTTTCTGGAGAGGTTAAAAAACCTATAGCATATATTCCTCTTCTCGGATATTCTAACATTACCACTTTTTCATAAGCTTTTTCCCTATCAGTCATAGTTACATCAACAATTTGAGAAATAGTTGTATAGACTTGCTTTATCAAAGGTATTTTTACAAATAATTTCTTAGCCTTCCTTATCATCTTGGCAAAAAAAACTATTCTTAAAATCAATCCTACTAAACAAGTTCCTAATATCATAGTAATCAAGGATATAAAATAAACTAACATTTGAACATAATAATCCATATTCCCTTCTTCTACAAATATAAGAAGAAGCTTTTTTATTATTATCGTTATAAATGAATTTCCTAAAATTCCCATCACAATTCCAACTATCCAATTAAATATATAGACAGTTAAAACAATTGGTAAAAGAGCTATTAATCCTGTATAAAAATAAGCTTTAAACTTTTTGATCATCTGGATTTTCTCCTATATTTAATTCAATTAAAACTTTTGATACTCTCATTTTATCAACTTCTAAAACTTCTAATCGTACGTCTTCTATATTTACTATATCACCAATTATAGCTACTCTTCCTAATTCTGTTACAATAAGCCCACCTAAACTCTCATAATCTTCAGACTCTGGCAATTTTATAGATAACTCTTTATCTAAAGTCTCTATATCTATCATTCCATCTACTTCATAAGTATTATCATTTATTTTATGTATAAGCTCTTCTTCTTCTGTATCAAATTCATCACGAATTTCCCCAGTAATTTCTTCTATTAAGTCTTCTATTGTAACAAGACCTACTATTCCTCCATATTCGTCTAATACCATAGCTATATGGACTTTCATACTTCTGAACTCTTGTAATATTTCTATTATAGATTTAGTCTCAGGTACAAAGTAACCTAATCTTACAAAATTTTTAATCGGAGTATCCGTTTTCCCATCCTTTATTATGCTTAATACATCTTTTACATACAAAACTCCTATTATATTATCTATTGTATCTTTATATACAGGAATTCTTGAAAAACCATTTTCTATTATTTCATCCCACACATCATCTAATGTTTTTTCTCCTTCTAAAGCGAACATGGAAGTTCTTGGAGTCATTACCTCTTTAGCTGTTGTTTCACCAAATCCAACTATTGAATGTATCATTTCCTTTTCTTCTTCTTCAATTATCCCCTCAGCTTCTCCCACATTTACAAATGAAATAATATCTTCTTCAGTAATCATGAAGCCTTCATTTTTAATCTCAATACCTAACATTCTTCCAATAAATTTAGATATCATCATCAATATTTTTATTATAGGTTTTAAGATCCAAGTAAAATAATAAATAATATTTATAACTATCCCTGCTATTTTTACAGCTTGATTTTTAGCTATGATCTTAGGTGTAATTTCTCCAAAAATCAAAATAATTATAGTCATACCAATTGTAGCTACAGCCACTGATGAACTCGATGCTTCTCCTATTACATTTATTGTTACAACAGTTGCTATCGATGAAGCTAATATATTTACAATATTATTTCCTACTAATAATCCTGTTAACATTTCATTAGGATTTTTTAACCAATTTTTTAAAAGTTCTATCTTCTTAATATTTTTATCATTTTCAAACTTCTCTAAATGTATACTTCTAAAAGATGTAAGTGCCGTCTCTGAAGCTGAAAAAAAACCTGATAACATTATTAATATGACTAACAACAAAATATTTTTGTACGTGTCCAATTTTATTTTACACTCTCCTTCTCAAGTTTCCATATACTATTATTATTTTACCACATAATATATAAAAATACAAATTTTACTCTATTTCAAATAATTTATCTCCTTTTTTCACTACTTGTCCATCCTCTACTAAAATTTTTACAATTTTACAATTTTTTGTAGCTTTTACTTCATTCATAAGCTTCATTGCCTCAATTATACATAAAGTATCTCCTATGGATACATTCATTCCAGAATCTACAAAAGCTGGATTACCTGGAGCTGATGATTTATAAAAAGTTCCTACCATAGGAGCTATTATATACTCTCTTTCTCTATTTTCTTCTGAAATTTTTTCAGGTTCATTAGTTGGCATACATTGTTGAACTAATTGCTGTTGAACTTGTACAGGCTCTACTTTTGTAACAAAAGTTTCCTTCTTTAACATTAACTTTATTCCTTCACTCTCTAAAGTTACTTCATTCAAATTATACTTTTCAATATTTTCTGCTAACTCTCTTATTGTTTTTACATCTATTTTCATTTTTCCTCCACAATATTTTAAATTTAGTTGCTTCCTATTATTCTCAAATCTTTTACCCCGTCTACTTCAGAAATTTTTTCTAGCATTCCTTCTATTTTTCTAAGCATATTCTCAGTCGTCTGTATAGAAATAGTAGATTTTGCTATTCCATCTACAGCTATATTCTGGACTATTGTAAGCACATTCATATCCTCTCCAGCTATTATATTTAATATACTTGCTAAAATTCCAGGTTTGTCTACTAAAGACATGTGGATGCTAAATACCTTATCTTTTCCACTTTCAAAAAAAGGCTTTATATAATCCTTATATTTATAATATGTACTCCTACTTATTCCAACTTTCTTTATAGCTTCATATTTCGAGATTTTAGTATGTTGTACTAAATCATTTACTTTTATTACACTTTGTATAGAGTTTGGAAGTATTCTTTTATCTACTATATAATACTCTCTTTTCTCGTTTTTTTTCATAGTTTCTCCCTTTATTTTTATTTTATATAATTTACATTTTTAAAAGCTTTTAAAGTATTTACAAACAACATAGCAACAGTCATAGGTCCTACTCCTCCTGGTACAGGAGTTATATAAGAAGCTTTCTTACTTATATTTTCATAATCTACATCTCCAACTAAACCTTCATGAGTTCTGTTTATACCAACATCTATCACTATTGCTCCTTCTTTTACCATATCTTCAGTTAAAAATTTAGGCTGTCCTATTGCCATTACTATTATATCTGCTTCAACAGTCTTTTTCTTTAAATTTTTAGTCTTACTATTACATACAGTAACTGTTGCCCCTTTATTTATCATGATATTTGCCATAGGTTTTCCTACTATATTACTTCTCCCTACAACAACTACATCTTTTCCAACTAAATCTATTGAATAAGTTTTCAATAACTCTATTATTCCAGCTGGAGTACAAGGACTCATAGCTTCATCATTTCCTAGCATTAAAAGGCCTAAATTTTCCGGTTTAAATCCATCCACATCTTTATTTAAAGATATTCTATCTATAATTTTTTTTTCATCTATATGCTTTGGTAGAGGAAGCTGCACTAATATTCCATCTACTCTTTCATCTTTATTAAGCTCATCTATCAATTCTAAAAGTTTTGCTTCACTTGTATCTTCAGATAAAAAATATCCAAAACTTTTAAAACCTAATTCATTACACCCCTTAATCTTAGAGTTCACATAAATTTTTGAAGCTGGATTATCTCCTAATAAAATTATAGCTAGTCCAGGAACTCTTCCCACTTCATTTTTTAACCTATTTACTTCTTCTTTTAAATTTAATTTTAATTTTACAGCTAAATCTTTTCCATCTAATTTTATCATATCCTTCATATACTACCTTTCTAATTTTATTTTTATTCTAAAATATCACCAATTTTTAATATTCCACCATTAATTATATCTACTCCACTTAAAATTTTTTTATTTTCTGGCTTCACTTGAGTCAATATAACACTTCCATTTTGAGTTTTTACAACTATTCCTTCACCTTTTTTTATCTCTACTATCTCGCCACAAACTCCAATTTTATATATCTTAAAATTTTCTTTTACTCCATAAACCTTAAAAATTTTCTCTTTACAAATTGTAAAAGCACCTGGAAAAGGATTCATTCCTCTTACAAAATTAAAAATCTCTCTTTCAGTTCTATTCCATTTAATTTTACAATCCTCTTTAGAAAATGGTTTAACAAATGTAGCTTCTAAATGATTTTGTGGTATCCTTGGTGCTATACCTCTCTCTATAAGATTCACAGCTTCTATAAGTCCATCTGCTCCTAATTTTTTTAATCTATCATGTAAAGTAAGGAAAGTATCTTCATCTGTTATCTTTGTCTTTACATTAAGTATCACATCTCCTGCATCTAACTCCTCAACTATATACATTATACTTACTCCGCTTTCCTTCTCACCTTGAATAAGAGCTGCATTTATAGGAGCTGCTCCTCTATACTTTGGAAGCAAAGATGAGTGTACATTAATCACTCCATACTTTGGTATATCAATTATCTCCTTAGGCAATATTTTCCCATAAGCTACCACTACTATTAAATCTGGATTCAATTCTTTTATTAAATTTTTAGTCTCTTCAGTTTTTAGACTATTTGGCTGATATATAGGTATATTATACTCTAAAGCATACTCTTTTACTGGTGTAAATTTTATCTTTTTCCCTCTCATATTAGGTTTATCAGTTTTTGTAAAGACCCCTATTATTTCATGTTTAGAATTTAATACATCTAAAGATGGAATCGCAAACTCTGGAGTCCCCATAAATAATATTCTCATCTATTCACCTTTCCTACTACTAATTTTTTCAACCAATTCTATAAAAGACTTTATATCATCAAACTCCTTATACACGGAAACGAATCTAACATAAGCTACTTCATCTACTTCTAATAATTTTTCCATTACTAATTCTCCTAACTCTCTACTACTAATTTCATTTTTTAAAGAGTTTTGTATACATTTTTCTATCTCAAGTACAAAAGTATCTAAATCTTCTCTACTTATACTTCTTTTAATTGTAGCTCTAATAAGTCCATTTAAAAGTTTATTTCTATCAAATTTTTCTCTTCTGTTATCTTTTTTCACAA
This sequence comes from Fusobacterium necrogenes, assembly GCF_900450765.1. Classification (NCBI taxonomy): domain Bacteria; kingdom Fusobacteriati; phylum Fusobacteriota; class Fusobacteriia; order Fusobacteriales; family Fusobacteriaceae; genus Fusobacterium; species Fusobacterium necrogenes. The sequence goes on along the minus strand of NZ_UGGU01000003.1, from coordinate 374,682 downwards.
TATATAGGGGAGTTTCTTCTACCTTTTCATAAGTTGTAAATCTTTTTTCACATTTAATACATTCACGACGTCTTTTAATAGAAAAACCTTCCATAAAAGAACGACTATCAACTACCTTAGTATCCTCTGAATTACAAAATGGACATCTCATAGCACTCACCTACACAGTTTCTTTTTTATTTATATACTCTATTACCTCATTAGGAGTTTTACATCCTAACAACCCTTGTCTGAAACTTTCTTCTCTAATTAATCTTGATATTCTAGCCAATACCTTTAAATAAATCTGACTATCTTTAATAGGGGAAGCAAACACAAAAAATATATTTACTCCTTCATTATCCATAGACTTAAAATCTATTCTCTCTTTACTTACTCCAAAAGCTATTGTCAAACTTTTAGCAGACTCTGTTTTTGCATGTGGAATAGCTACTCCCTTTCCTATTCCTGTGCTTCCTAACTTTTCCCTTTCTACAAGAGATTTATATACATTATTCCCTACAATTGAAATATTAGGAGAAGTTTCCATAAGTTTTGATAACTCTAATAATACTTCATCTTTTGTTCTTGCTTTTAAATTCAGAGAAATTAATTCTTCTGACATATAGTCAGTTATTTTTATGATATTAATCATTTTCCACCCCCATTACATAATCTTTCAATTTAAGATATATTCCCAAATGATAATTCATATATTTTTCAAATAAATTTATCACATTTTTTATATCTTCAAATAAATATTTACCATCTACAATATTTCTAACTTTTCCAGTAATAAATAGTTGAACTATATCCTTTTCATTTTTCGATAATTTACAAGTATAAGATTCAGGTATTTCAAGAAATCTAGATTTCTCATAAGAAAAATTATATCCTTCTCCCATGTTTATTTCAAGTCCTTCGTTTTTTATTAAATAATGTAAATAATAGCCAAGTAAAATGTAATTTTTTCTTTTATCTCCGCTATCTTTTAAATAATTAAGTGTTTTTATCGTAATATTATACAAAGATTTTTTTCTATTATGCTCCATCAAAACTAAGTTTAAAACTCCTAAAATATAAAGAGTAATCCCTAAATTTTCCAAATTTGATTTTATTTCTAAATAAGGATCCAATTCTAGAAAATTAGAAATAAAAAAATTTTCTCCTTTTCTATAAAAAGTAAATTTAGAGAGTGTCAAAGTATCAACTGAACTCAATTCTCTTTTTTTACTTTTTCTAATTCCTTTCAAAAGAAAGATTATTTTTCCAAAGTTTTCTGTAAATACAGTTATATACCTATCTGCCTCTCCAAAATCTCTTTTATTTATAACTATTCCATTATCATTTATAAACTTAATCATGAAACAATAACTCCTCTTTTTTTAAATTAGAGTTAATTTTATAATCTTTTATTTCAAGTTTTGCAACCTCTATATCTTTATCATATATTACGATTTCTTTTGGTAAAAAATAATCAGAAATTTTTTCTATTTGTTTTAATTCTAAAATTACTCCATTATTAAGTTGTACTTTTCCTTGTTTTAGCTCTCGTTTTTTCAAAATATAATCAATACTTTCTAAAATATCCCTTTCTTTACTCTCTAAATTTTCATATGTCATTTGTTCAAAAAGTGGAAGATAAACAGTTTTTTTATTACCATCATATATATATATCTCCCCTTTATTTAATTCTGGTTCTAAGACATCTTTTCTAATAAAATTAGGTTTGATATATCTTAATATATATTCACTTTTCTTTTTTTTAGCATTTGTTGTAAGATTTTCTGTTACTAAAAAAGTAATATCTTGAATATCTTTTATATTATTATTAGCAAAACATAAGATAGATATTATTAAAAATAGGAATAATATTCTAGTTCTTTTCATTTTTCTCCCTTTGTTCCTCATCTTGCATCAAAATTAAAACTTCATTCATATTAAGTACATCAATATCATTTTTCACTTTTATACTCCTAAATAATTCACTATCATCTTCATCTACCTCTGAAACTCTACCTATATATAATCCCTTTGGATAAATTTCACTAATTCCAGAAGTGTATACTTTTTCTCCTACTATAATATTATTTTGAAAAGTATTAGCTTCAAAATAAAGTGTTCCATCTTCCTCATTACTACCTTTTATTAAACCTAACATTTGACTTTCTGTTATAGAGCTAACATTTATATTTTCCGAAGTTATCATATCAACTATAGAATAATTTTCATATACTCTCCCAACTTTTCCTATAAGTGTTTCCTCAGATAAGACAATCATATTTCTCTTGATTCCATCTTTCTTGCCCAAATCAATATAAAATCTTACATATAAATTATTATGGTTTCTAAATATTACTTTAGCAACCCTTACTTTTAACTTTTTTTCTTCTTTTATTTCTAAAATTTTTCTTAAACGAGTATTTTCTTCAGAGATTCTTTGATTATAATATACTAACATATCATATTTTATCTGCTCATTTTTTAAATCTCTATTCTCTTGTAGAATTTTTCTGTACTTTATTACCGCCTCTTTTGTTTCTTTTATATAGTTTCCGATTTTATAAATTTTTCTTTGTACTGGAAAAACTATATAGCTTAATAATTCCACTCCACTATTTACAGTACTTCTAAATACAACTAAAAAAAACACTACAAATACAAATATTATATATCTCTTTCTCTTCTTTATATTTTTAGAGCTTTTTTTCTTTCTAAACATCTTATCTTATCCCTTTTAGTAATTCTACAACTAATTTTGATGTATCAATCATATCTTCTATTTCAATATATTCTTCTTTTGTATGAACTTTTGTCATTCCTATTGCTATTGTGAGAGATTTATATCCCTTTTCATTATAAATATTAGCATCACTTCCTCCACCAGTCGATTTAGTAATATATTCAACATCTATATTTTTACAAGCTTTTTCAAAGCACTTTAAAATCTCTTCATTTTTTTCCAAATAATATCCTGAATAACCTTTCTCAACAGTACTTTCAAACTTAGCTCCAAACTCCTCAGCTGTTTTTAAAAATATATTATAAGTCTCATCTAATAAAATATCTAGTTTTTCTCCTGAAAAACTTCTAGCTTCATATTGAAGAATAACTTCTGGCATAACTATGTTTACAGCTTCTCCTCCTCTTACTATTCCAATATTAGATGTTGTCTCATCATCTATTCTTCCTAATTTCAATTTAGTAATAGCATGAGCTGCTACTGTAAGAGCATTTATTCCATTTTCTGGAGCTATTCCTGCATGCGCTGGCCTTCCTACTATTTTTATCTGACCCTTTGCTGAAAAAGGAGTTTGAACTATTGCTATCCCAGGTTTACCACTTGAATCTAATATAAATGAAAAGTTTGGAGAATATTTCTCTATCTCAAAATTTTTAGCACCTAACAATCCTATCTCTTCAGCTATTGAGCATACTATTATTATATTGGGATGTTCAAAGTTATTTTCTTTTATAACTTTAATTGCCTCTATTATAGCTGCTATCCCAGCTTTATCATCTCCGCCTAATATAGTCTTCCCATCACTCTTAATTATTCCGTTGTCTATAATAGGATTTACTTTATCACATGGTAAAACTGTATCCATGTGAGCACTTAATAAAACTTTTTTTTCTCCACTCCCCTTCATTATTCCTATTATATTTCCAGAATTTCCTCCTATTTTTATCCCAGCATTATCTTCTACTACATCTAGCCCAAGAGATTCTAATTCTTTTTTTATATAATCAGCCATTTCTCTTTCTTTTAATGATGGAGAAGATATTTTAGCCATATTTATAAAACTCTCCACCAGTCTATCTCTGTTTATCATTATAATTTCCTCCGGCTTTGATTTATTTCTTTTTATTAATTATAATATATTTATAGCAGTTTTGTAAAGTACTACTAGTACAAAAAAATAGACAATTTTCCATTTTTTCTCTATAAATTTTGACATTATTCCTTCTTTAAATATAAAAAACTCCACTAATGTGGAGTTATCTTCTAGTATGGTGCGAAGAGAGAGACTTGAACTCTCACGTCTGGGACACTAGATCCTAAGTCTAGCGCGTCTGCCAATTCCGCCATCCTCGCATATCACTTATAAAAAATGGTGCCGCTTATCGGAGTCGAACCAATCACCTACTGATTACAAGTCAGTTGCTCTACCAGATGAGCTAAAGCGGCACTTCTATATGGCGGGAGTGACGAGGGTCGAACTCGCGACCTCATGCGTGACAGGCATGCGCTCTAACCAACTGAGCTACACCCCCAAATAAATGGTGGTCTCAACAGGACTTGAACCTGTGACCCCCTGCTTGTAAGGCAGGTGCTCTCCCAACTGAGCTATGAGACCTAATGGTACCCCGTAGGGGAATCGAACCCCTGTTTCCAGAGTGAAAATCTGATGTCCTTACCACTGAACGAACGGGGCATCTCAATATGGTGCGTCATACAGGACTTGAACCTGTGACCCCCTGATTAAGAGTCAGATGCTCTACCAACTGAGCTAATGGCGCATCTGGAGCGGGAAACGAGGGTCGAACTCGCGACATTCAGCTTGGAAGGCTGACGCTCTACCAACTGAGCTATTCCCGCAGACAAGAACTATGATACCATATTCTTTTTTTTTTGTCAAATATTTTTTATTTTATTTTTTTATTTTAAACGCATCTACTAATACTGTTTTAATTAGCCATACAAATCTTACTTTTTTATTCATATATAGTGGAATGATATATTGCTGCTTATCAAATGTGATAATATCAAGAACTACTTCTAATTTTTTTCCAACTTTTTCTTCTTTTAATGTACAACTCTCTATTTTCATCAAATCTATATTCACATTCATAAATTTTATTTTCTTATTTTTTGTATCTATTTGAATTTTATAAGAAAAAGTTGTTCTTAATTGTTTTACTCCTATAAATATAAATATTAAAGCAAAAGCAATCCTTACAACATTTCCATCTATCTTAGCCATATATAATTGAGCTATAGCAATTATAATAAGAGGCAGTGAAACTCCTAAGCCAACAATTATTTTTTTTATCTCTGGAGAAAATTTTTCTATTTCATTTACTTGAAATTTTTCCTCATTTAATTTCTTTAAAAACTCATCATAAAATAACATCAGTTTATCTCCTTTTCTGAAAAAGAGTTATTACAATTATTTTTTATTCTCTGTAATAACCCCTTCTTTTATCACTATTTTACTAAATGACTTATTTTTTCATCTTTATAATCTAAATTATGAACTGAATTAATATATCTTATTGTTTTACTTTTTCCTCTTACTACTAAAGTTTGTGTTCTAGCAATATTTCCTTTTCTTTTTATCCCCTCTAGTAAATCCCCACTAGTAATACCAGTAGCTGAAAAAATTACCTCATCATCTTTTACTAAATCATCCATTTTTAAAACATCTCCAACTCTTAGTCCCATTTCTTCGCATCTATGCTTTTCAAAATTAGAAATTTTATCATTTTCTAAAGTTACACCTTTAACTTCACTTCTTAGTTTTAATCTAGCTTGCATATCTCCACCTAAAGCTCTAATTACAGCAGCAGAGATAACTCCTTCTGGAGCCCCACCTATACCATATAATATATCTGCATCTGAATCTACTATACAAGTAAGGATAGAACCAGCCACATCTCCATCTGGTAAAGCATATACTTTTATTCCTAATTTTTGTAAATCTTTTATGATTTGTGTATGTCTTGGCTTATCTAATACAACTACCATCATATCCTTTAAATCTTTATTTAATGCTTTAGCAACATTATGAATATTTTCTATAAGAGGTTTATTTAAATCAATTACCCCTTTTGCTTCTGGACCTACTATTAATTTTTCCATATACATATCTGGAGCTTTTAAGAAACTTCCCTTATTTCCAACAGCTAGAACTGTAATAGCATTTGCTTGTCCTTGAGCAGTCATTCTAGTTCCTTCTACTGGATCTACAGCTATATCTACTAAAGAACATCCATCTAATGTTTCTCCTTCTTCTAATTCATTATCTGGATTATTAGCTCTTCCAACTTTCTCTCCAATATATAGCATAGGTGCCTCATCTATTTCTCCTTCCCCTATAACTATTTCTCCATCAATTGAAATCCTATTTAGCATAGTTCTCATAGCATCTACTGCTGCTTGGTCAGCAGCTTCTTTATCTCCTCTTCCTACCCATTTATGAGCTGCTAATGCAGCAGCTTCTGTAACTCTAGCAAACTCTAATGCTAATTCTCTTTTCATTTTCTCCTCCTAATTACTTATCTATAAATCTATATATTTCTTCATTTTCTTTTACCATTTGAAGTCTATCCCTTGCAATTTTTTCTCTTTGGAAATCATCTCCTAATTTTTCTATTCTTATATTATAATCTTCTATTTTCTTTTTTACTATTTTTATTTTTTCTTTTATCTCAAGCTGTTCTCTTTTTAATTTTTCTATCTTTATATAACTTCTATACATATATGGTACAAAAAAATAAAGATTTAAGAGAATTATAATATATGATAAGATTTTCCCAACTTTATTTTCCTGCATATTTTACACCTTACTTTTTCTCCTTTAAAGTTTCTTTTTTCAACATCTGTAATTTTTTATTTATCATCCTTTTAGCAATCGGAGAAACTTTATCTACAAACAAAATAGCTTCTAAATGATCAAATTCATGCTGCATAATTACCGCTAAAAAGCCTTCTACTTCCTCTATAATTTTTTCTGACTTTTCGTTTAAATACTCTATTTTTATTCTCTGAGGCCTTTGAACTTTTTTATAAATCCCAGGAACACTCAAACATCCTTCTTCAAAATCTATTACTTCTTCTGTAATAGGAGTAATTATAGGATTAATTATCTTTCTTATAACTCCATCACCCTGATCACAAACAAACATTCTTTTGCTAATTCCCACTTGTGGAGCGGCAAGTCCAACACCTTTTGATGCATACATCGTTTCTACCATATTATCTAATATTTCTAATATCTCATCATCAACTTTTTCTATTTCTTTTGCCACTTCTCTAAGAACAGAATCACCATATTTCCTTATTTCATAAATCATTTTTCACCTCTATAGAAATTTTTATTTTAAATCAAATTAACAGGATCTACATCAATCACTATTCTAATTTTATCATTTTTTTCATAATTTGTAATCTTTAATTTTAATTTCTTTTTAAAATTAATTATCTCTTTTATACTTCCTTTTATAAAAATATTATACCTATACCTATCTTTTACCTTATACACCATACTTCTCATAGGTCCATAGAGCTCTACTCCATCATATTTTATATCTCTATAAAAATCTTGTACAAAATTTTCTAAGTATTTTTCATATTTAGAAGATATTCCTATATTAATAGTCTTTGAAAATGGGGGATATTCCAATAGCTCTCTATTTCCTATCTCCTCATTATAAAATCCTTCATAGTCACTCTCTTTTACTCTTTTAAAAACTGGATGTTCACTTTGATATGTTTGAACTATAACTCTTCCTTTTTTATCTCCTCTCCCAGCTCTTCCAGCTACCTGTGTAACTAATTGAAATGTTTTCTCTCCAGCCCTAAAATCTGGAAAATTTAGTATTGTATCAGCATTAACAACTCCTACTAGAGTTACATCTGGAAAATGTAATCCCTTTGATATAAGTTGTGTCCCTACCATTATATCATATTTTTTTTCTAAAAAATCAAAATACATCTTTTCAAAAAACTCTCTATCCTTGGACATCTCAGAATCAACTCTAATGACTCTTACATCAAAATATTTTTTTATCTCCTCTTCTACCCTCTCTACTCCCTTTCCACTATGTATAAGGTTAGAACTTCCACATTTACTACAATGACCTGTATATTTTTTTACTCTTCCACAATAATTACACTTAAGTACCCCTTGACTTGCATAGTAACTATATTTTATAGAACAGTGAGAACACTCCTCTACATATCCACAATCTTTACATTGAATATATGTAGAATAGCCTTTTCTATTTAACAGTAAAAGAACTTGCTCCCCCTTTAATAGAGTTTTTTTTATTTCTTCTAGAAGTCTCTTACTAAAATATATACTCTCTTCTCCTTTCATATCTACTATCTCTATCTCTGGAAGAAGTGCATTATTATATCTATTTTTTAATTCAACCAGTTTGAAAAGATTTTTTTGTGAAAAATAATAAGTTTCAATAGATGGGGTAGCTGAACCAAGAATGAGCTTTGCTTCTTCTAATTCTGCTCTTTTTATAGCTACTTGCTTAGCATTATATCTAGGGTTATTATCCTGCTTATAAGTGGTTTCGTGCTCCTCATCTAAAAATATATATCCTAAATTCTCAACAGGAGCAAATATAGCTGAACGAACTCCCAATACAATCTTTTTCTTTCCTATGTAAATATTATACCACTCTTTTGCTCTTTCACTTGCTGTAAGCTTACTATGAAGTATAGCAATATTTTCTTTAAACTCCCCTTTAAATCTATTTATCATCTGTGGAGTAAGAGAGATTTCTGGAACTAAAAATATACTTCCCTTTCCCTCATTAAAAGCTGACTTTATAATGCTAATATATACCTCTGTTTTTCCTGAACCTGTAATACCTTTTAAAAGATAGTTTTTTTCTACACCAGAGATTATTATTTCCCTTGCTTTTTTTTGTTCCTCATTTAGCTCCCTATCTCTACTTTCAATCTCTACCTCATCTATCTCTTCTACTTTTTCCTCTTCAGCTTTTATAAATTTTTCTAATCTTAAATCTCCGGCTTTTAAAAGTTTTTCTAATTCTTTTTTAGGAAATATTTTTTCAAGAATTTCCTCTTTAACTCTCTCTCTTCTTTTAAAATATTCATAGATATTTTTTTCAACTAATTCTAAATCTAAAACTTTTGAATAATTTATTACTATATTTATCTTACCATCTTTCACGAGAAATCCAGTTTTTAAAAGAAAATTTATTTTATCTAGACCAAAATTTTTAGCTAGAGTTCCCTTAGTTATACTTACTCTTTTTTTAAAATATTCTCTTATCTTATCATTTATCAATTCATTATTTAAAAAATTTAAAATCTCTTTAGGAAAATAAAACTTTTCATATTTTGTTTTTAAAGAATTTGGAATAGCTGAAGTTATAACTTGTTCATAACTAGTCATATAATAATTTTTTACCCAAACTAAAAGTTTTATATAATTTTCAGATAACTTTATAGAATTTTCTAATCTTTCTTCTATAGGTAAAACTCTATAATTTTTCTCTCTATCACTATCAAGAGCTATTATAAGTCCCGTTCGCCTTTTTCCTCTAAAAGATACAATCACTCTTTCCCCTATTTCAAATTCATTTTCTCTATCTTCATAGGTATATAGCTCCTTTGTACCATCTACATAAATCTTATAATATCTCATATTATCTCCTACTTTAAGATTACTTTTATACTTTTTATATCTTGTAATGAAGTTCCAACTTTAGGATATTGTTCCTTTACCAAACCTGTTCCAACTATTTTCACTTCTATTTCACTATTTCTAAAAATATGTATTACATCTTTAGGGTTTAAATCTTTTAAATCTGGCATCAATATATCCTTTAACTCCTCTTTATACCCATTTTCAAAGTTTTTTACTTGAGAAAGGCTGGATATATTTTCTGATAGTATATTTTTTGTTTTTGTTATTCTTTTTACAATCTCACCAAAAACTGGAGCTGCTGTTGCTCCTCCAAATTTTTCAAACACAGTTTCCCCTTTAGGTTTTAAAAACATTACTAAAACAACATACTTAGGTCTCTCCACTGGAAAAAAACCGATAAATGAAGAAAGATAGTTCTCTTTTAAGTATCCTCCCTTTGTACTTAACTGAGCTGTTCCTGTTTTTCCTCCTACCTTATATCCTGGAACCTCTCCTCTTTTAGCTGTTCCATCACTAACTACTTTTTCTAACATATCTCTCATCTCGTTAGAAAGCTTCTCTGAAATAACTCTTCTCACTTGAGTAGCAGGATTTCTTCTCACTACTATTCCATTTTCATCTGTTATTTTTTCTACAAGACGTGGTTCATATAAAATTCCCCCATTTATAAGAGAGGAAAAAGCTGTAATCATCTGAATCGGTGTAACAGCTATCCCCTGTCCAAAGGACATAGTACTCTTTTTTAATCCATCCCATCTTTTATAAGGTGTGGTGTATGGTTTTATCTCTCCAGGAAAATCTATTCCTGTCTTATCATAGAAGCCAAATTTTTTAAGATACTCTTCAAATTCTTGATTAGTAAATTTGTCCCCTATCATAACCATACCAACGTTACTAGATTTTTTCAGTACCTCTTCTGTTGTTAAAACTCCTTTAGTATTTCTACTAGCTTCTTTTATAGTATGTCTATACTTTGTTATTTTTCCATCTCCTATATCAAACTTAGTATATTTACTTACAAGTCCAGCATCAAGAGCTGAAGCTACAATTATGGGCTTAAAAATAGAACCTGGTTCAAATTGATTCTGAAATATAGGATTTCTAAGTGCTCTATTTTTAAAAATAGTATAGTATGAAGTAGCTAGTACTTTTCCATTATTTGGATCCATTATTATTCCATAGGCTTCTTCTGAACCAGAAGAGATAAATTTTTTTCTAACCTCATCATTTAAAATAAATTGTATATCACTATCTATTGTAGTATAAAGATTTTTACCATTTAAACTTACTTTTATATTTTCTTTTGAAAATGGCAATTTCATAGCTCTATTTTTAGTGTAAATATTCTGTCTTTCAATTACTTTTTCTTTTAAATATTTTTCATACCATCTTTCTAGGCCAAATACTCCAACTTTATGAGCATTTGAACTATCAGTATATCCTATAAATCCTATCAAATTTTTATAAAGATCTGGCTTATAATAAGTTCTTTCTATACTTCTATCGAATTGTATCAAATTTTGAGTAATTTTATATTCTTTTACAATTTCTTCTATTCTCTCTTTTTGTCTTTCACTTAAGTTCTTAGCTACTACCTTATATTTTCTATTCTTCTTATAAGCCTCTTTTATTTCAAGCAAAAGATTTTGTTTATTCTTTCTAATATATGTTTCATCTAGTATCTTCTCTATTCCTTTTAAATTTTGCTCTTCATCATATATAGCACTAGGATTTACACCTAATATGTATATATTTTTATTAAAAGCTAAACTTTTTCCATTACTGTCAAAAATACTTCCTCTATTTCCATAACTTTTATCATTTTTTCTAATCTGTTCAATAGCTTTTTTTTCATATTCTGGGGCTTCAAAAAGTTGTATCTGTACTAACCTTATTACTATAACCAAAATTACTAGTAAAACTATATTAGAAGAAAGTATTACCCTTTTATTAAAATTTCCAGACTTTTGATACTCATTTTTCTTCAAAAAAATATGAAAAAAATAAAAAAGCAACAAAATTAAAAAAACTGTCAATAGATATAATTTATAATAGGCAGCTACTACTATTCCTACAAAAATAGATAGAAGAGTTAATATCTTTAAATACTTCACTATTGTCCTCCATTAGTTTCCTTACTCTTTTAAATTATATCAAATTTTTTAATTTCTTGTTACTTTATTTTTTATATTATAATTATTTTTTATTATTCTGCTCTTAAAGCATCCACTGGATTTAATCTAGCTGCTTTTCTGGCTGGTGTTACACCAAAAATTATCCCTATCCCCATAGAAACAAGTAATGATATTAATATTGTTAATATTGAAAATATTGGTTTTATCTCTATAAAATACCCTACCACTATAGACAATAAAATTCCAAGTCCAATTCCTAATATACCTCCTATTCCTGTCAAAATAATTGATTCCATTAAAAATTGTGAAAGTATATCAAAATCTGTAGCTCCTATAGCCTTTCTAATTCCTATTTCTTTCGTTCTCTCCACTACACTCACTAGCATTATATTCATTACTCCTATTCCACCTACAAACAATGATATACCAGCTACGAAAGTAACAAACATATTTAAAGTTGTAAGTATATTATCAAAAGAGGCAGCTCCATTATTTTCTACGTTTATATCGTACAGTTCAGCTTCATTTGTGATATTTTCCAAAAACTCTCTAGCTTGTGTCATACTAAAGGCCATATTTTCTGGTGTTTTAGTTTCTAATATTATACTTGTAAATCCAGTATTTGAACTATCATAAATTTTTTCATAAGTTGATAAAGGAATTCTTCCAAATCTCTGAACTCTTTTCCCTCCCATTACTTTCATCATTTGCTCCACTGGATTTTGATATACTCCTACTATTTTGTAATTTTGTGGATTTCCAAATCTTCCCTTATATATTTCTATACTCTTACCTAGTGCTGCTCTTGCATTTCCAAATAAATTTTTAGCTGTTACATTATCTATTGTAACTACTCTTTCTGCATTTTCATATTCAAAAGGAAGAATATTTCTTCCATATATTATTTTTACCCTATCTATCATTTCATAATCTGGAGTTGTAGCATTAAAAACTACCATCTGTCTTCTATTATTTTCACCTATTTTAATTCCAAAATTACTACTTATTTTTGGACTAACTGCTTTAAATAAATTACTCTCTTGTAATTTTTTTACAATTTCCTCATTTAAAAGATATTTCCATCTAAAATTTTCATCTGTCTTATCTATACTAATATTAAATTTTCCATATCCTCCCTCTTTTAAATCACCAGTTATATTTTCTTGTCCTCCTTTACCAATAGATGACATAGTTATCACTGAAGATATTCCTATTATTATTCCCAACATTGTTAAAAACGATCTAATTTTATTACCTTTTATACTTTGAACAGCACTTTTCAAACTTTCTACAAAATTCATCTACTATCACCATCTTTTATTATCTCTCCATCTTTAAAAAAGAGTATCCTTTTTACATATTGAGCTATTTCTGGTTCGTGACTAACTATTATTATAGTTTTTCCTTGTGAGTTCAATTCAGTAAATAACTCCATTATCTCTTTTTCAGAAACACTATCTAAATTTCCAGTTGGTTCATCCGCTAAGATTATAGCTGGATCATTTACTAAAGCCCTAGCTATAGCTACTCTTTGTTTTTGACCTCCAGATAACTCACTTGGTTTATGATATAATCTTTCTCCCAATCCAACTTTTTCTAACATCTCTTTAGCTCTTTTCTCTCTTTCATTTTTATGTATTCCAGCATATACAAGAGGTAACTCTACATTTTGTAATGCCGTTAACTTAGGTAAAAGATTAAATGCTTGGAAAACAAAACCTATCTTCAAATTTCTTATTTTTGAAATATCTTTTTCTTCTATCTTAGATATTTCAATCTCATCTAGAATATATTCTCCTTCAAATTCTCTATCTAAACATCCTAATATATTCATCATAGTCGATTTCCCACTTCCACTACTTCCCATTATAGCTACATACTCTCCTCTTTTTATTTTAAAATCTATATTCTTTAAAGCATGTAAGCTCATTTCCCCATTTATATAATATTTATTTAATTCCTTCACTTCTAGCATTTTTGTTACCTCTACCTTTCATCTGTATTATAACTTTCTCTCCATCCTTTATTTTTTCATCCGGAGTTATAAGTATCATTTCATTTCCCGATAGACCTTTTTTTATAATAAGATTATCTCCTTCTAAATTTGTTATTTCTACTTCTTCCTTTTTTACTATACCTTCAGTATCAACAATTACTACAAAATATTTACCATCACTTTCTAATATAGCAGTTTTAGGAACCGTTATCTGTTCATTTTGTTCATCTAAATATATAGTAGCTGTTACTTTAAATCCTGGAACTATATATGGAATAATTTCATCTGGCTTTACTTCTGTTTCTAATATATTTTCTGAAGTTGTCTCAGATATTTCTGAAATTTTAGATATTTTTGTCACCTTTCCTGGATAACTTTTTTTCTTTTCAAAAGCTTCTGGCTTTAAAAGTATCTTTTGACCTACATATACATTCTTCACATCATACTCTGGCACTTCCAAAACTATTTTTATATCTGATAAATCTGCTATTTCCATGAGTGGTGAATCTGTATCTACTAGGTAATTTTCCTGAGCTGTTAAAGATGTTATTGTTCCGCTCACAGGACTCAATATTTTTTCAGCTGTTTTTTCCAAATCTTCTTCATATTCTTCTATGTTTATCTCTACTCTTCTTATTTCTTCTTCCAACTCCTTTACACTGTTAGCTGAACTTCCTCCTATTTTATAAAGCTCTTTTTCTACTATATAATCTCTTTTTAACTTAGATAAAGATAACTTTTCCCTTTCTAAATTTCTCATTATATTATTTCTCTCTGTTTCATCAAAAGTCATCAAAATTTGACCTTTTTCTATAAAATCACCTTCTTGAACAAAAACCTCATCCACTTTTAATTTTTTATCTACGAATACTTTTTTAGTGTCATTTACTTCTACTTTACCATTCACTTCTATATATCCTTTTGCATCTACATTTCCTACCTTCATAGTTGTATACGTAGTCAAATTTTCTATCACTTTTTTACTGTTGTTGTATCTCAATATTTCCAAACCTAGCAAAATTAAAACTATTAAAATAACACCCACTATTTTTAAATTTACTCTTCTCATTTTTCTCCCCTTATCATTATTTCATAGATATATCCATTTAAATTATTTTTCGCTTTTTCTTTAGCCACTTCATAATTAATATATGAATTAAAATACTCCATTACTTCTACATAGTTAGCTTTGCCTAATGAGTACTCTAATTTCTTTATATTATATTTTGAAAGTTCCAATTCAGAGTTATTCTTATTAATCTCATAATCTTTTAAATAATTTTCATAATTGTTTAAGATTCCTAGTTTCTCTCCTTCAATTTCACTAATTTTTTGTTTTAAATTCAATTCTTGTTGTAATAAATCACTCTTTTCATTCTCTAAATCTATATTTAGATCGAAAATACTTTTAGAAAATTTTAAAGCCACTCTACTTTCATTATATTTTCCACTGTACTCTACACCAACAGTTATCTCTGGTACTCTATTATCATAACTCAAATAATTTATATTTTCCTCCGTTCTACTTTTTTGAAGTTTTAATAACTCTATATCTTTTTCTCCATATTTATCTACATATATACTAAAACTTTCATTTGGAGGAAGTATCTCTTTCAAACTACTTTCCTCTATCTCTACTCCAAAATCATACCTGAATCTTTTTTTTAATTTTAATAAATTTTTTTTCAATACTTCTATTTCTAATTGCATATTTTTTATACTATATTGTATACTATCTAATTCTATTTTTGCAACAGCTCCCAATTCATAAGATTTTTTTATTTTTTTTTCCTCTATAGTCAATTTTTCTATTCCATTTTTTTTTATCTCCATTTCCAGTTCATTATTTTTATATTCTTTATATAAATTAAGTAAACTTATCTTTTGTGTTTCCAAATTTTTTTTATAATCTATTCTATCTATCTCCTTTGTATATTGTAATTGTCTTAATTGATTTTTACTATCTGAATAGATTAAATCTTTTAAATTTTTCTCTATCCCGTAAATAATTTCGTTCTCTGAATTATAATTTTTTACTCCTTCAATATACATTGGTCCATATTGTATTCTTCCAGTAGTTTCAAAAGAATCTTCTTTCCTACTATAATCGGAAGTAACACTTGTTTCAACTCCATTAAAATCATCTAATTTATAATATCTTTCCTTATCACTATTTATTTTATTTTGTATTTCATATATTCTTCTATTATATGATTTTTCTTCTAATTCTTTTAATAAAATATCCAAGTTTACCTCTTTTCCATAAGCCATTATTCCTAAAAGAAAAAATAAAAAAAATTTCTTTTTCATACTATTTCCCTTCCTATAAAATTATTTTAGTTTATTATGTAACACTTTTGTGTCCTAATTATGTCACAAAAAATAAAAAATAGCTTCACCTAAACAAATTAGTATTGTCTTAGTATCAGCTATTTTTCATTTATTTCATTATCTTTTACTAATCATTATGATGCCCACAATTACAGCTATGTTCTTTCTTATTTGAGCGTTGCTCTCCACAAGAACAACCTCCAGAACTACATTTTCCATCTCCACAACCGCATCCTTCGCCTTTAAAAGCCCTTACAACACTTCTTATGGAAAAAAAAGCTATTATAGCTATAATTATTATTAAAATTATAGTTTTCATATTCTCTCCTTTCATTAGAGATAATTTTTTACAAAATATTAGAAGAAAAATCTTCCTATTTGGAATACTAGTGTAGATACTATATAAGGTACTACCAACATTATTCCTACAACTTTTCCTAAATATCCCCAACCAAACTCATGTTTGATAGCTCCTAATGTAGCTACACATGGAACAACTAGAAGAATAAATGTCATGAAAGAGTAAGCTCTAAGAGGTGCTAATTCATCATTAGGCCATAGATTAGCTGTTGCTTGAACTACTCCTCTTCCCTCTTCCTCTATCTCATCTGCTTCTGGAGTTGTAAATAGTCCTGATACATTTAGACTTAACATTCCTGTTACAGAATCTTTTATAGCCACTCCAAGTCCTTTTACTTGTTCAGCTAAATCTTGTCCAAAAGTTGTTTCTTCTGCAACTTCTTCAGCTGCTTCTTCATCTCCATTTTCTAATGGTAATGCTTGTGCTAAGAATCCTACTACTACCTCTTTGGCTGCTATACTAGGTGGGATAGCTGCAACTGTCTCCCATCTATCTCCAAAACCAGTAGGCTTCATAATAGGTGCAAAAGTATGTCCAAATTTAGCTATATATGAAGAGTTTGAATCTCCATGATTTGGGAAATATGTAAGAGCCCATAATATCATCATAATCCCTAATATTACTGTTCCTGCTCTTTTAATGTAATCAAATACTCTTAACCAAGTAGAGCTTAAAATAACTTTTAAGCTTGGTATTCTATAAGGAGGCAACTCTATAAGTAAAGCTCTATTTTCTGGTTTAAATCCTTTTATATTCTTTAATACAAGTCCTACTAAGATTGCTATTACTATTCCTAGTAAATAGATAGATACAACTACAAGTCCACCTTTAGCTCCAAAGAAAGCCGCTGTAAATAATCCATATACTGGTAATCTAGCACCACAAGACATAAATGGTGTCATTGCTGCTGTCATCTTTCTAGAACTTTCATCTTCCATAGTTCTAGTAGCATATATAGCTGGTACTGTACATCCAAATCCAACTACCATAGGTACAAATGATTTTCCATTTAATCCTAGCTTTCTCATAATCTTATCCATTAAGAAAGCTACTCTTGACATATATCCACTCTCTTCTAAAATTGCTAAGAAGAAGTATAGGAATACCATAACAGGAACAAATGTAAGAACTCCTCCTACTCCACCTACTATTCCATCTACAACTAAAGAGCTTAACCAATCTGGAGTTCCCTCTACTAACATACCTACATATTTTCCTACAAAGTCTGCAAAGAATCCATCTACCCAATCAATAAATGGAGCACTTCCATTGAAAACAAGTGCCATAACTCCAGCCATAATTACAAAAAACAACGGTAATCCTAAAACTCTATTTAAAAATATTTTATCTACCTTATCAGTAAAATCTAATCTTGATTTCATAGACGTTGTAAATGTTTTAGCTAAAACTCCATTCACACTTCCATATCTTTGCTCTGCCAAAATAGTTTCACTATCATTATCATACTTATCTTCAAGTTTTATAATTTTATCTTCAAACTCTTTATCTAGCTCTATATTAAATCTAGTTTTTAATTTTTCTATAATATGTATGTCTCTTTCTATTAACTTTATAGCTAAAAATTCTGCAGAATAAAATTTTAAAGCTTCAGTACAACTTTTATTACTTTTAATACTTTTTTCTATCTCTCTTATTAAAGTTGTAGTTGCTTCATCAAAAGGAAGAGAAAATTTCTTTTTTTCCTTTTTTGATACTAACTCTAGAGCTTTATCCATAAGTTCTTCTATCCCTATCCCCTTTAAAGCCGATACTGGAATAGCTTCCATTTCTATAAAATTTTGAAACTCTTCAATATTTAACTTATATTTTAGTTTATCAAACTCATCATATAAATTCAAAGCGATAAGTGTAGGTTTTCCTAACTCTTTTATAAGATAAGTTAGATATAAGTTTCTCTCTAAATTTGTAGAATCTACTACATTAATTACTACATCTGGTCTTTCTTCAAGTATAAAATCTCTTGTAATTTTTTCCTCTAAAGAATAAGGACTTAAACTATACACACCAGGTAAGTCTACTAATTGAATTTCCTGTCCTTTATAGACAAAGAAAGCTTCTTTCTTCTCTACTGTTACACCAGGCCAGTTTCCTACCTTCAACTTTGATCCAGCTATAGCATTAATCAAAGCTGATTTCCCAACATTTGGATTTCCTGCAAATGCTAATCTTATCATATTTTTTCTCCCTTTAAAAATTATTCGTTTATTTTTTCAACTTCTATATTTTTAGCATCTTCTTTTCTTATAGCTATCCCAGTTCCTTTTACTATATATTCTTGTGGATCTCCCAATGGAGCATTTCTTTCTAATTTAATAATCTCTCCAGCTGTAACCCCCATATCTATCAGTCTCTTTTTTAGTTCACCTAATCTACCTATTTTTACTATTTTAGCTCTTTCTCCATTTTTTAACTCACATAGCTTCATTACTTTTCCTCCATATTTATTTTAAAAAATTTTGTATTTCAAAGTTTATATTTAAATAATAACAGCCTATTAAGGCTGTTGTTATAATATTTCTTGTAATATTATTTTATTTGCTATTTTGAAGTTAAGAGCATATTTTACCTTATCATTAACTTTCACTATAAAACAGTCTTTTGTCCCAGTCATTATACGAACTTTATTTCCAACACAGAGTCCTTTATCCAATATACAGCACTTTGATCCTTTTTTTCCTTTTATTTCTTTAATCAAAAAATCTTTGTTTAACTGAGCAAAACACAAAGGTATCATATTAATCCTCTCCTTAAGAAATAATCACTATTCATATACGTAACAATTATAATTTATAAATAAAAATTTGTCAATAGAAAACCTTTGAATATAAAAATATTATTTAAGTTTCATTTGAAAATTTATTCTTCATATTTAAAATCATATATTTATATTTTACTAGTAAAGTTTTCATAAAATTTAAAAATATAATAAAGAGGGAATTTCAATATTCTCTCAAATTCTATGAGATATTCATATTAAAACTTCCCTCTTCTAAATTATTTATATTCTATTACTTCTTTTGAAAAAATGCTTTTTTGTACATCTATTACTCTTTGATTTGAGCTTCCTTTCCATTTTAAATTTAAATTTTTCTTATCTAATTCAAATCTTCCATCTATAAGAACATCGCAAAGGGAAACTAACTCAAATCTTTTTTTATCCTTTTCTAATTGCTCCCAAGTAAATCCAGACCACATCCATATATCTTTATCTGGAAATCTACTTTTAAATTTTCTTAAAAAGACTATAAGTGATTCTACATTTTTATAATATGTTGGATCTCCACCCAATAGTGATAGTCCTCTTGCTGCTTTCCCATACTTTTCGAAATACAAAAATATTTCTTCTTCTTCTTTTTTAGTAAAAAGTTTTCCATAATCAGCATTCCAAGTATTTCGATTAAAACATCCTTTACATCTATGAGAACACCCACTTACAAATAAACTAACTCTTATTCCTTTACCATTTATCATATCGGAATATTTAATCCCAGAATAATTCATCTTATATCTCCTAATTATGTTTTACCCTACTCATTATCTCTTTTTGTTTTCCTTTATTAAACGGTCTTGCATTTGGCTGGCTTAGGTAACCACATACTCTTCTTATTACGCTCATTTTAGTGTTATCACGATTTCCACATTGAGGACACTCAAAACCTTTTTCTGTAGCTAAAAATTCTCCTTTAAATCCACATACATGACACTTATCAACTGGTTGATTAATTCCCATATAATGAATTCCTATCTCTTTTGCATATTTTAATATTTCAGATATAGCTTCTAAATTATTTTTTAAAGAGTCTGTTTCTATATAACTGATATGTCCACCCTTTGAATATTGATGTCCTAGAGCTTCTAATCTTAACTTTTCAAATGGATTTATATTTATATGAGAAGATACATGAAAAGAATTATCATAATAACCCTTATCTGTAATTCCCTCTATATCTCCAAACTCTTCTCTATCAATTCTAGCAAATCTATCACAAAGTGATTCAGATGGAGTTCCATATAAGGCAAACCCTAGATTTGTTTCAGCCTTAAATTGAGCCACTTTTTCTGAAATATACCTTAGAATATTAAATGTTTTTTCATGAATTTCTTCATTATATGCAAAATCTTCACCATAAAGTAATTGTGATACTTCACTAAGTCCTATATATCCTATTGAAACAGTAGCATATCCTCCCCAAATTAAATCTTCTATTGTTTCTTTAGGTTGCTTTTCTGCTAATGCTCCAGACTGCCATAAAATTGGTGCCATTTCAGCTTGAGTTTTCTCTAAGTAATGGGCTCTAAGTAGAGAATTTTCCTTGCATAATTCCATCACTCTATCTAACTCTTTATAAAATCCTGCCTCATTTCCTTTATTTTTTATAGCTATTCTAGGTAAATTAATACTTGTAGCACCTATATTAAATCTTCCAGAATAAATTTCTTCTCCTTTTTCATTAAACCAAGGAGATAAAAAGGCTCTACACCCCATCGGATAAACAACTGTTCCTTTTTCAAGTTGTTCTTTAGTTATAAATAAAATATCTGGATAAATAGATTTTGTCATACATTCAAAGCCAAGTTGTGCTATATCCCAGTTAGGGTCTTCTTCATTCATATTTAGCCCTTCACACATAGCATATACTATCTTAGGAAATATTGCAGTCTCTTTTTTAGCTCCAAAGCCATCCATTCTAGTTTTAAATACAAATTCCTGTACAAGTCTTCCTTCCCAAGAAGTTTCTGTTCCTATACCTATTGTTGTAAAAGGTGTTTGTCCATTTACAGTTGAAAGAGAGTTTATCTCATATTCTAATCCTTGCATAGCTTGTTTTACAGACTCTCTTGTTAAATCACAACTATACTCATATGCCAATGGATATTTTCCCTTTAACTCCATATTAGAGTACTCTATATTTCCTCTATCTATTATCTCTTTTGTAGTAGCTTCATCTACTCTTTCTACATATTTTAAACCTTTAGTAAAATGCTTTTTAAAACTTTTTTTAATATATGGAACTAAAGCTCTATCTAAATATGGAATAGAACATCCTCCATATGTATTAGATGAAACAGAAGCTATAATTTGTACTATATGTCCTACTGCTACATCTACAGAATTTGGTTCTAACATCTTTGCATTTCCTATATTACAACCACCTTTTAACATTCTCTCTATATGTACTAATTCACAGTTAGTCTCTTTAAATAGAAGATAATCCAAATCGTGAATATGAATCTCTCCTGTTTCATGAGCTTTCTTTAAGTGTTTAGGTAAAATTTTATTTAAGTAGTAATCCTTTGAAGATATTCCTGCTAATAAATCTCTTTGTACTGATATTGTTTTAGCATCTTTATTTGCATTTTCATTCATCATATCTTCATTTGATGCATCTACTAATTCAGCTATATTTTTATATATCCCCTTTTCTTTATTTCTTATTTCTGTTTTTATTGTTCTATAACTTTGATAAGCTATAGCAATATTTTTTTCACTAGATGCCATAAGTTTTTTTACGACAATATCTTGTATCTCTTCTACATGCATTCTTTTATTGTCTATATTTTCTATTTGTGTTGCTATCTTTTCAATAAGTTCATTATTTATAGTTCCAGAATTTTGTTTGAAGGCCATTGTAATAGCTTTTATTATCCTATCTTTATCAAACTCTACAATAGTTCCGTTTCTTTTTATAACTTCTTTCATCTATATCAACCTCACTCATCTTTGTGTCTAAATTATTATACATCCTTTTTAAAAAAAATAAAAATATATACAATATATAGTGGTAAATAAAAAAACTTAACATTATATAGTGTTAAGTTTTTTATTTACTCTTATTTTTAATCTGAGAAAGTCTTAATATCTTTTTATTTTTTGTCAAATATAATTTATATATATTAAAAAATTTTTTTCATAATTTTTTATAAAATTTCAAATTTTTATAAGTTTATCCTCATAATTTTAAAACTTTAATCTTTATATAATTCAAGTATCTCTAAATACTCTTTTCTTATCTCCTCACGTAACTGCTTTGGTTCTAAAATCTCTGCCTCTTTAGAAAACTGTCTAAAATAAAGTTTAGCATTTTCATTAGCTACCTCAAAATAACAGATATGTCCCTCTTTTTTTACAAGTTTTGGACGATAGTTAGTCAAACTTTTTAAAAGGCTTTCTCCCTCTTCTGTAAGTCTTACTTTAACAATATTTCCATTTCCTAAGAAAGGGTCAAAGTTTTTTCTCATATTCTCTATATATTTTTTATCCTTACCTTTTATCTTTTCTTCTAAAATAGAAACTATTTCCAACTCTTTTAATTTAAAGTTAGCATACTCTTTTTTTTCCTCATCATAACAGAAGAGAAAGTTTTCATCTCCTCTTTCCTCTCTTTTAATAAAGTATGGCTCTACACTAAAAACTCTCTTTAAATATTTTATCTTTATTTTCTTTTTTTCTTTAATCGCTTCTAAGATAGCTTTTACTCTGTCTTCAAATATAAAAAGCTCCCTTTGATATTTAAATTTTGAAGTATATAATTCAAATAGCTCTCTAAAATATTCAGCCTCTATATCTACTTCATTAGCTTTTAAAACATCATAGTATATCTCCCTATTTGAAACATTTAAATCAAATTGTATAATCTTTTTCAGAGGACGCCCTTGAGTTTCAAGAAGTTTCTCTACTTCCATTTTCTTATTATATTTAAATCTCTCTAGAATATAATTACATAGTTTATTATTATTGATACCAAATTCCTCTGTATCATTTTTCATAAGACGCCATATATCCTCTGGAACAGTTACCCTTATCTTCTTCATAGTTTTTCCCCCATTCCAATACTATTTTTCTATTATATCATAATTTTCACAAATAAAAAAGATTGAATTAACAGAAATCTAGTTTCTAATTTTAATTCAATCTTCCTTTGTAATATTTTCTTATTTTCCCCTTAAACTTTAATAAGTCAATATTACATCTATTAAATATGTTTTATATAGCTATGCTGAGAAAAGTTCACTATCTTTTAGATAAGCTTCTCTATTATTAAAGATTTTTAAAAGTTTCTCTGGAGTAAGCTTTTTCTTCTCCTCTCCTTTGATATCAATGATTATCTCTCCATTATGTAACATTATAAGTCTATTTCCATAGTTTATAGCGTCTTGTAAATTATGAGTTATCATAAGTGTAGAGATTTGATTTTTTTCTACTATCTCTTTTGTCTTATCCATTATAATTTTAGAAGTCTTAGGGTCAAGAGCTGCTGTATGCTCATCTAATAGTAGTATCTCTGGTTTATTAAGAGTAGCCATTATAAGAGCAAGGCATTGTCTTTGTCCACCAGATAGAGAACCTACCTCTGTATCCATTTGATTTTCTATTCCTAAATCAAGCTCTTTTAAAAGCTCTCTATAATACTCTTTTCTCTTTTTATTAAGTCCCATAGTAAATCCAAATCTTTTTCCTTTGTTATCTGCCATAGAAAGATTTTCGAATACTGTCATTGATGGAGCTGTTCCCATAGATGGATTTTGATAAACTTTAGAGATGAAACTTCCTCTTTTATATTTAGGTAGTTTTGTAATATCTCTACCATCTATATCAATACTTCCACTATCTACTACTACATTTCCAGTTATTGTATCTAGAAGAGTTGATTTTCCTGCTCCATTACTTCCTATTATAGAGATAAAATCTCCTTTCTCCACTTGAAGATTTAAACCTCTAAATACTTTTTTCACTGTCCCTAATTCAGTAACAAAGCTTTTTTCAATAGAATTTATATTAAGCATTTACAACTCCTCCTTTTTTCAATGATTCTTTTTTTAGTTTTAAATATATAATAATTACTACTAATATAGATGTTATAAGTTTTAAATCACTAGCAGTCATTCCCAATTTTAATGATAGAGCTATTATTGCTCTATATATTACAGTTCCTATAATTACCATTGTAGTAGCTTTTATAATTTTTTTCTTTCCTATTACTGCCTCTCCTATTATTATAGAAGCAAGACCTGTAATAATAGTTCCTGTTCCCATTCCCACATCAGCAAACCCTTGATATTGAGCAAGTATTCCACCAGAAAGAGCTACTAAACTATTAGCTATCATAAGTCCATAAAGTTTTAATTTGTTTCCATCAAGTCCTAGAGCTATTACTAAGCTCTCATTATCTCCTAAAGCTTTTAATACAAATCCAAATTTTGTTTTAAGTAAAAAATCTATTGCTAATTTTACTATTAGTAGAAAAATAACTACAACTACTATTGCTGATACAGTTCCATTGAATAGATGTTTTGACATAAATAGTGGTATATTTGATTTTCCCATTATTCTTAAATTTACACTGTATAATCCTGTCATTACTATAATTCCAGCAAGTAAATTAGTCACTTTTAATTTTACATGAATCATACCTGTTATAAGTCCAGCTACTGCTCCAGCTAACATAGCTACAACTAAAGCTATTAGTGGATTTACTCCTTTTACTATAAGTGCAGCACTTACAGCTGCCCCTAATGGAAAACTTCCATCTACTGTCATATCTGGGAAATCCAATATCTTATATGATATATAAACTCCTAATACCATTATTGCAAATATAAAACTCTGTTCAATAGTTCCTAATAACATCTCTCTTACCTCTCTTAATATAACTTAGCTCCCTCTAAAGCTCCTAAGTCTATTCCATATTTCTCTGCTGCTTTTTTATTTACTATAAGTTGAGTATTTTTTAAAGTTTCAACTGGCATATTTTTAGGTTCTTCTCCTTTTAAAACTCTTATTGCCATCTCTCCAGTTTGATATCCTAATTTTTTATAATCAATAGTATCAGTTATTAAAGCCCCTTGTGCCACTTGGTCTTCAATACAACCAACTACTGGTACATTTTTTCTATTAGCTTTATTTAATACAAGTGGTGTAGCTGAAACTACTAAGTTATCTGTTGGTGTATATAGCACATCTACCTTATCAAGTAATGAGTCAAGCCCCATAGCCATATCATTTACATTTGTTACTCCTGTTTCTATTATTTCTAATCCAAGCTTTTTACTTTCCTCTTTAGCACTTGCTACTTGTACTTGAGAGTTTTGTTCACTTGTGTTATAGATTATTCCAATTTTTTTAGCATTTGGTAATATCTTAGTGATAGTTTCTAGTTGTTTATATATTGATGTTGCATCACTTGTTCCTGTAATATTATCTCCTACAAGTCCAGCTGCCTTTACATCTGTTACTGCTGTAATAAGTATTGGTATCTCTTTAGTTACATTATAAGCTGCTTGAGCACTTGGTGTAGATATAGCATATATTAGATCCTTTTTACCTTGTGCAAATGAATTAGCTATCATCTGTGCTGTTCCAAAATCTCCTTGAGCATTTTGATAATCTATTTTTACATCTCCATATCCATTATCCTTTAGAGCTTTTTCAAAACCTACTCTTGCAGAATCTAAAGCTGGATGCTCCATTATCTGCGTAACTCCTATTTCTATATTTTTAGGTTCTTTTATCTCTTTTCCCATAACCACTGTTGAAAGTAATAATAATATCATTGCTAATTTTTTCATTTTGATTCCCCCCTAATATTTATTTATAAATTTATAATACTACTAAAAATCTATTTTGTGTAGATAACAATTATTTTTATTATTTGTTCATTATTAATTGACTCTCTTCTCATTTTTTAAGATCTTACAATAATTTAGTTAAAAAAATTTGTTCGTATACTACTGTTTAATATACTCTAAATTATTGTAAAAAAATTCAAGAGTGACTCTATCACTCTTGAATTAAATTTTTTATTTAATCATCCCAAGCATCAATATTTTTAAGACCAGGTATAGATGATTTTTTAAATTGTGGATCTAAACCTTTTTTCTTTTGCTCTTGATAATCTTTCAAAGCATCCATAGCTATTTTTCCTAAAAGCCCTATAGCAATTAAGTTAATGATAGCCATAACCCCCATAAATAGATCTGCCATATCCCATACAATTTGAATTTTAGCTAAACTCCCAAACATTACCATTCCTACAACACATATTCTATATATATTTAATATAAATTTATTTCCATTTAAAAATTCTATATTAGCTTCACCATAATAATAATTCCCAATTACAGATGAGAAAGCAAATAAGAAAATACATATTGCTATAAATACACTCCCCCAACTTCCTATTTGTGATACAAGTGCATCTTGTGTAAGTTGTATTCCATCTGAAGTTCCTTTCAAATTTTCACCAGGAATAAGTATAATGAAAGCAGTAGCAGAGCAAATTAATAATGTATCTGTAAATACTCCTAATGTTTGAATAAGTCCTTGTTTTACTGGATGTGATACATTAGCTGTAGCTGCAGCGTTTGGAGCACTTCCCATTCCAGCTTCATTTGAAAAAAGTCCTCTTTTTACCCCTTGCATAACTACTGCACCTATTCCTCCACCAATAGCTTGGTTAAATCCAAAAGCGCCACTTATTATTTGACCCAAAACATGTGGTATAAGCGTAATATTTTTTATAATTACAAATAAAGCTATTAAGACATAAGCAACTGCCATTATCGGAACAATATACTCAACAAACTTAGCTATTCTTTTAACTCCACCAAAAATAATAACAGCCGTTAAAATTGATAAAATTATCCCCAATATAAATCTATCTGTTGAAAAAGCCTTTTCAAAAGCTAAAGTTATTGTATTAGCTTGAACCGAATTAAAAATAAGTCCAAATACTATTGAAATAATTATTGAAAATAATATTCCCATCCATCTCTTTCCAAGAGCCTTTTCCATATAATAAGCTGGCCCTCCTCTAAAATGGTCTCCTTCTTTCTCTTTATAAATTTGTGCAAGTGTACTCTCTACAAAACTTGAACTTGCTCCAACAATTGCCATTGCCCACATCCAAAATACAGCACCCGGCCCTCCTATAGATATTGCAATAGCAACTCCTGCTAGATTTCCTGTTCCCACTCTAGAAGCAGTTGAAATACAAAAAGCTTGGAAAGATGAAATCCCACTATGTCCATCTTTTCCTTTTACAGCACCTTCCCCTAATAATAAAAACATATCCTTTAACATTCTAAATTGAACAAAATTTGTCCTTACAGTAAAGTATATTCCCAACCCTACTAACATAATGATTAAAACATAGGACCACAAAAAATTACTCAAACTATAAAATAAATTCAATACTAAATCCACAGACCTTCCTCCTAATAATTTAATTTTTTTCAAATTTCATTTTTTTGAAAATATTTTACTATGTTAATATAATATACTATTTAATTAGATATGTCAATCATTTTTATCAATGTTTTCTTAAAAATTAATATATATATTTTATATATTTTCTATTTTTTAAACTTTCCATTTTAGTAAAAATTTAAAGTCAAAGCTCATAAAGTTATAAAAACTTGCCTTATTCCAAGTTATCATCAAAAATTCTAGATTATTAAAAAAATCAAATTATAATTTCTTTAAATGTAAAAAGAGAGATAAATTTTAAAATTCATCTCTCTTATATATTTAATTATTTTATTTTCGGAAAATATTTAGTATGTAGCAATTCATGTGCTTTATGACTCAATGGATAATCTAAATATTTTTCGTACATAGTTTTTACATATGGATTTTCATGAGATCTTCTTATTTCTAATTGCTTATCTATATTATTTAATCCCTCTGCTCTTTTCTCTAAAGTAATCTGTTTTTTTACTGCTTTCGGTTGTCCTCCTCCACCGATACATCCTCCTTTACATGCCATGATCTCGATAGCATGGAAAAACTCCTCTCCAGCTCTTATCTTATCTAGCATCTTTGCAGCTTCTTCTAATCCATGAGCAACTCCAATTCTAAGCTCAATATGACCTATTGTCAATTCAGCAACTCTGAATCCTTCCCATCCTCTTAATTCAGTAAAATCTATATTGTCTAGGTGAGTCCCTGTTATCATTTCAACAGTTGTTCTTGTAGCCGCCTCAATAACTCCTCCAGTCCTTCCAAAAATTATTCCAGCTCCTGAATATTGTCCTAATGGATTATCAAATTCCATCTCTTCAATATCATTAAGATCTATTCCAGACTCTTTAAATATTTTAATTAATTCTCTTGTAGAGATTACATAGTCTGTATCGTAGTTATCTCCTCTTGAAAATTCAGGTCTAGCTGCTTCATATTTTTTTGCAAGACAAGGCATAATAGCAACAGAAGCTATTTCTTCTCTCCTAAATCCCTGCTCTTTTGCCCAGATATCTTTTGCAATTGTAGAGAATATTTCCATAGGTGATTTAGCAGTAGACGGAACATCCATCATATCAGGATAATTTTGTTCAATAAATTTTACCCAAGCTGGGCAACAAGAAGTTAGTATTGGAAGTTTTACTGTATCATCACCTTTATAATATCTTTCTAATCTCTCTTGAAACTCTGCAGCTTCTTCCATTATTGTCATATCAGCAGCCCAAGCTGTATCAAATACATAATCTACTCCCATCTTTTTAAGAGCACCTACCAATTTTTTTTCTACATTTGTTCCTGGTTCAAATCCAAAAGCCTCTCCTATAGCCACTCTTACAGCTGGCGCTATTTGCACTACAACCTTTTTATTAGGTGTTGCTAAATCTCTCAATAGATTTAGAGTATGATCTCCTTCAAAAATTGCTCCTACTGGACACGCTGCAACACATTGACCACAATGAGTACATCTATCATTATCTATTGTATGTTTTTCTTTCAATTTCCCATCTATACATTTAACTGGACATACTCTTGCACAAGCAGTACATCCTATACACTTATCTGTAATTCTAAATTTTAATAAATGTATACATTCTCCAGCTGGACATCTGTGCTCTTCTATATGCTCTTCAATCTCTCCATAAAACTGGTCTATACTTTCTAATATTAAATTATGTCTTTGGTTTAATTTTGTTTTAATTGTTTCTGATAAATATCTCAATAAGTAAACATCTCTCATTGTTGCTTTACCTTTAGATATTCTATCTAAAATTCTCCAAATTCTTTCTATTTCATCTTCAACTTGAAAATATTGCTCATATTCACTATTTTTTACCTTAGCAATCAAAAACTCTACATAAAATTTTGCAAAAGTAATTATACAATCTTCTTCAGATAAAATAATTATATTTTTTTCTACTCCTTCTGGAAAAAGTGAAAAATCTATAGTTTTATCCAAACTTTTAGCTGTTAAAAACCCTCCAAAAGGAAGTCCAAATTGAGCTGCTTTAAAACTTTTCTTATTTTTTATTCCTCCAACTAACTCAATCACATCTCTTAAAGTAGAATTTTCTGGAATTTCAATAGTTCCTGGATTATTTACTCTTCCTGCTACTGTTACTAATTTATCATTACCTTCCTCTGTTACTTTTTCCTCTAAATCTTCTACTACTGAAAATACTGAACCATATGAACTTTGAAGAATGAACATTTTATCTGACATTTGTCCTCCTATTTATTTTTTTAATATTACTTAATTATGTAAAATACAACTTTACTTTTTTAGTTCTATACTTAACAACATTCTAACTAATATTACAGAAATTTTCAAGTGCTTTTTTTACTTTTTAAATATATTGAACAATAATTTTTCATAAAAATTGAAAAATGACTCAAGACTAGTTGAGTCACTCCTTAAAAAAATATTTGAAATAACACAGTTATAAATGATACTATAAAAATCTTAATCATTAAAACTTTTTGGTAAATTGGCATCTTTAAAGTTAAGACATAGTGTTTTAATGTAACATAGCCTCTATATTTTTTTCGTCCATTTAAAAACATAAAAACCTCAAAAGTTATCACTAACAGTATGTTAAAAACCAAAGTTCGACCCATTTTTCCCCCTATACTATCCTCTATAATATATAGTTAATCCCTTTAAAAAATTTCTAATATATTTATCTCCGCATTCTCTATAGTTCTTATGATCTTCTTTTCTAAAAACTGCACTTAGCTCTGAGGAAGATAATTCTAATCCAGCTAGCTTAAATATTTTATGCATTTCATCACTTTTTAAAGCTAAAGCTATTCTCAACTTTTTTAAAATAATATTATTTATATTATTTTTTGTTATTTTAGTAGGTGTATATTCTGTCTCTTGTCTTCCTCTTTTTAAAATTATTAATCCATTCAAAAAAGCCTCTAAAGTTCTATTATTACACTTTAAAAACTCCTTCTCTTCCTCTCTTTTTAAAAGTTTCAATAATTCTTCATGAGTAATAGGGTTCTCCCCATATTTAAATATATCTAACATCACTCTATCTTTTATATCTAGAGCGTACCTTACTCTTCTGAGTATATCATTATTTAACATTTATCCTCCTAGCAATATAACATATATTCCTTATGATTGTACTTCATTTACTGACAATTGTCAAATAAATACTCATAATATTATCCTCAAAATATATTTTTCAAACGATACTTTTCTACATATTTTTAGCTAAAAATATTCTTTAATAGTTTCAAGCACCCCATTATTATTATTATCTTTTCTAGTAATAAAACTAGCTATCTCTTTTAATTTAGGATGGGCATTTAACATAGCATAACTATATTTTCCTTCTGACATCATAGAACAGTCATTCAGATAATCTCCAAAAACCATCGTTTCATCATAAGAAACATTTAAATTTTTCTGAGCCATTTTTACAGCTAGTCCTTTACTTGTATCTAGTTTACCTAAGTCCATCCAAACTTTACCAGATATTACAACTTGAAATTTATCCTCATAATCTTTGAAATATTTATAACTATTTTTTTCAGAAATTAAGAAATCACAAACAGCTATCTTAAAGAATTCATCCTCAACATTGTTTAGATCCTCAACAATTTCTAGTTTATTATAGTATTTAGCTATTTCCTCTTTAAAATTATATTCATCATTAGAATATATATTTTTCTCAACATATGCAGATTTTTTTCCACAAAGTATGGGTACAATTCCTTTTATATTTTTACAGATATTAAGAAGGAAAAAAATATCCTCTCTTTTCATAGTATTACTATATATTTCTTTTTCTTGGTACATAACATAGGCACCATTTTCACTAATAAAGAGAATACTATCTTTTATATTTTTAAATCTTTCAATTAGATTATAATAAGGTCTCCCACTAGCAACAGCAAAAATTATTCCATTTTTAGAAAGTTTTTTTTGAATTTCCCAAAATTCTGTATTAATCTGATCTTTATTATTTAAAAGAGTTCCATCCATATCACTAACAATTAATTTTATCATAATTACCTCTTATTTCTATTTTTTGATATTATACCATTATTTTTTCTTTTTTTATAAAATAGCATATTCCTCATAAAAAAATATGATACTATTAATGTAAAACATTCAGTCAAAAACATAGTGATCCAAATTCCAGTAGTCCCAAAAAAAATAGGGAGTAATAAAATAAATAAAATTAAAAATAAAATTCCTCTTAACATAGTAATAATAATAGAAATTTTTACCATATCCATAGCTGTAAAATATCCAGCACTAAAAATATTAAATCCACATATTAAATAAGCAAAACTATAAATCATGAGAGCTTTTTTAGTAAGATTAATATCTTCAATATCATTTAAAAATATAGAAACAATATTTATAGAAAAAATATTGATTAAAGTGTAAAAAAATACCCCTAATACTCCAAGAATAAAGAAACTATTTTTAATTATTTCAAAGATTTTTTTATACTCTTTAGCTCCAAGATTAAAGCTCAGTATAGGTTGTACTCCTTGATTAAATCCTATCATAGTCATAGTGATAAAAGAGGAGATATATCCAATTATTCCAAATGCTGATACCCCCTTTTCTCCTAGATTTTTTAAAATAACTAAATTAAAAACAAAGATTGAAATTCCAGTAGAAACTTCAGCTAAAAATTCAGCAAATCCTACCTTCATAATTTTTAATAGATTTAAAAGAGAATACTTTATTTTAACAAATTTGATTCTTTTAGTTCTAAAAAATATATAGTAAAAAAGAAGTGATGTAGTAGTAACTTGAGAGAGTCCTGTAGCAAGGGCAGCTCCTTTTATACCCCAGTGAAAAATTACAACAAAGATATAATCTAGTAGAATATTTACTATTCCGCCTGTTATTACACAAAGGGTAGGATAGACAGGATTACCATCTACTTTGATATATATCTCTAAAGCATAACCAGTCATATAGCATACACAAAATAAAATAATAACACTAAGATAATCTCTAACATAGGGATAAAGATTTCCACCACCACCTAAAAAATTTATAACTGGTTCCATAAATATCGTTATCAATATTGAAATAAGAATACCACAACTTAAAAGTGAGTAAACTGCAGTTGTAAATATCTTATTTCCTACTGCTCAGTCACCTTCACCATAGTGTATAGCTATCATAGTAGAGCTACCTACAGCTATCATTATACCAATAGCAAAGGTAAGATTGATAAGTGGCATAGTAATATTAACACCAGCTAAACCTAAGGCTCCAACATATTTCCCTATAAATATTCCATCTACCATTGTATAGATTGTAAATATCCACATAGATACAACAGAGGGAATAGTATACCTAAGTATTGTCTTAAAAACTGATTTTTCTTGTATCATAAAACCTCCTTAAAGATTTACCTATATATTTTACCTATGAAATATTTTATGGTCAAGAAAATTTATAATATAATTAGTTAAAACTATAGAAAATATTGGAAAAAAGATGAAAAAAGTTATATAATATGAAACAAAATGGAAAAAGACAAGGGAGTTAGTATGAAAAAAGATAAAAAATTTTACTTAAAACTTTTCTTTTCAACATTTTATTTGAGTGCTTTTACATTTGGAGGAGGATATGTAATAGTACCTCTAATGAGAAAAAAATTTGTAACTGAGTATGGTTGGATAGATGAAAATGAGATGATAGATTTGATAGCAATAGCTCAATCAGCACCAGGAGCAATAGCAATAAATACATCTTTAATAATAGGATATAAATTGGCAGGTATACTAGGAGCGATAGTGGCATTGGTAGGAACAGTGTTTCCTCCTCTAATAATAATATCAGTTATTTCACTTTTTTATATAGCTTTTAGAGATAATAGAATAGTAAATGGAGCTATGCAAGGGATGCAAGCAGGCGTAGCAGCAGTAATAGCTGATGTTGTCTTTAAAATGGTTGGAGATATAAGAAAAAAGGATAAACTTTCAACTTATTTAATGATAATTGTTTTTATAGCAACATTTTTTGTAAATATTATATTTATAATATTTACATGTGGAGTTTTTGGAGTTATATACAATAGATATATAAGAAAGAGAGTGAAGTAGAGATGGTATTATTACAATTATATTGGAGTTTTTTTAAGATAGGATTATTTAGTATAGGAGGAGGATATGCCTCTCTACCATTAATACAAAAAGAGGTAGTAGATTTACATGGGTGGATAACAATGACAGAGTTTACTGACATTATAACAATATCTCAGATGACACCAGGACCAATAGCTATAAATACTTCTACCTTTGTAGGAACACAAATAGGGGGATTATTAGGAGCTATAATTGCAACTTTAGGTTGTGTTAGTTCATCGTTTATAATAGTTTTATTTTTAGCACACATATATATGAAGTATAGAAACTTAGATACAGTGTCAAATATACTTTATGGATTGAGACCAGCAGTAGTATCACTTATTGGAGCAGCAGGATTATCAATAATATGTTTAACTTTTTTTGGACAAAGAAATTTTAGTTTAGATTTGTCTATTAACTATATTTCTGTTATATTTTTTTTAGTAGGAATGTTTTTTTTAAGAAAATATAAAAGTAGTCCAATATATGTAATATTAGGATGTGGAGCAGCAGGGGCTATAATTTATAATATTTAGGAGTAGAAGATGATAGTAGGATTAACAGGTGGAATAGCTAGTGGAAAATCTACTGTAAGTAATCTATTTAGAAAATGTGGAATAGAGATAGTAGATGCTGATAAGGTAGCTAAAGATATAAGTGAAAAAAAAGAGAGTATAAAGAAAATTAGCAGTATTTTTGGAAAAGATATCTTAGATAGTGATGGAAAAATAATAAGAGAAAAATTGAGAGAAAAAGCTTTTAAAAATAGAGAATTACTTCAAGAGTTAAATAAAATTATACATCCACAAGTGATGGAATATTTTAAAAGAAAAAAAGAGGAAAATTCAAAAGATGAGATTTTAATATTTGATATTCCATTACTATATGAGGCAAAGATGGAGTATCTTTGTGACAAAATAATAGTAGTAGGAGTAGATGTTCAAAAACAAATAAGAAGAGTAGTAGCTAGAGATGGAAGTAATAAAGAGTTAGCTAAGAAAATAATTTCTAATCAGATGCCTTTAGATGAAAAAATAAAAAAGGCAGATATAGTAATAATGAATGATGGAACATTAGATGAATTAGAAGAAAAAGTAATGAAGATATATAGAGAATTAAAAGAGAGGTAAGAAGATGAAAATAGTAGCCCCAGCGGGAAATATGGAAAGATTTTATGCTGCTGTGAAAGCAGGAGCACAAGAGATATACATGGGACTAAAAGGTTTTGGAGCTAGAAGAAATGCAGAAAATTTTACATTAGAAGAGTATAAAGAAGCATTAGATTATGCACATAAGAGAGGAGTAAAAATATTTTTAACTCTTAATACCATTATGATGGAAAAAGAGATGGAATTTTTATATCCTAATTTAAAAGTTTTATATGAACATGGATTAGATGCAGTAATAGTTCAAGATTTAGGATATTTTAAATATATGAAAGAGAATTTTCCAGATATGGAGTATCATGGAAGTACTCAGATGACTGTAGGAAATCACTATGAAGCTGAATACCTTAGAAAATTAGGATTTACAAGAGTTGTACTTCCAAGAGAGATGACATTTGAAGAGATAAAAAAAATAAGAGAGAATACCTCTATTGAATTAGAGATATTTGTTTCAGGAGCTCTTTGTATATGTTATTCTGGAAATTGCTATATGAGTAGCTTTATAGGAAGTAGAAGTGGAAATAGAGGTATGTGTGCTCAACCTTGTAGAAAAAAATATGAAAATTCCACTGGAGAAAAGGGATATTTACTTAGTCCTAAGGACCAACTTTTAGGTTTTGATGAGATAAAAAAACTTAAAGAGATAGGAATAGAGAGTATAAAGATAGAGGGACGTATGAAAGACCCTAACTATGTTTTTGAAACTGTATCTTATTATCGTGATTTAATTGATGGAATAAAAGCTCAAGAAAAATCCTCAGAATTATTCAATAGAGGATATAGTAAGGGATACTTTTATGGAAATGACAACTATATTATGAATAAAGATTATTCATATAATCTTGGAAAAAATTTAGGACTACTTAGTGGAAAAGAGTTAAAATTAAAAAGTAGAGTTGTATTAGGAGATGGAATAATCTACCTTTCAAAGGATTTTGAAAAGTTAGGTGGAGGATATATCAACAAAATAGAGCTAAAGAGTGGAGATATGAGTAGAAAATCTGCTGAAGCTAATGAAGTAATAGTTTTAAAAGATGTTCCAAGAGGAAGTAAATATATTTTTAAAAGTTATTCTAAAGAGGTAAATAATGATGCTCAAAGTAGAATGAAAAAAGAAGAGCAAAGACTTACTATCTCAGGAAAATTTGTAGGACATATAGGAGAGAAACCTACTCTTGAATTAGTTGCTAAAAATAATCTAGGTGTAGATATAGTAGTAAAAGTTGTAGGAGAAAAGGAGATAGAGAGGGCTAGTAAAAAAGCTTTGACTTCTGAGGAATTAAGAGAAAAAATATCTGAAATGGGAGATACTACATTTATATTGGGAGATTTTGCAACAGATATAGATGAGGGAATATTTATGCCTCTATCTATTTTAAAATCTTTAAGAAGAGAGTGTGTAGAAAAATTAGAAAAACTTTTAGTTGAAAGTTATAGAAGAAAAGCGGGAAATAGGTATTCACTTCCAATAGAGGAGGAAAAAACTAGAGAGATAGAGTTAGTGGCTATTGTTTCTAATCTTACACAAGAAAATGTCATAAAAAAATTTGGAATAGAAAAAATTTATAAAAGAGGAATAGATATAGCTAAAGAGGGAAGTTTAAATGAGCATGATTTAAACAGTAAATTAGCTTCAAATATCTATCAAATTTTAGAGAATAATAATGAGAAGGTTATGGCAAACTGGAACTTGAATATAACTAATAGATATAGTATAGAAGTACTTGCACAAACAGGTAAAGTTGAAAGTGTTATAATATCTCCAGAATTGAGTTTTGAAAAGATAAAAGAGATAGGAAAAACTTCTATAAAAAAAGCTATTTTAGGATATTCAAGACTTAAGGGAATGTATATAGAACTTTCTCTTTTTGATAAAGAAAAAGAAACTTTAAAAAATGAAGAGGGAGATATTTTTTCAGCTATAAAAAATGATGTAGGAAATACAGAGATATACTTAGAAAAACCTCTAAATATCTTAAATGATATTAAAAAACTTAATGAATTGATGATAGATGAAGTAGTATTAGAATTTACAACTGAAACAAAGGAAGAAGTAGAAAAAGTACTAGAGGATATGAAAAATAGAACAGGATTTTATAAAGCATATAACTATGAGAGAGGAGTATATTAATTATGAATAGAAGAATAGTAAGAAATCTAGGAACTTGGTTTGGACTTGGGGATATGCCAAAAGCACCAGGAACATTTGGAACATTAGGAGGAATACCAGTATTTATAGTGCTATCTTTTATAAGAGGATTTTTTCCAAATAATATGGTGTATAACTCATTTTATTTTATGTTTTTAATGACTTTCTTTGGAGTAGCTGTATATGTTTCAGATGTTTGTGAAAGAGAGATTTTTAAAAAAGAGGACCCTCAAAATGTAGTAATAGATGAAGTACTTGGATATCTTACTACACTTTTTTTAATCAATCCTGTTGGAGTATTTCAAAATTTAATAGCTATGGGAATAGCTTTTATAATATTTAGATTTTTAGATATCAGTAAGATTGGACCTATTGATAAAGCCCAACATTTTGACAATGGTCTAGGAGTTGTATTAGATGATTTTTTAGCTGGGGTAATAGGGAATTTTATAATGGTTTGTATTTGGACAATTTTCTTTTAGGAGGAAATAATGAAAGTAGGAGTTATACTTGTAGGAACAGAGCTTTTAAATGGTGGAATGTTAGATACCAATAGTCTTTATATAGCTGAAGAACTTAATAAACATGGTTTAGAGATGAAATTTAAAATAACAGTTAGAGATTTTAGAGATGAGATATATTCAGCTATAGATTATTGTAAAAAAAATGTAGATTTAATAATTATATCTGGTGGACTTGGTCCAACTCTTGATGATATTACAAAGGAGGTTATAGCTGAATATGTCAAAAAACCTCTTATAGTAGATGATGATGAGTTAGAGGAATTAAAAGAAAAATTTGAAAGAGCTGGACTAAAATTTAAGACTCTTAATGTTAAAGAGGTGGAAAAACCAAAGGGAGCTATTACATTTAAAAATGATGTTGGAATGGCTCCCGCTGTATATATAGATGATATAGTGGCTTTTCCTGGTGTTCCAAAGGAACTATATAATATGTTACCCAAATTTTTAGATTGGTATGTGAAAGAGAAAAAAATATTAGATGATGAGATATATATTAAAGATTTAATAACCTATGGAATAGCAGAATCATTACTAGATGAAGCAGTAAGAGAGTTTTTTACAGAAGATGAGATATACTATGAATTTCTTGTAAAAGATTATGGAATACTTATAAGACTTCAAAGTAAAATGAGCAATAAAAATAAAGTGGAAAAAATTGTGAAAAAGATATATAATAAAATAGGTAAGTTTATTTTTGGAGAAGATAGTGATAGACTTGAAAAGAAAGTTGTAGAGCTTCTAAAAAAATTAAATATGAATATATCAACAGCAGAATCTTGTACAGGTGGAATGTTAGCAAGCAAACTTATAGATGTTCCAGGTGTTTCAGATATATTTTATGAGGGAGTAGTATCTTATAGTAATGAGACTAAAATAAATAGGCTTGGAGTAAAAAAAGAAACATTAGATAAATATGGAGCTGTAAGTGAAGAAGTAGCTAAAGAGATGATAATGGGACTTACTACTGATGTGGCATTATCTACTACTGGAATAGCTGGCCCAGATGGAGGTAGTCTAGAAAAACCAGTAGGGCTTGTATATATGGGAATAAGAATCAGAGATAAAGTATATATAGAGAAAAGAGTATTTAAAGGAGATCGAAGTAAAATTAGAGAAAAAACAGTCTCTCATACTCTTTTTACTTTGATAAAAATATTAAACGAGGATGTGTGATAAATGAGCAGTATAGGAGAAAGAATAAAAAAGAGTAGAAATGATAAAGGGTTATCTTTGAGAGAATTAGCTATGAAAGTAGAATTATCAGCAAGTTTTTTATCTCAAATAGAGCAAGGAAAAGCATCTCCTTCTATTGAAAATTTAAAAAAAATTGCTACTTCACTAGACGTAAAAGTAAGTTATCTTATAGAAGATGAAGAAGAAAGACATAATACTGAACTTGTTAGAAAAGATAATAGAAAATACATAGAAAGTCTCGACTCTAATACGAAAATGGCTCTTTTAACAGCCTCAAATGTCGATAAAGCAATGGAACCTATTCTATATGAAATAGGGCCATATGGAGAAAGTGGAAGAAGTTACTATAGTCATCATGGGGAAGAGTTTATTTATATAGTAGAAGGAAAATTAGATGTATATATAGATGATGTGATTCATAGTTTAAATGAGGGAGACAGCCTATATTTTAAATCTAGTCAAAAACATAGATTTAAAAATAATACAGATAAGCCAACAAGAGCTATATGGGTTGTAAATCCTCCTACATTCTAATAACCATTGGAGGTAAAAATTTTATATGAAATTGGAAATAAAAGTATTAAACTCAATGAGATTGACAAAACTTTTAATAGCAGCAAGTAGATGGCTTTCAAAATATGCTGACGTCTTGAATGATTTAAATGTTTATCCTGTTCCAGATGGAGATACAGGAACTAATATGTCAATGACACTGCAAGCTGTTGAAAATGAACTAGTAAAATTAAATCACGAGCCTAATATGAAAGAATTAGTAGAAATAGTATCTGAAGCTATTCTTTTAGGTGCTAGAGGAAATTCAGGAACAATTCTTTCTCAGATTATACAAGGTTTTTTGAGCTCAATTGAAGACAAAGAAGAAGTGACAGTAAATGATGTTATAAAAGCTTTTAGTACAGCAAAAGAAAGAGCTTATCAAGCTGTATCTGAACCAGTTGAAGGAACCATGCTAACTGTTATTAGAAGAGTGGCTGAAGAAGCTGCAATGTATCAAGGAGATAAAAATGATTTTATTCTTTTCCTAGTATATTTAAAAAATGTAGCTAAAGAAGCTGTAGAAGAAACTCCTAATCTTTTACCAAAATTAAAGGAAGCAGGAGTAGTAGATGCAGGAGGAAAAGGTATTTTCTATGTACTTGAGGGATTTGAAAAATCTGTAACAGACCCTGAAATGTTAAAAGACCTAGAAAGAATAGTACAATCTCAAGCAAAAAGAAAAGAAAGAATGGAATATACTTTACAGGAACCTCAAGATATAAAATTTAGATATTGTACAGAGTTTATTATAGAAGAAGGGACATTTGATTTAGAAGGATATAAAAAAGAGATAAGTACTTTTGGAGATTCTATGGTTTGTGCTCAAACCACTCACAAGACAAAAACACACATTCATACAAATAATCCTGGACAAGTTTTAGAAATAGCTATAAAGTATGGACAACTTAATAACATAAAAATAGAAAATATGCTTTTCCAACATAAAAATCTTCTGATAAGTGAAAAAGAAATAAAAGATAATAGTAAGTATATAATAAGAAATGAAAATTCCAAGGAGATTGCTTATTTTGCTATTGTAGACAACAAAAAATTAGGAGAGTATTATATTGAAGCTGGAGCTACTGCTGTATTAATAGGAGGTCAAACTCAAAATCCTAGTGTTTTAGATATAGAAGAAGGAATAAAAAAAATACAAGCTAATAGAATAATTATTTTACCTAATAATAAAAATATAATATCTACAGCTAAAATAGCTGCAGAAAGAGCCAAAAAAGAGATTCTTGTAATAGAAACCAAAACTATGCTAGAAGGATACTATATCGTCAAAAATAAAGAAGATAAACTTGAATTTACTCTTGAAAAAATGAAAAATAATTATTCTATAGAGATAACCCAAGCTATTAGAGATACAAAAATAGAAGATATTTCTATTAATACTGGAGATTTTATAGCCATTATAAATGGTAAAATTAAAGAAAAAAACCAAAATCTAAATAAATTACTTGAAATATTATTTAATAAATATATTTCTGATGATAGTCTTAATTTAACTATTTCATATGGAAAAGAATCAAAAAAAGAGATAAATGCAATATTTGAAAAATTACAAAATATAGATAAAACCGAGTTATTTGTAGAACAAGAAAACTATCATTACTATATGTACATAGAACAAAGAGACCTATCTCTTCCAGAAATAGCCATTGTAACAGACTCTACTTCTGACTTAACACCAGAGC
This sequence comes from Fusobacterium necrogenes, assembly GCF_900450765.1. Classification (NCBI taxonomy): domain Bacteria; kingdom Fusobacteriati; phylum Fusobacteriota; class Fusobacteriia; order Fusobacteriales; family Fusobacteriaceae; genus Fusobacterium; species Fusobacterium necrogenes. Next base: position 333,802 of record NZ_UGGU01000003.1, on the reverse strand, counting down.
TCATGTTAGGATTAAATATTGATATTATTCCACTCAAAATAAAAATTGGAGATGATTATTTTAAAGATGGTATTGATTTAAGTAAAAGAGATTTTTGGAAAAGAGTTACTACAGAGTCAATTATTCCGAAAACTTCTCAACCATCTCCTGCAGAATTCAGAGAAATATATGAAAAACTATTCAAAAAAGGATATAAAAAAATTATTTCTATTCATATTTCAAGTAAATTAAGTGGAACACAACAAGCTGCTAGAGTTGCTAAAGGAATGCTCTCTAGAGGAGAAGATATAATAATTGTTGACTCTAAGGGTGTGGCTATGTCTTTAGGATATCAAGTATTAGAAGCAGCCAGAATGGCTAAAGATGGAGAAAATGTAGAAAATATTTTAACCAGATTAGAGCAATTGCAAGATAAAATAAAACTTTATTTCGTTGTAAATGATATAAATTACCTAGAAAAAGGTGGAAGAATAGGGAGAGCTTCCTCCATAATAGGCGGTTTTTTAAAAGTAAGACCTATATTGAAACTAGAAAATGGAGAAATTTCTGTACAAGGAAAAGCTTTTGGAGAAGCAGGAGCTTTTGGATATATAGAAAGATTAATAAAAACTGAAAGTAAAAAAACAAGTATGTTACTTTATACGACTTGGGGAGGAACTCGTAAAGAACTCTCTAGTGCTGATGAAATAAAGAATCAACAAGTTGGAAATAATAAAGTAGAATATAAAGGAAGACTTGAAATAGGAGCTACTATTGGCTCACATTCAGGTCCTGTATATGGCTTTACTATAATACCTAAAATAATCTAAAGAATATTTATAATATTACAAAATAAAAGTTTGCTTATTTTATGAAATAGGAGTATACTAGTAGATATTTAAAAATAAAAGAGAGGCTGTTGTGATTTTTAATTACACACTCTCTTTTGTATTTTCAAGTTAATTGCTTAATATTACAAATTTTATTAAGGAGAGTGAAAATTATGAAATTTTCAAGTTACCTAGATCCTAATTTTATCCTTACTGATTTGAAGGGAAAAAATCCAGAAGAGATAATAGTGGAAATGGTAGAAAGAATTGCTGAAAAAGATAAAAAAGTAAAAGCTTCTCAAGCTCTTATCCAAGAAGCAATTATCAAGAGAGAGAGAGAGATTTCAACTGGAATAGGAAGCGGAATAGCTATTCCTCATGCTAGAATAGAAAATTTTAATGATTTTATTGTAGCAATAGGATTATTAGATAATCCAATAGAGAGTGAAATAGCAGCAACTAATAAAAGCGATAAAGTAGATTTAGTATTCTTAATAATCTCTGATGTATTAAAAAATAAAAATATTCTAAAGGTTATGAGTGCCGTATCAAAACTTGTATTAAAACAACCTAAACTTTTAGAAAAAATCAGAAAAGAAAGAAATTCTAAAAAAGTTATAGAATATTTTCATGAAGCAAATATAGAATTCGAGCATAAAATCGTAGCTGAAGATGTACTTAGTCCAGATATAGAACCTGCTACACCAGATAATACTTTAGAAGAAATTGCAAAAAGACTTATATTAGAAGAAACAAGTGGACTTCCAGTAGTTGATAAAAATGGAAGATTCTTAGGTGAAATAACAGAAAGAGAACTTATAGATTATGGTATGCCTGAATATCTCTCACTCATGGGTGATTTAAATTTTTTGACAGTTGGAGAACCCTTTGAAGAATATTTAGTAAATGAATCAAAAGTTACTATTAAAAATTTATATAGAGTTTCTAATGAAATTATTATTGATAGAAAAACTCCTATAATGGAAATCTGCTTCATTATGGTAAATAAAGGAATAACTAGACTATATGTAGTTGATGATGGAAAATACTATGGAATGATAAAAAGATCAGATATCATCAAGAAAGTTTTACATATATAGTAAATCTAAATTAAAATAGTGGGGGGATATATTTAAGGAGGACAATAAAAAATGATATATATAGTAATAGGATTAGTAGTTTTTGTTTCAGTTTTCTACTTGATGATAACAGAAAAAATACCTCAAGCTTGGGCAACTATGATAGGTGGACTTATCATGGCATTGATAGGAATAATCAATGAAGAAGATGCTTTAGAAGCTGTATCCGAAAGACTTGAAATTTTATTTCTTTTAATTGGTATGATGATAATTGTACATCTTGTATCTGAAACAGGAGTATTCCAGTGGTTTGCTATTAAGGTAGCTCAATTAGTAAGAGGGGAACCTTTTAGATTAGTAGTTTTACTAGCAGTAGTGACAGCTTTGTGTTCAGCTTTTCTAGATAATGTTACTACAATTTTACTTATGGCTCCTGTGTCTATCTTATTAGCTAAACAACTAAAACTAGATCCATTTCCTTTTGTTATTACTGAAGTAATGTCTGCAAATATTGGTGGGCTTGCCACACTAATTGGAGATCCTACACAGTTGATTATAGGAGCAGAAGGAGGCCTAAGTTTTAACTCTTTCCTATTGAATACAGCTCCAATGTCAATTATAGCTATGATTATTTTAATAATTAATGTATATCTAATCTATGGTAGACATATGAATGTCTCTAATGAGCTAAAAGCAAGAATTATGGAATTAGACTCTTCAAGAAGTTTGAAAGATCAGAAACTTCTACGACAAGCAGCGGTAATATTTGCTCTTGTACTTGTTGGATTTATATTAAATAACTTTATAAATAAAGGATTAGCTATAATTTCTTTATCAGGAGCAATATTTTTAGTAATTATTGCTAAGAGAAATCCAAAAGAGATTTTAGAACATGTAGAATGGGAAACTTTATTTTTCTTCATTGGATTATTTATGATGATTAGAGGAATAGAAAATCTAAATATTATAGATATAATAGGAGATAAAATTATTCACTTAACAGAGGGAAAATTTGATATGGCTGTAATAGCAGTAACTTGGTTATCAGCTGCTTTTACTTCTATCATAGGAAATGTTGCAAATGCTGCTACTGTTTCAAAAATTTTAGGAGTAATGATTCCATCATTTGACGGATTAGGAAATACTCAAGCTTTTTGGTGGGCATTATCATTTGGTTCTTGTTTAGGTGGAAATATAACAATACTTAGTTCAGCAACAAATGTTGTGGCTGTAGGAGCTGCAAGTAAAGCTGGATGTAAAATAGATTTTATAAAGTTCTTCAAATTTGGAGGATTAATAGCTTTTGAAACATTATTAGTAGGAACAATATATCTTTATATAAGATATATGTAAAAATAAAAAAAATTCAAGAATGAATTTTGTTCAAAGAATAAGGAGCAAGTATGGCTTAGCTCACTAAAAACATAAAACTCGTTTCACTCAAACAATTATGTTCTTTAGCGTTCGCTTTTGCTGACTTGCTCTATTTATTCTTTTCAATCTTGTTCACTCTTGAATTTTATTATACTAAGGAGAGATATGAGAATATTTAGATTTGATGAGATAGATTCTACAAATAAATATTTAAAAGAAAGAGAAGATTTAAAAAATTATGATTGTGTAATTGCTAAAACTCAAACAGCAGGAGTAGGGCGTCGTGGAAATGTATGGGTATCCAATGAGGGAATGGCAATTTTTTCATTTACTCTTCAAGAAGATAAAAATCTCTCTTTAGAAGAGTATATGAGATTGCCATTAATAGCTGGAATATCAGTATTGGGTGGATTAAAGAAAATAGAGAACTTAGATTATAAATTTAAATGGACTAATGATATTTATCTACAAGATAAAAAAATATGTGGTATCTTAGTGGAAAAAATAAGAGATTTCTTTATAATAGGTATAGGGGTTAATGTTAATAATGATGATTTTGGTTATGCTCAAGATAAAGCTACATCATTAAAAAATATAACAGGAAAATTTTATTCTACTGAAGATATAATTTTTTGTATAATAAATGAGTTTAAAAAATATTTCTCTGAAAATTGGGAGTATGTGTTAAATGAGATAAACTCATACAACTATTTAAAAGGAAAAGAAATAGAAATAATAAAATATGGAGAATCATTAGGAAGTGGAATAGCTAAAGATATAGCCTATGATGGAAGATTAAAAGTAGAGATAGCTGGAAAAGAGAGACTGTTTAATATTGGAGAGATTCATATAAAAAAATAGGAGATGATTAATGAACAGAAAAAAAGTTGTATTAGGGATGAGTGGAGGAGTAGACTCTTCAATTTCTGTATATCTACTTCTAAAACAAGGATATGAAGTAATAGGAGTTACTTTGAATCATAAGAAAGAGGAAAGCTTAAAAGAAGAGATAGATTCAGCTAAAAGAGTAGCTAATTTTTTTAATATAAAGCATAGGGTTATAGATATTGAGGATATTTTTCAAAAAGAGGTAGTTAATAATTTTTTAAATGGATATTCTAAAGGAATAACTCCTTCTCCTTGTGTAATTTGTGATGAGAGAGTTAAGATGAAAATACTTTTTGACATAGCAGATGAGGAGAAAGTTTACTATGTAGCAACTGGACATTATTGTTCTACAGAATATAATGAAGAGTTTGATAAGATACTTTTAAAGAAAGCAGAAGATAGTAAAAAAGACCAAAGTTATATGTTATATAGATTGGATAGTGACAAGATTTCAAGACTTCTTTTTCCTCTTTTTAAATACACTAAGAGTGAAATAAGAGAGATTGGAAAAAATATTGGACTAGAGATACATAATAAAAAAGATAGTCAGGGAATATGTTTTGCTAAGATAGGATATATAGATTTTTTAAAGAGAAATTTAGGAGATAGTATCAAAAGAGGAAAATTTATAGATAAAGATGGAAATATAATGGGAGAACATAAGGGATATCAACTTTATACTATTGGACAGAGAAGAGGACTCAATTTAAAACTTCCAAGAGCATATTTTATAACTGCTATAAATCCAGAGAAAAATGAGATAACTTTAGGAGAATATAATGAATTAGCTAGAAAAAGAGTGGAACTAGTTGATTTTAAATCCCCTATTGAATTAGAAAAAATAATGGAGAAAAAAGTTATAGGAAGACCAAGATTTTCTAGTTTTGGTGCTGAAGGAAAAGTCATAGCAGAAAATGAAAAAATATATTTTGAATATTTTGAGGAAAATGTTCAAAATGCCCCAGGACAACATCTTGTAATCTATTATAAAGATTTTGTTTTAGGTGGAGGAATGATAGTAGATAAAAAGATATTTTCATAATAAATAAAATAAAAATCAATGTACTATAAAAAAATAAAATATTACTAAAAAGAAATAATAATAACTGGAGGAAAAAATGGCAGATGTATATGAAAAATCATTAGAATTACATGAGAAAAGTAAAGGAAAATTATCAGTAGTTTCTAAAGTAAATGTAGAAAATAGAGATGATTTAAGTTTAGCTTATTCTCCAGGGGTAGCAGAACCTTGTAGAAAAATAGCAGGTAATAAAGAAGATGTATATAAATATACTTCAAAGGGAAATTTAGTAGCAGTAGTAACTGATGGAACAGCAGTATTAGGATTAGGGGATATAGGACCAGAAGCAGCTTTACCTGTAATGGAAGGAAAATGTGTATTATTTAAAGAGTTTGGAGATGTAGATGCAATTCCTATATGCTTAGATACTAAAGACACTGAAGAGATAATTAGAACAGTAAAATTAATTGCTCCAGGTCTTGGTGGAATAAATTTAGAGGATATTTCAGCTCCTAGATGTATAGAGATAGAAACAAGATTAAAAGAGGAATTAGATATTCCAGTATTCCACGATGATCAACATGGTACTGCAATAGTTGTAGCAGCTGGTCTTATTAATGCTTTAAAAGTTGTAAATAAAAAAGTTGAAGATATAAAAGTAGTTGTAAACGGAGCAGGAGCAGCTGGAAGTTCTATTATAAAACTTATAAAAAAATTAGGAGCTAAAGAGGTAATAGCTGTTGATAGAGTAGGAATCTTAAGAAGAAGTGATAAAGATAAATATGATTTCTCTAAAAAAGAGTTAGCTGAGATTACAAATTCTCAAGATATATCTGGAGGACTTGCTGAAGCAATAGTAGGGGCAGATGTATTTGTAGGAGTGTCAGCACCAAACTTATTATCTAAAGATATGGTAAGAAGTATGAATAGAGATGCAATAGTATTTGCTATGGCAAATCCGACTCCTGAAATTATGCCAGAAGATGCACTAGAAGCAGGGGCAGCAATAGTAGGAACAGGAAGGTCAGATTATCCTAACCAAATAAATAATGTATTAGTTTTCCCAGGATTATTTAAGGGAGCATTGAGAGCTAAATCTAAAAAGATAACTGAAGAGATGAAAATAGCAGCAGCAGAAGGGTTAGCTTCTTTAATAAAACCAGAAGAATTAAGAAAAGATTATATAATACCAGATGCTTTTGATAAGAGAGTAGCAGAAGCAGTAGCAAGTGCAGTTGAAAAGTTAGCAAAAGAGCAAGGAATTTGTAGAAATTAGATAAAAAAATCCAGAGAGAAAAATCTTTCTGGATTTTTTTAAATAATATAAAAATTTAATTATAATCCATATTTTTTAATTATTTTATTTTTATAAATTTCAGCTTGAGTTCCATAGATAATTTGAACTCCCTCTCCACTTCTAATTACACCTTGAGATTTTAATTCTTTCCATCTAGAATCAGGGGCAACTTTAGAGCTATCTTTTACAGTGACTCTAAGTCTTGTGATACAAGCATCTATTCCCTTAATATTTTCTACTCCACCTAAAGCTTCTACTATATCATCAGTTAAATCATCACTACTATTACCTTGGTAATCTTTTCTAGTGTAAAGTTTAGCTTCAGCTTCATTTCTTCCAGGAGTACTATAATTAAACTTCTCTATCATAAATTTGAATATAAAATAGTAGATGATAGAATAAAATGGTCCAAGTATTAGAATCCATTGATATGAAGTTTTAGCCATACCTTGTAATAGTCCAAAGAAAGTAAAATCTATTATTCCTCTTGAGAAAGTAATTCCTACAGCAACATTTAAGAAGTGTAAAACTCCATATGCCACACCTTCAAGAAAGGCATGTATTACATAAAGAGGTGGAGCAACAAATAAGAAAGTAAATTCTAGTGGTTCTGTAATACCTGTTAAAAAAGCTGTAAGAGCAGCTGAGGCTAAAATTCCTTTTACTTTTGCCTTATTACTTGCATCAGCACATCTATACATAGCAAATGCTGCTGCTGGTAATCCAAACATCATAGGTAAAAATCCACCTGTCATTGTTCTTGTAGCATCTGCTGAATAATGAACAACTGTAGGATCAGCAAGCTGAGCAAAGAAAATTCTTTGACCACCAGCAACTAGTTGTCCAGCTACTTCCATAGTTCCACCTAACTCTGTATACCAGAATAGAGGATATACAGCATGATGAAGTCCAAATACATTTAAAAGTCTAGCAGTAAATCCATAAAGGAAAGTTCCAATAGGTCCCATAGCTGTAAAAGCTGCTCCAGCTTTAACAACTCCAGCAAATATTGCAGGCCAAATGAAAGGAACAATTACTCCTAATGGAATAAAGAATACCATTGTCAATACTGGAACTAATCTATTTCCACTAAAAAAAGCAAGATAATCAGGTAATGTCTTGTTAGAAAATTTATTAGTAATCATAGCTGAAACACAACCACAAATAATACCACCAAGAACACCAGTTTGCAATGTAAAAATACCAAGTTCTTTAGTATATAGTGCTGCTTTACCTACTGCTATATCATAAGAAAAACCTGAATCCATAAAAGCTTGAACAGTTGTAGTATCAGCAGTATACCCCATAAATCCTAAAACAGTTCCAATCACTGTATGAAAAAGTAAAAATCCTAATAGTCCAGATAAAGCTGCTGTTTCTTTATTTTGATTAGCAAGTCCAATAGCAACTCCAACAGCAAATATAACTGAAAGATTTGCAAAAACAAAAGAACCTGAGTTAGAAAATAAAACAAGTATTTTATTTAATACAGTTCCTGGTTCTAAAAATGTAAGATGATATGTATCAATAACAGCTTTTGAAGTGAAAGCTCCTCCAACTCCCAAAAGTATACCTGCCATTGGTAATACAGCTATTGGAAGCATAAAAGCTCTACCTACTCTTTGTAAGATAGAAAATCCTTTTTTCATGAAATTATTCCTCCCTATAAATTATGTTTACATAATAAGTATACTGAACTATATTTTATAAGTCAATATCTTGAAAATGAATTGTATACCACAAATTGAACTTAAAAAAATAGTTGCCTTAGAAACAATACTAAAATAATACATATAACCTAATCTACTAGAAAAATCTTGAAATATATAAGTATTTAAGTTATAATGTTTCCTAAGAAACTATCAAAAATGGAAAGAAGGTGTAAAAAATTTCAAATAAAGTTATTAAAAAATTTTTTACTTTAATTGAAGATAGTAAGGAATTTTATAAAGATTTTTTAAAAAGTGATAAAGGAGAAGGTTATATACCTGAAATCTATCTGGAGATGCAAGAATTTATCTACGTTAATGAAAAGTATACTACTATGTTAAAAAACAGTTTAAATAAGGAATTGAATTTAACAGATTATAATTTTATCTACTATATTGGTTCTAGTGAAAAAATTAATCTCACTCAATTATCTAAAAAAATAAAAAATAGTAAGGGATATACAAGTAAAGTAATAAAAAAGCTACTTACTCTTAATTATATAAAAACTTATCAAAAAGATGAAAATAAAAAAGAAATCTATATTGAACTTACCAAAAATGGAGAGCTTGCATACAATGATATCTACGATAAAATCAAAAAAGTCGAAGATAGCTTTTATAAATTTTTATATGAAAATTTTACAGAAGAAGAATTAAAATTCTTATATAATTTTTTTATCAAAATGAATAGATTCCAAAATGAAAAAATCTCTAAACTATAACTTTTATTGGGAAGAAATTTTATATATTTATCTTTCTTCCCATTTTAAATATAACAAATACGTCTATAACTTGATACTTTCCTCTGTCTCAAAATTAAATATATGAATTTTATCCATATCAAAATAAAAATCTTCAACTTTTTTATATTTTGTATTTTCATTTTTTTTTACTTCTACTCTTGAAATAATATCTATTCCTTCAATAGAAAAATGTATAAACTCTTCATTTCCCATATATTCAACCACTTTTATAGTACCTTTCACAAAATTAATTTTTTCTACATTATAATGACTAAATCTAGTTCCTATATTTTCTGGTCTAATTCCTAATATTACCTTTTTATTAATATATTTTTTTAGTTTTATAGCTTTATTTTCAGGAAATAAAAGAAGAAGAGTTTTTCCAAATATAAAAACTATTTTTCCTTCATGTTCCACAATAGTTCCATCTAAAAAATTCATAGCCGGAGATCCAATAAAACCTGCAACAAATTTATTCACTGGATTATGATATAAATTTAGTGGAGTATCTACTTGAATTACTCTCCCAGTATTTAGTACACAAATTCTATCTCCCATTGTCATTGCTTCTGTTTGATCATGCGTAACATATACCATTGTAGAAGTTTTTCCTTGTATTTTTAGATCTTTGTGTAGTTGAATTATTTTTACTCTCATTGATGCTCTTAATTTTGCATCTAAATTAGATAATGGTTCATCAAATAAAAATACATTAGGCTTTCTAACAATTGCTCTTCCAATTGCTACTCTTTGTTTTTGCCCTCCAGATATCTCACTTGGTTTTCTATCTAATAATTGTGTTATTTCTAATTTTTCTGCTGCTTCCTTGACTCTTCTATCTATTTCATCTTTAGAAATTTTTGACATTTTAAGTCCAAAAGCCATATTTTCATACACAGTCATATGAGGATATAAGGCATAATTTTGAAAAACCATGGCTATTCCTCGATCTTTAGGCTCTAAATTATTAACTAACTTATCTTCTATTAAAATTTCTCCAGAAGTCACTTCTTCAAGACCAGCTATCATTCTAAGAATAGTTGATTTTCCACATCCAGATGGTCCAACAAACACCATAAACTCACCATCTTTAATCTCTAAATCTATTCCATGTACAGCTCTAAATTTATTTGGATATTTTTTTTCTAATTTTTTCAATACTACTTTTGCCATATAAGCATCTCTCCTCAATTTTAAGATTAATATTAGTATAAAAATATTTTCAGAGTTAGACCAATTCTTAGTAGTAAATATAAAAATATTTAAAATCACAGATATCTTATAATAAAAAAAAATAAAAGTCAATAAAATTTAGCCTATATAAAATAAAAAAGTTTTACTTTTAATCGTCTATATGGCGACTTAGTAAAACTTTTTTATCTCTCAAGCTTTTTATTTTTGTGAATATATTATAGAATACTTTCTAAAACTTCTTCAATAGACTTACTTCCAAAATAAACTTTTTCATCATTGACTACCATTGCAGGTACACTCATGATTTGATGCTTATCTTTAAAATCTTTAAAAGAGAAGACGTCAATTATTTCAACTTGAATATTATCATTTTCTATTGCTACTCTCTGAGCTGCTTGAACAGTGTCAGGACATTTAGTACAACTCAATGAAATTCCTATTTTTATATCTATATTTTTCTTAATACTTTGAATTTTACTTAAAGTATCTTCCGAAATTTTTTGGCCAGGTCCAGCTACATTATACATAGCAAGAATAAATGAATTCAACTCATGTCCTCCTGGCATTGTAGCATATTTTATTCCAGAATAATTTCCATCTTTATCTAAAATAGCAATAGTTGGAACTTTATTAAGTTTTATCTTATTTTCTAATTCTAAATTTTCACCTAAATTATAAGATGAAAGTCTTAATTTATCAGAAACAGAAGATATTTCTTTTGCTATACTATACATTTCCGAAGATTGTTCATTTGTATCTTTTATAACTACTAGTTCAATTGGGCTATCAAATCTTTTTACAACCTCAGCTAACTGTTCTTTTAAATGTGAATCCAAAAATTCTTGAGTTTTTTCTTCAACTTTAGAAGTTTTTTCAATTTGAGTCTCTTCTTTATGTATTCCTAATTTTTCTCTTAATTCTACTATATATTTTTCTATATTAAAAGCAGCTTCAGCTCCATCAGAAACAGCAGTCACTACTTGTCTCAGTTTCTTAGGTCTAATATCTCCAGCAGCAAAAACTCCAGGTATATTAGTCATCATATCTTCATCAGTTGGAATAAATCCAAACTTATCAATTTCTATATGATTTTCAAATAATTTACTTTGTGGGGCATAACCGACAAAAATAAATATCCCAAAACTTTCTCCGTCAGCAGCTTTAAAATCTGTAATCTCTTTTGTTACATTATTTATAAATTTAGCTTGTCTTAACTGTACATCCCCAGTTGCTTCTAAAATTTCAGTATTAAATTTAACTTCTATTTTAGGATGTGATAGCACTTTTTCAGCTATCGACTTTGCACAAGTAAATTCTGGCTCCCTAGCTATTACAGTTACTTTTCTAGCAAATCTTGTTAAGAATATTGCCTCTTCTGCTGCTGCAAATCCAGCTCCTATTACAAATACATCCATACCTGTAAAGAATTCTCCATCACAAGTAGCACAATATGCCACTCCTCTTCCTTCATATTCCTTTTCGCCAGGAAATCCTAACTTTCTAGGTGAGGCTCCTGTTGCTATTACAACTGCTAAAGCATGATATTCTCCAGATTTAGTTCTTATAACTTTAATATCATTAGAGAAATCCATATCTATAACTTCATCTAAAAGAAACTCAACTCCAAAATTTAAAGCTTGTTGTTTAAGTGTCTCTCCATATTTAGTTCCAGTGGTCTCTATTATTCCAGGATAATTAACTATTTCATTAGTTACTGTAATTTGTCCACCTGGAACACTTTTTTCTATAATAAGTGTATCTAATTTAGCTCTTCCAGCATATAGACCTGCTGTTAAACCAGCAGGTCCTCCACCTATTACTATCATATCATATAATCTATTCATAGGCTTTCACATCCAACTTTAATTATAGCTTACCTACTAAATCTATAGAAGGTTTTAAAGTTTCCTTTCCAGGCTTCCATTTAGCTGGACAAACTTCTCCATGCTCAGCTACAAATTTAGCTGCTTGTAATTTTCTTAGAAGTTCACTTGCTTCTCTTCCAATTCCCATATCATGTACTTCATAAGCTACTACTACTCCTTCTGGATTAATTACAAAACTTCCTCTTAAAGCTAATCCTTCTTCTTCTACTAAAACTTCAAATTCTCTAGAAATTTTTCCAGTAGGATCAGCTACCATTGGGAATTGAATTTTTTTAATTCTATCTGATGTATCGTGCCAAGCTTTATGTACGAAGTGAGTATCTGTTGACACAGAGTAAACTTCACACCCTTCAGCTTTAAATTTCTCATAATGATCAGCTAAATCCTCTAATTCAGTAGGACATACAAATGTAAAATCTGCTGGATAAAATACTACTACTGACCATTTTCCTTTTAAGTTATCACTAGTAACATTTATAAAATCTCCATTTTGATAAGCAGTTGCTTTAAATTCGTTTATTTTTTTTCCAATTAATGACATATAAATTTACCTCCAT